>NZ_JSYE01000018.1:0-135592 GCF_054824025.1 Microbacterium sp. HJ5
GCGGTCGCCGTCGCCCGGCCCCACAAGACCCGCGCGGCCGCCGTCGCCGGTGCTCTGATCGCGCCCGCCCGAGAGCGCGTCGCGGTCCTGCTCGATCTTGGCGATCCAGGCATCGATGCGCGCCGGCGACCAGCCGAGGCGCGTCGCCCACGCTCGGGCGGCCTCCCACGAGCCGGAGGCGCGGGCTGCCGCGATCACGGCCTTCTCGCTGGGGGCCGCGGCCGAGCCGCCCGTGCCCGCAGCCGCGCCGCCGGCGGGCGGGGCGACCGGAGCGGCGGTGGACGGCGTGACGACTTGGGGCGCAGGAGCGGGAACGACCTCGGCGACGGGCGGGGCCGGGCTCTCGGCGCGGACGTCGGGCGCGGGGGCCGGCACGACGTCGACGGGCGCGGGGCCGGCGACCGGCGGCGGTGTCGCTTCGACGCCGTCGGACGGGGTGCCCGACGACGGCACCACGACGGGTGCGGCGTCGACGGCCGCCCCCTGGGCGTCGGACAGCGCCGCGGAGTTGGTCAGCGCGACCGCGCAGACGACGGCCACGCTCGCGGCGACGGCGGACATGCCACCGATAGCCAGCCGCGTCCGACTCTCCACGTGTGCGCCTTCCATCCCCAGATCGCCAACTGCTCCCCTCCATGGTGACAGACCTGAGGGGGCCGGAACGACCTGGGGAATGAGACTCTTCTCATTCTTGGAAAGCTGTTTCCGCCCGCTCGGACACGGCGAAGGGGCCGGGATGCGTCATCCCGGCCCCCTCGGATCGACTCAGGCGAGCTCGCCCGCCTCGAGCAGGTCGGTGACGAGCGCCGCGATCGCCGAGCGCTCGGACCGCACCAGCGTCACGTGCCCGAACAGCCCGTGACCCTTGAGCGTCTCGATCACCGACGCGACGCCGTCGTGGCGCCCCACGCGGAGGTTGTCGCGCTGCCCGACGTCGTGCGTGAGCACGACCCGCGAGTTCTGCCCGATGCGGCTGAGCACCGTCAGGAGGACGTTGCGCTCGAGTGACTGCGCTTCGTCGACGATCACGAAGGCGTCGTGCAGCGAACGACCGCGGATATGCGTCAACGGCAGCACCTCGAGCAGTCCGCGCTCGACCACCTCTTCGAGCACGTTGGACGAGACGACGGAGCCCAGGGTGTCGAAGACCGCCTGGCCCCACGGGTTCATCTTCTCCTGGGCGTCTCCCGGCAGGTAGCCCAGCTCCTGCCCGCCGACCGCGAACAGCGGGCGGAAGACGATGATCTTGCGCTGCTGCTGCCGCTCGAGCACGGCCTCGAGGGCCGCGCACAGGGCGAGCGCGGACTTGCCGGTGCCTGCGCGCCCGCCGAGCGACACGATGCCCACGTCCGGGTCGTTGAGCAGGTCGATCGCGATCCGCTGCTCGGCCGACCGGCCGTGGAGCCCGAAGACCTCGCGGTCGCCGCGCACGAGCTTGTACGAGCCGTCGCCGGTGACCCGGCCCAGGGCCGACCCGCGCTCCGAGTGGATGATGAGCCCGGTGTTGACGGGGAGTCCGCGCACGTCGTCGGACGAGGCGACCTCGCTCTCGTAGAGGTCGCTGATGTCGTCGCCCGACACGTCGATCGTCGCGATGCCCGTCCAGCCGGAGTCGACCGCCTGCTCCGCGAGGTACTCCTCGGCGATCACGCCGAGCGACGCGGCCTTCACGCGCATCGGCAGGTCCTTCGAGACCACGGTGACCTCTTGCCCGTCGGACGCGAGGTGCATCGCGACGGCGAGGATGCGGCTGTCGTTGTCACCCAGGCGCATGCCCGAGGGCAGGACGCCGGCATCGGTGTTGTTGAGCTCCACGCGCAGCGTGCCGCCCTCGCCCACGGGGACGGGGAAGTCGAGCCTGCCGTGCTCGACCCGCAGCTCGTCGAGATGGCGGAGCGCCTGCCGTGCGAAATAGCCGATCTCGGGGTCGTGCCGCTTGCCCTCGAGCTCGGTGATCACCACGACCGGGATCACGACGTTGTGCTCGGCGAAGCGGAAGAAAGCCCGCGGATCGCTCAGCAGCACGGAGGTGTCGAGCACGTAGGTGCGCAGATCCTGCTGGAGATCGGCCCCCTGTGCGACGTCCTGACGGTACTGCTCGTGTGGTGCTCGTGTGGTCACAACCCACTCCCGCCCCGGGTGGAGAACCCGGCAGTCACGAGTCGACCATGGGTCACGAGTCGTGGTCCGGAAGGCCGACTCGAACGGGCGCCTTGCCCGATGTGATGAACGTACGTCCGTGCCCGGTCTTCCCGTCGGCGCGACACGCGCGAGATGGTGTCGTGCGGGTTAATTCCCGGATGCCCCACGCGGCGCCCCCGCGCCGGGGAACCTCACCAGACGCGGGCGGAGGAGAACGCGGCGAGCGCATCGCCGAACAGGCGCAGCGTGTCGCCGCCCGTTCCGACGTGCGGAGACACGCGCACGAGCCCCGATCGCACGGTCACGGTCAGCCCGTGGTTGGCGAGCGAGGCAGCGAGGGGCGCTGCGTCCTGCGGCGCGGGCGCCAGGGTCACGATGCCGCCGCGACGCTCGGGCTCGCGCGGCGTGATGACGGGCACCTCGTAGCGGTCGGCGAAGAACATGACGTCGCGCGTGCGCTCGGCGAGCTCGGCCTCGACGGTCGCCACGCCGATCTCGGTGAGCTCCTGCAGCGAGGTCGCCAGACGCGCCGCGGCGAGGGTGTCGATGCCGCTGACAGTGAAGGCCTGCGCCGACGCGGCGGGCACAGGGACGACGTCCAGCGGGAGGTCGCCGCCCTCGACGCCGCCGAAACCCGACAGGACGGGGGCGATCCGCTCGAGGGCGCGCTCGCCGAACCATGCGAAACCCGTGCCGCGCCCGGCGCGGAGCCACTTGTAGCCGTTGGAGCACACGACATCGGCGGCGGTGTAGTCGGCGTCGACGGCGCCGAATCCCTGGATGGCGTCGACGATCAGCAGACGATCGCCGATGACGTCGCGCAGGGCGGACAGGTCGGCGCGATAGCCGGTGCGGAAGTCCACGAGGCTGACGGCGACGGCGCGCGTGTCATCGGTGAGGGCCTCGCGCACGACCTCGGGCGTGATGAGGCCGTCGAGCGGCTCGAGCCACTGCACGTCGACGGAACCCAGAGCCTCCGAGGCCCGCGTCGCGGCGACGGTCAGGCTGGGGAACTCGCCGCGGCCGACGAGCAGCCCGCCGGCGAGACCGTAGAGGGCCTGCATCAGGCCGTACGTCGTCGACGGCTGGAGCACGACCTGCGAGGCATCCGTGCCGATGAGTCCTGCGACCAGCTCGCGCGCTTCGCGTGCGTGGTCGTTCACCAGCTCGATGCTCGTGCGGCGGCCCGACCCGAGGAGCTCGGTGTCGGCCTGCGCCTCGGCGCGCACCGCCGGCGAGAGCGGTCCGAACGCCGCCCAGTCGAGATACCCCGGTTCCCCATCGAACGTCGCCAGATACGTGTCCAGATCCGTCACGGACACATTGTGGCACGGCGGGCACCCGCGGCGCGGCGCGGGCCCCGGCGGCGGCCGCACACGCCTAGCTGCCGTATCGCCGGTCGCGGCTGGAGAAGTCGCGGATCGCCCTCAGGAAGTCGACCTCGCGCAGGTCGGGCCCGAGCGCCTCCACGAAGTAGAACTCGCTGTGCGCGCTCTGCCACAGGAGGAAGTCGCTCAGCCGCTGCTCACCCGACGTGCGGATCACCAGGTCGGGATCGGGCTGGCCGCCGGTGTAGAGGTGCTCGCCGATCTGCTCGGGGGTGAGGCTGGCGGCGAGCTCCTCCAGCGACCCGCCCTCCTGGTCGTGCTGGGCGATGATGCTGCGCACCGCGTCGACGATCTCGCCGCGCCCGCCGTAGCCGACTGCGAGGTTGACGTGCAGTCCCGTGTTGCCCTTCGTGCGATCCTCCGCTTCGGCGAGGACCCGCGCGAGGTCGGGCGGAAGCAGGTCGGCACGGCCGACGTGCTGCACGCGCCAGTCGCGCTCGAGTGAGAGCTCGTGGGCGAGCTCGGCGATGATCTCGATGAGATCGGCGAGCTCCTGCGTGTCGCGCTTTCGGAGGTTGTCCGTAGACAGCAGGTACAGCGACACGACCTTCACCCCGACGTCGTCGCACCACTCGAGGAACTCGTGCATCTTCGCCGCCCCGGCGCGGTGGCCGTGGGCGGCCGAGTCGAAGCCGAGCTGCCTCGCCCACCGGCGATTGCCGTCGATCATCATCGCGACGTGGCGCGGCACGGCGCCGGGCTCGAGTCGACGGCGCAGGCGGTTGATGTAGAGGCGGTAGAGGGGTCCTCTGCCCTCGTTCGACCCGGTGCGCGCCACACGCCTACGCTACCGGTCGGCGAGGCGCGCCCCTAGCGTGGCACTCAGTCCCATTCTCGGTGGGACTCGGTATGTGCCCCTCGCGGCATGCTGTCGGCCGTACCCTGGGAGGATGAGCCGCCGCACCCGACTGCCCAAGGCACCCGAGGTCCCGGTGCTCCCCCTGCTCGACGCCGCAGCCGTCGACGCCGCGAGGCCCGAGATCAAGCCGACGTGGCGCGGATGGATCCACGCAGCCACATTCCCCGTCGCGATCGCCGCGGGGATCGTCCTCATCGTCCTCGCCCAGGGCGGCGCGGCCAAGTGGGCGTGCGCCGTGTTCATGGCCACGTCCCTGCTGCTCTTCGGCAACTCGGCGCTCTACCACCGCTTCGACTGGGGCCCCACGACGAAGGCGGTGCTCAAGCGCATCGACCACGCGAACATCGTGCTCCTCATCGCCGGCACCTATACTCCGATCGCCGTGCTCGCGCTGCCGCCCCAGCAGGGTCTCCTGCTGCTGATCCTGGTGTGGTCGGGCGCCCTACTGGGAATCCTGTTCCGCGTCTTCTGGATCAACGCGCCCCGCTGGCTGTACGTCGCCCTCTACCTCGTGCTCGGCTGGGCGGCCGTGATGTACCTGCCCGATCTCCTCCGCGCGAGCGTCTCGATGATGATCCTCGTCGCGATCGGCGGCCTGCTCTACACGGGCGGCGCGGTCGTGTACGCGATGAAGCGCCCCAACCCCTGGCCGGGCCACTTCGGCTTTCACGAGATCTTCCATGTGTGCACCGTGCTGGCGTTCCTCTGCCACTGGACGGCGTGCCTCATCATCGCCCTCGAGCCGTTCTCGCCCTCACTCGGGCTGCCCGGCTGATCCAGACGAGGCGGGCACCGGCATCCCGTCGCTGTTCGACGACGATCGGATGCCGCGCTCAGCCTCGCGGCGCGTCGCCGGGGTCTCCCGCGTCGGTGCTCTCGTCGTCGGTGTCGGTGGCGCGCACCGCCCGCGCGGCCTGCTCCTCGGCGTCGAGCTCCTCGTTGATGTCGGCCCGCACGCGGCCGCGGCGGATCCGGCGCATCATGTCCCACACCAGCAGGATGACGGCGACGGCGACGAAGACGATCGCCACGAAGCCCCACGGGCCGGGCGTGACCGTCTCCGGGTCGGGGAGGACGGGAGTGGGCGACGGGGTCGCGGTCGCCTCGGCGAGGGCGACGAGCGCGTGGAGCATCAGGGTCCTCGTTCTGCCCGGAGCGGGCCGTGCGGAGTGGCAACGGTCGCGCCCGAGAGCGCTTAGCCTGGAACTCCAGCCTAATCTTCCGACGGACCGGCGATGACGACTCAGGACATGCTCGACGAGCGCTACGGGCGCACCCGCTCCCCCGCGCGCCGCTGGATCGTCGGCGTCGCCATCGCGATCGCCGCCGCCGTGGTCGGCCTGTTCGCGTGGTTCGCGGTGTCGAGCTCGCTGGACTCGGTCGACGCCGACACGACGGGCTTCGAGGTCGTCGACGCCCGCTCGGTCGTGCTCGGGTTCCAGGTCACCGCCCCGACGGGCCGCGACATCGCGTGCGCGATCGAGGCGCAGGACGAGGAGCACGGCGTCGTCGGGTGGCGCGTCGTCGAGCTGCCCGCCTCCGAAGAGCACTCGCGCGCCTTCCGCGAGGAGATCCGCACCACCGCGCTGGCGACGACCGGTTTTGTCAACTCCTGCTGGGTGACGTAGTCTGGCTCGACTGCAGTCGATACGCGCCCTGGCCGAGAGCCGGGGCGTTTGACATATCGACCCTCTCCCCCGCAGACCGAAGGAGTCAGCCGTGTCCAGCGATGCCCCCGTGACCTTCCTCACGCAGGATGCCTACGACCGCCTCGCCGCCGAGCTCGAGCACCTCTCGACCACCGGTCGGGAGGAGATCGCGAAGCGCATCGAGGCCGCCCGTGAAGAGGGCGACCTCAAGGAGAACGGCGGCTACCACGCCGCCAAGGACGAGCAGGGCAAGCAGGAGGCGCGCATCCGCACCCTTCAGCACCTGCTGAAGACCGCCACCGTCAGCGAGGCCCCCGAGTCGACCGGGGTCGTCGAGCCGGGCACCGTCATCACCGCGATCGTCGCGGGCGGCGAAGAGGTCTTCCTGCTCGGCAACCGCGAGATCGCGGTCGGCTCCGAGCTCGACGTCTACAGCGAGGCGTCGCCCCTGGGCGCGGCCATCCTCGGCCGCAAGGAGGGCGAGAAGACCTCGTACACCGCGCCGAACGGCCGCGAGATCTCCGTCGAGATCGTCAAGGTCGAGACCTACAACGGGCAGTAGGCCGCGGGCGGTCAGTCGGGCATGACGGTCGGCGCGTATCCGGCCTGCTCCAGCACCGAGATGACGTGCGCCCGGTGCTCCTCGCCGCGCGTCTCCACGCTCAGCTGCAGGATCACCTCGCTGATCTGCAGCCCCTGGCCGTGACGCGTGTGCAGCACCTCGATGACGTTCGCGCCGGCTTGCGCGAGCAGCTCCGACACCCGCGCGAGCTGACCGGGACGGTCGGGCAGCGGGATCTGCAGCGTCATGTAGCGTCCTGACGCCGCGAGACCGTGCGCGACGACGCGCTGCAGCAGCAGCGGGTCGATGTTGCCGCCCGAGAGCACGCTCACGACCGGACCGCTCGCCCGGACCTTGCCGGCGAGGATCGCGGCGACGCCGACTGCACCGGCGGGCTCCACGACCTGCTTCGCGCGCTCCAGCAGCACGAGCAGCGCACGCGCGATGTCGTCTTCCGAGACGGTCACGACATCGTCGACGAGGTCGCGGATGATGGCGAACGGCAGGTCGCCGGGCCGGGCCACCGCGATGCCGTCGGCGATCGTGGGGCGGGTGGCGACCTCGAGCGGATGCCCCGCCGCCAGCGACGACGGATACGCCGCCGAGTTCTCGGCCTGGACGCCGATCACGCGCACCGTCCGCCCCTCGGCGGCCGCGCGCGCCTTGACGGCGGCGGCGACGCCGGCGACGAGGCCTCCCCCGCCGATGCCGAGCACGATGGTGTCGAGGTCGGGCAGGTCGTCCATCAGCTCGAGGCCGAGCGTCCCCTGCCCGGCGATGACGTCGGGGTGGTCGAACGGGTGGATGAAGACGGCGCCGGTGCGCTCGGCGAACTCCGCAGCCAGGCGCAGCGGCGTCTCGACGGTCGCCCCCTCGAGCACGACGTCTGCACCGTAGCCGCGGGTCGCGAGGAGCTTCGGAACGGGCACCCCGAGCGGCATGAAGATCGTCGCGGGGATGCCGAGGGACTTCGCCGCGAGGGCCACGCCCTGCGCGTGGTTGCCGGCCGACGCCGCGACGACGCCCCGGGCGCGCTCCGCGGCGGTCAGGCGCGACAGCCGGTAGGTCGCCCCGCGGATCTTGAACGAGCCGGTGCGCTGGAGGTTCTCGAGCTTGAGGTGCACGGGGACGCCCATGATCTCCGACAGGTGCAGCGACTCGTCGAGGGGCGTGTGCGCGATCACGCCGTCGAGCGTCGCCGCAGCATCGGCGACGTCGTCGAGGGTGGGCGCCGCGAGATGGCGTGCGGGGGGCGTGGTCATGCTCACGAAGGTCTCCTGCTCGGGCGCGGGACGGTGCTCCAGATGAGGTCTCCGGTCGGTCTCGCGCCGGTCTCCCACGCACGTTGGCCGAGGTAGACCGCGACGACGTTGACGAACGCGGCGAGCGGCACGGCGAAGAGAGCACCGGGGATGCCGGCGATCATCGCGCCGCCCGCGACGACGAGGACCACCGCGAGCGGGTGCACCTTGACCGCGGATCCCATGAGGAGCGGCTGCAGCACGTGGCCCTCGAGCTGCTGGACGCCGAGGACGACGATCAGCATCCACAGGGCGATCCAGGGACCGTTGTAGACGAGGGCGAGGAACACCGCGATCGCACCGGTGACGACGGCACCGACGATCGGGACGAACGCACCGAGGAACACGAGCACCGCGACCGGGATGGCGAGCGGCACCCCGAGGAAGAACGCGCCGAGGCCGATGCCGACGGCGTCGATCGTCGCGACGAGCAGCTGCGTGCGGGCGTAGTTCACGACGGTGACCCACCCTGCGCGGCCGGCGCCGTCGGCCGCGCGGCGCGCCTTGCGGGGGAAGAGCCGCAGCGTCCAGCGCCAGATCCCGGCGCCGTCGGCGAGCAGGCAGAGGAGGATGAAGAACGCGAGGATGCCACCGGTGAGCACATGGCCGAGCGTGCTGCCGATCGCGAGGGCGCCCGACCAGACCAGTTCCGCCTGCTCCTGGATGAAGGACCATCCCTGCGCGAGCAGTCCGTCGATCTGCTCCTCCGTGAGGTGCAGCGGGCCCTGGATCAGGTAGTCGCGGAGGTTGTCGACGGCCTCGACCGTGCTCGCCTGCACCTCGGACCACTGCCGGGTGATCTGCCATGCGACGAGCCAGAGCAGTCCGCCGACGATCGCGATGGTGCCGACGACGGAGATGACGATGGCCAGCCATCTCGGGACGCGGTGGCGCAGCATCCAGGTGAAGACGGGCCACAGGAGGGCGGTGATGAGGATGGCGACGAGGAGCGGGATGACGAGCAGCTTGAGCTGGATGACGAGCCAGATCGCGACGCCGATCGCCGCGGCGACGACGAGGAACCGCCACGAATACGCCGTGGCGATGCGCAGCCCGCGCGGGATGGTGCCCGACATCTCGGTCGACACGACCCTGCTCCGGTCGCGGAAGGCGTCGAACAGCGAGCCGCGGGGCTTTTCGTCGGAGCCGCTCATTCCGCCAGTCTAGGCGCGTCGCATGCCGCTCCGGATATGCGCCGGGCGCTCGCGGCGAGGCTCCGCCGGGCCCCCGTGTCGGGCCCCGTCGCTAGGCTGGCGCGGATGAAGACGACCTTCAGCGCGGACGAGGCACGTCGCGTCGCCCTCGCCGCCCAGGGCTTCGCGCGGCCACGGCCCGCGGCGGCCGGAACCCGCCAGCTCAACGGCGTGCTCGGCCGCATCGCGACGCTGCAGATCGACTCCGTCAACGTCTTCGCGCGGTCCCACTACATGCCGCTGTTCTCGCGCGTCGGAACCTACGACACCGCGGCGCTCGATCGCCTGCTGTTCGCCCGCCGGGCGCCGTACGTCGAGTACTGGGCGCACGTCGCGGCGTTCATTCCCGCGCAGGACTGGTCGCTCTTCCGCTTCCGCATGGACGCGATGCGGGCGAAGTACGGCACGAAGAGGGGCGGCTGGTTCGAGAGCAATCGCGAGATCGTCGACTGGGTGCGCGCGGAGCTCGCCGATCGCGGACCGCTCCGTCCGGCGCAGATCGAGCACGACGCCAAGGAGGCCGCGCGCGGGCCCTGGTGGGACTGGAACGTGGTGAAGAACGCGCTCGAGTACCTGTGGCTGTTCGGCGAGGTCGCGATCGCGGGCAGGCGCGGCTTCGAGCGCCGTTACGGCCTGGCCGAGCACGTCATCCCCGCCGAGGTCCTGGCCGCGCCTGTCCCCCGCGGCGACGCGGTGCGCGAACTCGTGCGCCGCGCGGCGAGCGCGTACGGCGTTGCGACGGCGGCCGACCTCGCCGACTATTGGCGGATCAACGACCGCCCCGCGATCATGGCGGCCATCGCCGAGCTCACCGACGCCGGCGAGCTGTCCCCCGTCACCGTCGACGGGTGGTCGACCGCGGGGCGCCCGGCGAAGGCGTGGCTGCATCGCGACGCGACCCTTCCGCGGCGCGTCGATGCGGCGGCGCTGCTCACCCCGTTCGACCCCGTCGTGTGGTTCCGCGACCGCGCCGAGCGGCTGTTCGGCTTCGAGTACCGCATCGAGATCTACACGCCCGCTCCGAAGCGGCGGTACGGCTACTACTCGCTGCCGATGCTCGTCGGCGACGACATCGTCGGACGCATCGACCTCAAGGCCGACAGGGCGGCCTCCACTCTGCTCGTCCAGTCGGCGTGGTGGGAGCACGGCAGACCGGCGGATGCCGCGGCCCGCGTCGCCGACGAGCTCCGCCTGGCCGCGCGCTGGCAGTCGCTCGAGGCCCTCTCGGTCTCGAACTGGGGCGATGCGACCGACGATCTCGCCGACGTCCTGCCCGAGGCGCGCCGTCACGAGGCCGGCCGGGCCGAGCCGGTGGCGCTCGCCGACGACGAACCCGCGGGCTAGCGTGGGAGCGTGAACCGCCGAGCCGCCGTCGCGATCGCGGCCGGCGCGGTCGCCGTCCTCCTCCTCGCCGCCGGTGCGTGGTGGTGGCTGTCGACGCGACCGCAGAGCGCGGAGGGCGCCGCGCGCGCCTACCTCGATGCGCTCGCCGCTGGTGATGTCGGCGCCATCGATGCCCTGCGCGCGGATCCGCTCGCTCCCGAGGCGGAGGAGCTCCTCCGTCAGGCGTTCGCCGGCGCGAGCGCGTACGTCACCGACCCGCGGGTCACGGAGATCGAGGTCAGCGGCGCCACGGCGGTCGTGACAGCTCGCGCCGGACTCGGCGGTGAGGGGCACGACCTCGCCTTCTCCCTGCGCAACGAGGGGGGCCGCTGGGTGCTCACCGGCGACGAGCTCGGCGTGCTCACCGTGCAGACCGCGCTCGGCGACGGCCCGGGCGCCGACGCCGTGCACGTCGGCGATGCTCTGGCCGCAGTCGGCGAGGACCTCGCCCTGCTGCCGGCCGTGTACGAGGTGGAGGCTGCACCCCGGGGCATCCTGTCGGGAAGTGCGACCGCCGCTGTGAGCCCGGGCGCACCGAGGCGGCTCACCCTCGAGACCGAGGTGTCGCCCGAAGCGACCGCTCTGGCTCAGGCCCAGCTCGACGCGTACGTCGAGGAGTGCACCCGACCCGCCGACGCGGTGCCGGACGACTGCGGGCTGCGCGTGCCGTGGGCGGCCGACCTCGCCTCGCTCGACACGATCGCGTTCCGCGTGGAGGAGCGACCTGTCGTCGTGCTGTCCGACGACGGGTCCGGCTTCGACGCGACGGGCGGTGTCGTCGTCGCCACGGCCAGCGGTACGACGCGCGACGGGGGCCCGGGTGCGTTCACCTATCGTGCGGACGATTGGGCGCTGCGCGGAGGCGTGCGGTTCACCGGCGACGAGATGGTGCTTTCGGTGCGCTGATCACGCCTCCGGCACCCCCTGCACCTCCAGTCCGAGCCATCGCGCGAGGTCGCGGATCTCGCGGTGCACGGCATCGGTCGTGTCGGCGCCGAACGGCGCGTCCTCGTGCAGCGCGTGCACCCGCAGCACGCCCGCCTTGCGGTCGGCCTTCGCGTCGAGCTTGCCGACGAAGCGATCGCCGTGGAGGATCGGCAGCGCGAAGTAGCCCCACCGCCGCTTGGCCGCGGGCTTGTACATCTCGAGCAGGTACTCGTAGGCGAAGATCTCCTCGAGCCGCCGCCGGTCGAACACCAGGCGGTCGAACGGCGAGAGGAGCGCGGTGCGGGGCGAGAAGTCGTCGATGTTCGCGAGGGCCGTCGGATCGAGCCGCCAGGTGCCCGGGGCGCCCTCGATCACCGCCTCCTCCCCCACCTCGCCGACGTCGATGGGCTCGATCGGCTGCGCGAGGCTCTTCCCGCGCGCCACGCCGTACGAGGCGAGCCGCCGTTCCGCCCGTTCGCGCGCCGCCGCCTCCGGAGTGACGGCCGGCAGGTCGGACGGGTAGACGCGCTCGGCGAGGTCGAAGAGCCTCCCGCCTGAGTCGCGCGACGAGATCGCCACCTCGCCGCGGAGCACCAGCATCTCCAGGAGCTGGAGCGTGTTGCGGTTGTTCGTCCACCCGGACGATCGCCACGGCACCTGGGCCGTGTCGGGGATGTCCGCCGGTCGGAGCGGGCCCTCCGCCCGAAGCCTCCCGATGACCTCACCGCGGAAGACCTCGTTCGCCGCAAGCCATTCCCGCGCCTCGCGCGAATGCGGGCGCGTGGCCATCTCGGGCCGCAGCAGCGGCAGGTCGGCCATCGTGCGGTAGAAGCCGCCCCACTCGAAGAGCGCGCGGTCCTCCTCGACGAGGCGGACGAGGTCGGCCGGCTGGTACGGCCAGCCGAGGCGGCTCCACAGGATGAGATCGGCGCTGGGGGCGATGGCCGCGGTCGGCTCGATGTTCACGACCGTCAGCGCGTCGACCGTCTCGACGATGCCCGCCGGGCGCTCGCCCGACAGCAGCTGGGCGCGCACGGCGATGCGGCGCGCATCTTGGCGGGTCAGCCGGTGCACCATGGAGCGAGGCTAGCGCGGGGCGAGGACGCCGTGACCCGGATGGAACTCTGCGCGTCAGAACTGGACGCGCGGCGGCTCCGAGATGGCGGCTCCGTCGACGACCTCGAAGAACTCGCGCTCGTGGAAGCCGAGGTTGCGGGCGAAGAGGTTGTTGGGGAACACCTTGATCTTGGTGTTCAGCTCGCGCACGCCGCCGTTGTAGAACCGGCGCGACGCCTGGATCTTGTCTTCGGTGTCGACGATGGACTGCTGGAGGTGCAGGAAGTTCTGGCTGGCCTGCAGCTGCGGATACGCCTCGGCGACGGCGAACAGCGACCTCAGCGCCTGCTGCATGTGCCCTTCCGCCAGACCCGCCTCGGCGGGACCGCCGGCCGACAGCGTCTCGGCCCGCGCACGCGTGACGTTCTCGAAGACCGCCTTCTCGTGCGCCGCGTAGCCCTTCACCGCCTCGATGAGGTTCGGCAGCAGATCGGCGCGGCGCTTGAGCTGCACCGTGATGTCGCTCCACGCCTCATCGACCCGCACGTTCAGCTGGACGAGCGAGTTGTAGGTGGCCCACAGATAGATGCCGACGATGACGACGAGCGCCACGACAATCAGGACCGGGATCAGCCATTCCCACATAGCCGTGACTCCGTTCGAGGTTTCCCTCATCCTAGCGACGGGCGCGACCCGCTCACGCGCCGCTGAGGCGGACTCTCAGCCGTTACTCACCGAGCACACGCTCCAGGTACGGATTGGCGAAGAGCCGGTCGGGATCGAGGCGGTCGCGCAAGGCGACGAAGTCTCCGAAATGCGGGTAGCGGTCACGCAGCACGGCGGCGTCGAGCGTGTGCATCTTGCCCCAGTGCGGGCGACCCCCGAACCCGAGCATGATCTGCTCCACGGCCTCGAAGTACTCGGCCGGGTCTTCGCGCCAGTAGCGGTGCACCGCGATGTAGCCCGACTCGCGTCCGTGCGCCGTCGACATCCAGCGATCGTCGGCAGCGGCGAAGCGCACCTCGACGGGGAACGAGATGCGCCACCCCCGCTCGTCCACGAGGGCGCGCAGCGCATCGAACGCGGGGCGCACATTCTCGGCGGGGAGGGCGTACTCCATCTCGCGGAAGCGGACGGACCGCGACGTCGCGAAGACGCGCGACGAGGCATCCGTGAACTCGCGATCGCCCCACAGCTTGACTGACAGACGATTGATGGGCGGGATGGTCGCCGGCACCGTCCTCGCGACGCTGCAGGCGACCTGGTGCAGCCCGCTGCCGACCACGACGTCGTCGATCCACTTTCCGACACGCGGGAGGGGGTGTCGGGGGGCACTCTCGGGCAGGCGGGTGTTGGTCTTGGTCATCGCGCGATCGGTGTGCGGGAACCAGTAGAACTCGAAGTGGTCGGCCTCTGCCACGCGGCGGTCGAGGTCGTCGAGGACCGTGTCGAGCGGCTCGGGTCGCTCGACCGCGTGCAGCACGAACGCCGGTACGCACTGCACTGTCACCTCGACGAGGATGCCCAGGGCGCCGAGGCCCAGGGCGACCGCGGGCAGGAGCTCGGGGTTCTCGCTCTCGCCCACGACCAGCAGCTCGCCGGATGCCGTCACCAGCGCCGCTCCGACGATCTGGGCCGCGATGCCGCCGAAGCGCGCACCGGTGCCGTGCGTCCCGGTGGAGATCGCGCCCGAGATCGACTGGCGGTCGATGTCGCCGAGGTTCTCCATCGCGAGGCCGAACGGCGCGAGGAGGGCGGGAACCTGGTGGAGCCGGGTGCCCGCGCGCAGGGTGACCTGCGACCGCTCGACGTCGACCGACACGAGGCCCGTGAGATCGGTGAGATCGAGGAGCACGCCGGGTGCGACCGCGATGCCGGTGAAGCTGTGACCGGCGCCGACCGCCTTGACGGGGATGTGCTGGGCGGCGGCGGCGACCACAGCCCGCTGCACGGCTTCGGCGGTGCGCGGGAACTCGACACGGCGTGGCCGCACCGACTCGGAGCGGCCCCAGTTCTGCCACCTGCCGCCGGGACGGGTCATAGGAACGCCCTCCCCTCGCCGCGGTAGGTGGGCACCTCGCCGACCAGGCGCCCGCCGTCGACGACGTGGTAGCGGTCGACCCTCTCGGCGAGCTCGCCGCTCTTCGAGTGGCGGAACCACACACGGTCGCCCACGCGCAGCGTGCGCGCGGCCTCGCCCTTGAGCGGCGTCTGCACCTCGCCCGCCCCTTCACGCGGCATCGTCGACAGGCCGGCGGGCCAGACCGGGAGCGGCTGACGAGAGGCGACAGGCGGTCCGGACGCGATCCAGCCGCCGCCCAGCACCGTGGCGATGTCGGAAGCCGGCTTGCGCACGACCTCGAGCGAGAAGGCCGCGGCCGGGGCGAGGTCGAACGCGCGATAGCCGTCGAAGAGGTGACCGGCGAGGAGGCCGCTTCCCGCGGTCAGCTCGGTGACGGCCTGATCGGACGCGGTGAACTCGAGGGATCCGGTGCCACCGCCGTTGACGAACTCGAGCGGCGCGATGTCGCGCAGCGAGGCGACGATCTCGGCCCGGCGCTCGAGCAGCTCGCGCGACGACCGGCGCTGCATCCAGCGGATGACGCCGTCGCCCGAGCCGGTGTCGTCTCCCTGACCGGCGATCTGGGCCTCGTACATCATGAGCCCGACGAGCCGGAATCCTGGGCGGGCGGCGATGCCGCGGCCGAGCGCGGCGACCTCGCCGGGTTCGTGCACCGGAGAGCGATGCACGCCGATGTGGCCGAGTCCTGGGGCGCGCCAGGACGCGTCGGCGTCGATCGCCACACGGATCTGCGGCCGGCCGGCCGGCGCGGCGACGGCGTCGATCACATCGAGCTGCGCCAGGTCGTCGACCATGAGAGTCACCCGCGCGGCCGCACGCTCGTCGGCGACGAGCGCCGCGATGGCCGCCCGGTCGGCTGTCGGATACCCCAGCACGACGTCGTCGTGCCTCTCGGCGAGCCACAGCGCCTCGGGGAGCGTGAAGGCGAGGATGCCCCGGTACCCCGCCATGGCGAGCGTCGCATCGATCGCCTCGCGCACGCGGACGGACTTGCTCGCGACGCGGATCGGCACTCCGCCGGCCCGCACGACCATGTCGAGGGCGTTGTAGCGGAGAGCCGCGAGGTCGAGGGTCGCGACAGGGCCTGACAGGTCGCGGACGGCGTGCGTCAGACCACCCCAGAAGGACTCGGCGTCCTTCCAGGGCTCGGACGCCGTGGTCGAGGCCAGCAGGTCGAGGCTCATACGGCCCGCTTCGGGTGCGCGCGCATGGGCACCAGCCTAGGCCTCCGTGCCCGCGGCATCCGTCACCTGTGGAGGGGCGCCTCGGCGAGTCGCGCGCGCAGGCGCCTGCCCGTCTCGCGCATGGCGCGGAGGACGTCGTCGCGCACCTCCGGCGGCGCCTCGGCGGACCACTCTGCGAGCACCGCGTACCCCAGCGCGCCGGCGGGTGTGCGCACCGCTCCGACGTCTGCGCGGACGGCGGCATCCGTCCCCGTCTTGTTCCACAGGGCGACGCCGCGGTCGGGATCGCGGTGCGCGAGCGGATCGAGCCCGAAGGCGCCGGCGACCATCGAGAGGTCGGTGCCCAGCGCGAGCCAGTCGCGCACGTCTGCGCTCACGCGCGGGTTCACGACGTCGCCCCGGTGCAGCGCTGCCACGAGCGCCGACAGCTCTGCGGCGGAGCCGTGCGAAAGAGCGGTAGGATGCTCCGGCCCGCGCTCGTCGCGGACCCGATCGATCAGCGCGGTGCGACGCAGGCGCAGCGCCGTGGCGGTGCGGGCGACGGCGTCGAGCCCGACGACGTCGAGGAGCACATTCGTGGCGAGGTTGTCGCTCACCGCTCCGACCAGGCGCGCGGCGTCCGCGAGCGTGAGGGACGAGGCATCCATCACCTGCCACAGGCCCGAGTCGGCAACCGGATCGTCCGCGCGCGACACCGCCTGCTCGCGGTCCAGCTCGCCGGCGTCGAACCGTCGCGCCAGCTCGACGAGCAGCAGGATCTTGCCGATGCTCGCGGTCGACAGCACGTCATCGGGTGCGTGCGCGGCGAGGGTCTCACGCGACGCCGCATCGACCACGCACGCCGACCAGCGGAGGCCGACCTCAGGGTCGTCGATGAGGGCGTCGAGCACGTACCCCCGCTGGGATTCGAACCCAGACTGAAGCGATTTTAAGTCGCCTGCCTCTGCCGATTGGGCTACGGGGGCGCGCCGCCGGAGCGGACGCGTCCACGCTACCGCGCGGTCGGCAGGGCGCGCGGGTCAGCGCGCGGCGGCCGCGGCCTCAGCCTTGTCGGCCTTGACCTTCTCCGGCTGGTCGGTGGCCTTGCCGGCATCGCGCGGCTCGGCCGGCGGCGTGACCGCGGGCTGCGGCGGACGCGGACGTGCGGCGAACTCCTCGAACACGTAGCGCGGGTTCTGCACCGTCGACAGGTTCACGAGATCGCGGCGCAGCCAGAGGTTGTTCCACCAGCCCCACAGAACGCGCCACTTGCGCTCCCACGAAGGCATCGCGAGGCCGTGGTAGCCGCGGTGGGCGACCCACGCGACGATGCCCTTGAGAGCGAGGTTGCCCGACTGGAACACGCCGTTGTAGAGGCCGAGGCCGGCCACGGCGCCGAGGTTCTTGTGGAAGTACTCGCGGGGCACCTCGCCACGGAGGACGGCGACGAGGTTCTTCGCGAGCAGCTTCGCCTGACGCACCGCGTGCTGCGCGTTGGGCACGCAGTAGCCGCCCACGCCGCCGCCCGAGAGGTCGGGGACGGCCGAGACGTCGCCGGCCGCCCACGCGCCCTCGACGATCTCGTCGTCGGAGCCCACGCGCAGGTCGGCACGCGTGCGGATGCGGCCGCGCTCCTCGACCGGCAGGTCGCCGCCGCGGACGACGGTCGGGTTCGCCATGACGCCCGCGGTCCAGATGATCAGGTCGCTCGGGATCGTCTCGCCGGTGGAGAGCTCGATGTTGCCGTCGACCGCGCCGGTCACCTGCGTGTCGAGGTGCACGAACGCGCCGCGCTTGGCGAGGTCCTTGAGGACCCACTCGCTGGTCTTGAGCGACACCTCGGGCATGATGCGGCCCATGGCCTCGATGAGGTGGAAGTGGGTGTCGTCGAAGGTGAGCTCCGGGTAGCTCTTCACGAGCGACGAGGCGAGCGAGCGGAGCTCGGCGAACACCTCGATGCCCGCGAATCCGCCGCCGACGACGACGACGGTCAGCAGACGGTCGCGCTCGGGACCGGCGGGCAGCACCGACGCCTTGTCGAAGTTCGACATCAGGCGGTCGCGGATCGCGACGGCCTCTTCGATCGTCTTGAGCCCGATCGCGTTGTCGGCGATGCCGGGGATCGGGAAGGTGCGCGAGACGGCGCCGGCGGTCACCACGATCTGGTCGTACTCGAACTCGTACGACTCGCCGACGATGGGGGTGATCGTCGCGACCTTGTTCGCGTGGTTGATGCCGGTGACCTTGGCGGCGACGACCGTCGTCTTCTTGAGGTGACGGCGGAGGGCCACGACGGAGTGGCGGGCCTCGATCGATCCGGCGGCGACCTCGGGGAGGAACGGCTGGTACGTCCTGTATGGCAGCGGGTCGACGATGGTCACCTCGGCCTCGCCCTTGCGCAGGTGCTTCTCGAGCTTCCAGGCCGTGTAGAAACCTGCGTATCCGCCACCGACGATGAGGATCTTGGGCACGGTGTTGGTCACGTTTGGAGGCTCCTCCTGTGTCAGCGGCTCGGCGCGCGGGACGCCAATCGGATGCGTCGGACAGCTGCGGTGACGCCGAGCGCCACCAGTATAGCCGTCGCTGTGGCAAGCGAGAGCGGCAGGGTGCCGTAGAGGAGGGTGTCACGCGACGGGAGGAACGGCGATGCCGCGCGTTCGGCCGCGTCGGCACGCGGAAGCGGCGGCACTTCGACGGGATCGACGGGCTGCTGCGGCACGGGGTCGCCGGGCGCGCGACGGTAGATGCGGATCCATTCCGCCAGGCTGCCCATCGGGTTGGCGGCCACTGCGGGCACCTCGGCCGACACAGCCGCGCCGGCGTCGACCAGACCGTAGCCGTACAGCGGATCGTGCGCCGCCGTCGAACCCGCGGGCGGCTTGGCGGTCTCGACGATGCGGTTGATGACGTTGTTCGCGTCGAGGTCGGGATGCGCGGCCCGCACCAGCGCCGCCACCCCCGCGACGATCGGCGCCGCCCCGCTCGTGCCGTTCCACAGCACGAGGCGGCCGTCGGCCGACACCCCCACGAGGTCTTCGCTCGGCGCCGAGACGCCGATCGTGATCCCCTGCGTGGACGCCTCGACGCTGGCCTTGCCGTCGGGGTCCACGCCGCCGACGGTCAGGACGCCGGGGATCGTGGCCGGGGCGCCGACGCGCGTCGTGCCGCTTCCGCGGTTGCCGGCGGCGACCACGACCACGACGTCGTGGTCGAAGGCGTACAGGAACGCCTCGTCCCAGCTCTCGTCCCAATCGGGCACGTTGGTGGTGAGGGACATGTTGATGACGTCCGCGCCGTTGTCGACCGACCAGCGGATCGCCTCCGCGATCTGCTCGGTGAACGACGTCGTCGCCGCCGAGCCGAATCCGACCGACACCGAGAGCAGCTCGGCCTCGGGCGCGACGCCGATCATGCCGGTGTCCTGGCCGGTGCCGCGTCCGGCGACGAGCGAGGCGACCCAGCTGCCGTGGTCGGCGTCGACGGCGCCGATCGGCGTCCTGCCGTCCGGGGTGCCGACGCCGGACACGTCGGTGCCGCCCACGACGGCCCCCTCGAACTCGACCGGTCCCTTGCCGACGCCGGTGTCGATCACCGCGACGGTGACGCCCTTGCCGCGCGTCGTCTGCCAGGCCCTCTCGATGCCGTAGTCGGCGAGCCAGTACTCGGCCGCGCGGACCGGGTCCTCGGCGGGGGCCTCAGGGGCCACGGCGGACGCAGGCGACGCGGTGACGAGGGTCAGCGCCGCAACGGCCGCGGCGACGGCCGCGAGGAGGCCGCGGGTCATCCGGCCGTCCCCGGCTGCGCGCACACGCAGCGGTCGGGCGACCACGTCGACAGCTCGAGCGCGCGGTCGCCGATCGGGTTGACGCCGGGGCCCGCGGCGAGCGCGTGCCCGGCGAGCGCGTGGAGGCACTTGACGCGGGTCGGCATCCCGCCCGCCGAGATGCCCTCGATCTCGTCGACCTCGCCGTAGGCGGCGCGATCGCGCAGGTAGGCCTCGTGCGCCCGGGCGTACCCGGCGGCCAGCTCCTCATCGTCGGCGAGCTGCGCGTTCAGCTCGCGCATGACGTGATCGGCCTCGAGCACCGACATCGCCGCGGTGGCGGCGGGGTGCGTGAGGTAGTAGAAGGTCGGGAAGGGCGTGCCGTCGGGCAGCCGGGGCGATGTGGCGGCGACGGTCGGGTTGCCGCACACGCACCGCGCCGCGATGCCGACGACCCCGCGGGCGGGACGCCCGAGCTGCTCGCGCAGGACGGCGAGGTCGGTGTCGCTGACAGGGGGGAACGGCACGGTCGTCACCTCGCCAGGCTAGCGGTGGCTCCTGGCAAGCGGCTGGAACGCGGATGCCGCGCCCGGGCCGCCGCCGCTCGTCAGGGGGTCCCTTCGGGGGTGGCCCCGGGCGTGGGCTCGGGATCGGGAACGCCGACCGTCGGAGTCTTGACCGTCTGCGCGAGGCCGGCCGCCGCGACCGAGCGCACGAGCTGCGCCATCCAGTCGGTGCGGGTCTGCTCGACCTCGTCGCTCACCGGTGCCGACTCCTGCGGAAGGAGCTCGGGGGGCAGGTCGTTGTCGACGAGGTACACGACCTCGCCCGGACGCACGTAGTAGAGCCGCTCGCGGGCCTGCGTGGTGATGTACGCCGGGTCGGCCCAGCGGTCGCGCTGCGCTTCGAGCTCGGCGACCTCTTCCCTGCTGACCTCGACGGCTGCCTCGAGCGCCGCGATCTGCTGCCGCTGGTCGACGTAGGTCCCGATGGTCGGCACCAGCACGAAGGCGGCGAGGACGACGAGGCCCAGCATGATCACCATGAACCCCGACAGCCGGATGCCGCCGAGCCAGCCGCGCACGTCGACGGGACGCCGCTCGACCCGCCGCCGCGGGGTACGAGAAGAGGGAGCCGTCGTCTTGGCCACGGCTCCCCCTCTCGATGTCGAACGCTGTCGCTCAGCGCCTCTCAGCCCTGGAAGCGCGGGAAGGCCGCACGGCCGATGAACGTCGCCGCGTCGCCCAGCTCCTCCTCGATGCGCAGAAGCTGATTGTATTTCGCGACGCGCTCGCTGCGGGCGGGCGCGCCGCTCTTGATCTGACCGGCACCCGTCGCGACCACGAGGTCGGCGATCGTCGTGTCCTCCGTCTCGCCCGAGCGGTGCGACAGCATCGCCGTGTAGCCGGCGCGGTGCGCCATGTCGACCGCGTCGAGCGTCTCGGACAGCGTGCCGATCTGGTTCACCTTCACCAGCAGCGAGTTGGCGACGCCGCGCTTGATGCCGTCGGCCAGGCGCGCGGGGTTGGTGACGAACAGGTCGTCGCCGACGAGCTGGGTCTTGGTGCCCAGGGCGTCGGTGAGGGCCTTCCAGTTGTCCCAGTCGTCCTCGGCGAGCGCGTCCTCGATCGTGACGATCGGGTAGTCGTCGACGAGCCCGACGTAGTACTCGGTGAGCTCGGCGGCGGTCCAGTCCTTGTTGTCGAGGCGGTACACGCCGTCGTTGAAGAACTCGGTGGCGGCGACGTCCAGGCCAAGCGCGATGTCGGTGCCCGGCGTGAAGCCGGCCTTCTCGATCGCCTTCACGAGGAAGTCGAGGCCCTCGCGGTTGCTGGGCAGGTCGGGGGCGAACCCGCCCTCGTCGCCGAGGCCGGTGGCGAAGCCCGCGGCCTTCAGCTCGCCCTTGAGGACGTGGTAGACCTCGGTGCCCCAGCGCAGCGACTCGGAGAACGTCTCGGCGCCGATCGGCGCGAGGAAGAACTCCTGCATGTCGATGCCGTTGTCGGCGTGCTCGCCGCCGTTGATGACGTTGAACAGCGGCACGGGCAGGATGTGCGCATTGGGGCCGCCGAGGTAGCGGAACAGCGGGAGGTCGGCCGAGTCGGCCGCGGCCTTCGCGACGGCGAGCGAGACGCCGAGGATCGCGTTGGCGCCGACGCGCGACTTGTTGTCGGTGCCGTCGACCTCGATGAGGATCTCGTCGATGATGCGCTGCTCGCTGGCGTCGACGCCTTCGATCGCGGGGCCGAGCTCGTCGATGACGGCGGCGACGGCCTTGAGCACGCCCTTGCCGCTGTACCGGCTCTTGTCGCCGTCGCGCAGCTCGTACGCCTCGAAGGCTCCGGTGGACGCGCCGGAGGGGACGGCCGCACGCTGGACGATTCCGTCGTCGAGGAGCACCTCCACTTCGACGGTCGGGTTACCGCGCGAGTCGAGGATCTCGCGCGCGCCTACAGCCTCGATAAGTGCCACAGGGGGACTCCTTGCTTGTGGAGGGTGGTTCTTCGGAGCGTCGTCGGTCCGCGTTCGAGTCTAGTGATCGGGATGCCCCGGCACAGGCGAGGGCGTCACGCGGGGTCGCTCGCCGTGGGCACCCCTGTCACACGACGATCGCGAGCGCGACGCCGTCCCACCCCTTGAGGTCGAGCGTCTGCAGCGCCGTGGCGTCGAACCGCGGGTCGCGGCCCAGCATCTCGAGCCCGCGCTGGACTCCGATGATCTGCGGATTCTCCGTCGCCGGGTTGGCCACCTCGCCCCCGCGCACCGTGTTGTCGACGACGACGACCGTGCCCGGGCGCCCGAGCCGCGCCGCCCAATCCAGGTAGATCGTGTTCGACTCCTTGTCGGCGTCGATGAAGACCAGGTCGAAGGGCGCATCACCGTCGAGGGTCGGCAGCACGTCGGCCGCGCGCCCGAGCTTGATCTCGACCTTCTCGGCCACGCCGGCGCGCTCTAGGTTCGCGCGCGCGATCTCGGCGATGCGGGGCTCCGCCTCGATCGTGACGATCACTCCGTCGTCCGGGATGCCGCGGGCCATCCAGATCGTCGAGTATGCCCCCAGGGTGCCGATCTCCAGCACGCGGCGAGCGCCGCTGATCCGGGCGAGCAGGTGCAGGAACTTGCCGTTGACCGGAGCCACCTCGATCGCAGGCAGCCCCGCCTCGTTCTGGTCGGCGACCGCCTGCTCCAGGCCGGGATCGTGGCCGACGAGGATCTCGGTGAGGTAGGCGTCGACGCGGCGCCACAGTTCGGGAGTCGGGTCGCTCATGGGTTCAGCCAACAAGCGCGCCGCCCTCCGCGTCAAGGGCGCGCCGCGCGCGAGCGGGCGGCGAGTGCGGTCAGCAGGCCGGCGCCGGTGGCCGCGTCGTCGACGGTCACGACGAACGTGCGACCGTGGCGGCGCACCACCTGGATGGCCTCCCCGGCGTGGAGCACGATGCCGAAGCGTCCGTCGAGACCGAGACGGAAGCCCCAGCCGCCGAACTCGGCGGTCGGATCCACACGGACGACGGTCGCCGACTGCACATCGGCCAGGGGGACGCCGAACCGCGGCAGCCCCGCCACGGAGCGCACGCGCAGCCCGGCGTCCGAGACGCTGACGCGGAACACGCACGAGGTCGCAGTGAGCACGGTGAACAGGAGTGCGAGCAGGGCGAACAGCCACCCGAGCGCACCGCCGAGCACACCTGCCGCGACGGCGAGGGCCGCCATGAGCAGCGTCACGCCGAGGATCGCGACCATCGCGGGACGCGACATGGTGGTGGTGCGCAGCCACGCGGCGTGCTCGCCCTCTGCGAGCGCGACGTCGGGCACCGCGGCCGTCGGCGAGCACCCGCTGACCGACACCGCGGGCTGCGCGAACCAGGCGACGACGCCCGCCGCCGCGCCCGCGCCCAAGCCGAGGAGGAGCGGGAGCCCGATGCTCGCGGCGCCGGCGGCGTCGGCGAGCCCGCGCTGGGCGGCGAAGGACGCCGTCACGAGCACCAGGAGGAAGGCCGTCGTCCCGCAGCCGAGCGCGCCGAGGAAGCGGAGGGTCGGCCCCCATTCACCGGCGCGCCCCGCGCCCCAGCCGATGGCGCCGAAGAGTGCCGCGAGCCCGCAGCCCACCGCCGCCGCCATGAGCGGGGCGGACCACGCCGGCCCGAACCCGTCGGGCTGTCCGTCCCCGCCCCAGTGCACGGCGATCGTGGAAGGGACCTCGGGGAGCCAGATCAGCATCAGCGCGACAGCGACGGCGGTGAGTGCGAGCGGGACCCACAGGGCCACGACGAGATAGGCGCGGCGCGCGCGGCGGACGGGCTCGGAGACGTTCGGACGGGTCATCGGTGCTCCTTCAGCAGCGAGGCGAGGGTGTCGGGCGAGAGGCCCAGCGCGCGGGCGCGGGCGGCGAGGGCGGCGATGTCGGCGTGGAGCGCGGCGAGCGGGACCGCGGCATCGGTCACCACGGCTCCCCTGCCCCGGCGCATGTCGACGAGCCCCTCGTCTCGGAGATCCTGATACGCCCGCAGCACGGTGTGCAGGTTGACGCCGAGCGCATCGGCGACATCACGGGCGGACGGGAGTCGGTCGCCGGTGCGCAGGCGACCGGCCGCGGCATCGGCGCGGACGGAGGCCGCGATCTGCACGAAGATGGGCTCTTCGCTGGCGGGGTCGATTCGAACGAGCACACGAGTATTCTATAACAAGTAGAACAGTTGTGGGGCGCCGACAACCGATGCGGTGCTGCGGGCCACGTGTCGGCAGGATGACCGCATGCGCATCACCCCGCGACGACTGGCCGCCGGAATGAGCCTGTGGGCCCCGAACCTGTGGAGCGGCATCCGGGTCAAGAGGTTCGCCGACGACTGGACCAGCGCGATCGTCGAGCTGCACGTGAACGTGATCACGCGGAACTACGTCAAGACGGCGTTCGGCGGCTCGATGTCGGCGATGACCGACCCCTACTTCTTCATGCTCGTGATGCACCAGCTCGGGCGCGACTACGTCGTGTGGGACACCCGCGGCGAGATCGAGTTCGTCAAGCCCGGGCGCGGCGTCCTCACCGCCCGCTTCGAGGTGCCGGCGGCGAAGGCCGAGGAACTGCGCGAGCGAGCCCGCGGCGGCGCGAAAGTGCTCGAGTGGTTCGAGACCGACATCACGGATGCCTCGGGAGACGTCGTCGCGCGGGTTCGCCGCGAGGTCTACGTGCGCGAGAAGATGCGCGTCACGGCCGCGGCGACGCCGCCGCGCTGACGGCCTCGCGCGGCGCCAGCGCGGCGCGCACGGCCGGGAGCAGCGCCTCGGCCGTGCGGCGGTAGCCCAGCGCGCTCGGGTGGAAGCGGTCGAGGCTGAACATCTCGTCGGGCTGCGCCACGAAGAACGGGCCGACGGCGCGGCGCAGCGACACCACGCTCGCCCCGGCACGCACCGCGGCGAGCGCCTGCGCATCGGCCAGCTGCTTCGACATGCGCGAGCCGAGCGAGCGCAGCGGCTGCGGGACGGGCCTCAGCGCTCCCAGATCGGGGCAGGTGCCGACCACGACCTCGGCACCACGGCCGCGAAGGCGCTCGATCGCGGCGACGAGATGCGCCGTCGCCACCGGCACCGGTACGCGGTGGGTGACGTCGTTGCCACCCACCACGATCACCGCGACGTCGGGGCGGTAATCGCCCGGGAGGTCGTCCAGCTGTGCGGCGAGCATCGACGACTCGGCGCCGACCGCCGCCGCGGTGCGCAGCCGCACCGGCCGGTGCGCGGCACGCGCGAGGCCTTTCGCCAGCCGCGCACCGAGGGTGTCCTTGCGCCGCTCGGCGCCGAGGCCGGCCGCGATCGAGTCCCCGAACAGCGCGAGCTCGATCGGCACGCCGTCGTGGCGGGGCCGCCAGACCCGATCGGCGTCGAGGGCCTCTTCGCCCAGCGGCTTGCCGATGCGGCGGCGCGCGATGCCCGCCTGCCGGTGCAGCAGAGCGCGGAGCGCGGCGCCCCCCGCGGCGAGCGCGACCACCACGGCCAGCAGCACTCCGAGACGACGCACGGAGCCATGGGACCCCGGCCCGGTGAACGGCGACCGTCGCGGCGGTGACGCGGCGGTGGCGCGGCTCAGCTTCCGAGCTCGTCGACGACCGCCGCGATGCGTCGCTCACGCGTTTCGGCACGCTTGGCCTCCGCCACGCCGCGAGCGAGCTCTTTCCGGCGGCTGTAGCTGAGCGCATCGAAGGCCGCGCTGACGCCGCCGGCCCGCAGGGCCGCCGCGAGGTCATCGGGCACCTCGACCACCCGCTCCTGCTGGTCGAGGGCGATCTCGGCATCGATCTCGTCTCCGATGTCGACACCGAGCTGCGCGCGATTCGCCTTCGAGATGCCGATCAGGTTGCGTCCGTCCATCACGCCCAGCCGCAGTCTCGACGAGCGGTCGCCGATGGTCACGACCACGGCGGCGCGCTTCCCTCCGCCCAGCCCGTCGACCTGCTCGTCGGTCAGCTCGATCGCGGTCGCAGGCCCGAACGGGACCAGCACGGTGTGGATGCGCAGGCTCATTCGTCGATCATGACGCACGGCGAAGCATCCGTCTCCGTCGCGTTCCCGTGCGGCGACTAGGGTTCGCACGTGAGCTCTCCCGCGCTGCAGCGCCGTCTCGGTCTCGGCGACGCCGTGTTCATCGGCCTCGGCTCCATGATCGGGGCCGGCGTGTTCGCCGCGTTCGGCCCGGCAGCCGCCGCGGCCGGGAGCGGGCTGCTGATCGGACTCGCGCTGGCGGCCCTCGTCGCCTTCGGCAACGCGACCTCGACCGCGCAGCTCGCGGCCGTGCACCCCACATCGGGCGGGGTGTACGCCTACGGCCGCGCGGAGCTGAATCCCTGGTGGGGATTCGTCGCCGGCTGGGGCTTCGTGATCGGCAAACTCGCCAGCTGCGCGGCCATGGCGCTGACGTTCGCGGCGTACGCCGCCCCGCCGGGCTGGGAGCGTCCCGTCGCCATCGCGGCCGTCGCGGCGCTGACGGCCGTCAACTGGTTCGGCGTCACCCGCACGGCGCAGGTCACGCGGGCGATCGTGATCGTCGTGCTGCTCACGCTCGCCGTGGCCGTCGCGGCGGGCGGGGCGGCACCGGACGCACCGGGCTGGCTCGGCCCCGGCGCGCTGTGGTCGGGCGGCTGGTACGGGATCCTGCAGTCGGCGGGTCTGCTGTTCTTCGCGTTCGCGGGCTACGCGCGCATCGCGACGATGGGCGAAGAGGTGCGCGATCCTGTCCGCACGATCCCGCGCGCGATCGTCCTGGCGTTCACCGGGGCGCTCGTCGTCTACGCGCTCGTCGCCGTGACGGTCCTGTCCACGCTCGGACCCGCGGCCCTGGCCGCCTCGCCCGATCCGGTCGCAGCAGCCACCGCGGCTGCGGGCTGGGCGTGGGCGGAACCGGTCGTGCGGGTGGGGGCGGCCGCGGCGTCCCTCGGCGCTCTGCTCGCGCTCATCGCCGGAATCGGACGCACCTCGTTCGCCATGGCTCGCGAGGGCGACCTGCCCCGCTTCCTGACGGCGGTGCACCCGCGATGGCACGTGCCGCACCGCGCCGACCTCGTGATCGGCGCGATCGTCGTCGCGACCGTCGCCGTCGTGGACCTGCGCGGCGCGATCGGCTTCTCGTCGTTCGGCGTGCTGCTGTACTACCTCGTCGCGAACATCGCCGCGTTCCGGCAGGGGGCGGACGTGCGCCGCTACCCGCGCGTGCTCCAGGTCGTCGGCGCGGCCGGGTGCGTCGTGCTCGGGCTCACCCTGCCGTGGCAGAGCGTGGCGGCGGGCGCGCTGGTCGCGATCGCCGGGATCGTCTACCGGATGCTGCGCCTGCGCCTCACGCGAGCGGCTTGAGCTCGAGCGAGCCCGGCGCCACTCCTGCCGAGACGGTCGCGAACGCCGTGTAGCCGTCGGCGGCCGCGCGCTCGAGGAGGGCCTTGAGGTTCTTCGTGCGGTGCTCGAGGCGCACGCGCGAGCCGTCGGCCACGAGCGACGCCTTGTGCGCGAGCAGTTCGCGCTCGGGCACGTCGCGGTCATGGACCAGCACGACGGCGCTTTCCGCGTCGTCGCGGGTCGCATCGACCAGGTCGACGATCCGCTCGAACCCGATCGAGAAGCCGACGGCGGGCACGTCCTGTCCGAGGAAGCGCCCGATCATGCCGTCGTAGCGCCCCCCGCCGCCCAGCGAGTAGTCCACCGAGGGGTGCGCGAGCTCGAAGATCGTGCCCGTGTAGTACCCCATGCCGCGCACGAGGAAGGGGTCGAAGACGAGCGGGATGTCGGCGAGCGCCGCGTCGTCGGAGCCCGCCGTCGCCGATCGTGCCGCAGCCACCGCCTCGCCGATGCCGACGAGGTGCGTCACGGCGTCGTCGGGCGCCCCCTCGGGGAGCAGCTTGCGGATCTGCCGCTCGCCGAAGGGGTGGTACTCGAGCATCATGGGCCGCGTGAGGAACGCCTCGAACGCGTCGACGGCGGATGCCGTCGCCCCGCGTTCCCGGAGCTCGGCAGCCACCCCGGTCGGGCCGACCTTGTCGAGCTTGTCGATCGTGATGAGCACGCCCGGGCGCTCCCCGGGCGCGAAGCCGAAGCTGTCGAGCATCCAGTCCAGCACCCGGCGGTCGTTGATGCGCACGCTGCCGCCCTCCAGGCCCAGGGCGTCGAGGGTGTCCAGCGTGGCGACGATGAGCTCGGACTCGGCGCGGGCCGAGGCATCCCCCATGATGTCGATGTCGCACTGCATGAACTGGCGGTAACGCCCCTTCTGCGGGCGCTCGGCGCGCCAGACGGGGGCGATCTGGACGGAGCGGAACACCGTCGGCAGCTCGCCCCGGTGACTCGCGTAGAACCGTGCGAGCGGGACGGTGAGGTCGTAGCGGAGCCCCAGGTCGGTGAGCTGCGCCTGGTCGTCGGCCGCCGCGCGCACCGCGTCGCCGTCGAGCCCGCGCTTGAGCACGTTGTAGGCGAGCTTCTCGTTGTCGCCGCCGATGCCCGCGTGGAGCCGCGCGTGCTCCTCCATGACCGGGGTCTCGATCTCGTCGAATCCGTGCATGCGGTAGCGCTCGCGGATGACGGCGAGCACGCGCTCGCGGCGGGCCTTGTCGGCGGGGAGGAAGTCGCGCATGCCGCGCGGCGGGTTCACGGATGCCACGGCTCTAGTTTTCCAGACGCGCGGCGGTGCCCTCGGCCGCGCGCACCTCGGAGGTCAGCGCCCTCAGGCGCTCGCGCAGCGCGCGCTCGGCGTCCCAGCCGTGCGCCCGGGCTGCCGCGACGAGCCCCAGCAGGGCGTCGCCGAGGTCGGCCTCCGACTCCGGCGCGGCGCCGGGTCGCCGAGACCCGCCGTCGACGCCGACCTGCGCGGCCTTGCCGAGCAGCTTCTGGGCGAGGGCGAGCGACGGCATCCGCTCGCTCACTCCGTCGAGCACGCTGGTGCGCGCGCTCTTCTCGGCGGCCTTCGCGGCGTTCCAGTGCACCAGGACCTCTTCCGGCGTGTTCGCGACCGCGTCGCCGAAGACGTGAGGATGCCGGCGCACCATCTTGTCGGTCAGGCCGCGGGCGACGTCGTCGATGTCGAACGGGTCGTCGGCGTCGCGCGAGGCGATCTCGGCGTGGAACAGCACCTGCCACAGCAGATCGCCGAGCTCCTCGCGCAGCTCGGTGCGATCGTCCTCCTCGACGGCGTCGATGAGTTCTGCGCTCTCCTCGACGAGGTACGGCACGAGCGCCCGGTGGTCGATCTGCTGCGTCCACACGCACCGGTCGCGCACCGCGCGCATCGTGTCTGCCGCTTCGCGAAGCGGATCGGATGCCGTCACGTCGAGGCGTCCGCCGTCGTCGTCGCCTGCCGCCTGTAGTGCCATGCCCGCCACGATACGAGGATCGCGGCCGCGATGAGGGAGATGACCGAACCCGCCAGCACGCCGAGGATCGCCTGGTCGCGGATGGCGGGGGCATCGCCGAACGCCAGCTCCGACAGCAGCAGCGAGACGGTGAAGCCGATTCCGCCCAGCGCCCCGGCGGCGAGCAGGTCGCCGAGCTTCAACGGCGGAGCGGCCGACCGGTCGCCGATCCGCAGCGACACCCACCCGAAGGCGGCGATGCCGACGATCTTGCCCACCGGCAGCGCGACGAGGATGCCCCAGAACGCCGGCGACAGCTCGCCCGGCGAGACCGAGGGGATCACGACCATCGCCGCATTGAAGGCGAACAGCGGCAGCACGACGCCGTTGACCCACGGCTCGAGAGCGTGCCGCACGCGCAGCGCAGGACGCTGCGCCATCGCGAGACCGAGCGCGACGCCGGCGATGGTCGCGTGCACTCCCGACTTGTAGACGAACGCCCACGCCAGGATCGCGAGCACCACGAGAGCGACCGCGATCGGCACCTTCGCACGCCCGTCGAGCAGACGGCTCAGGATGCCGAAGGCCACGACGGCGACCACGGCGAGGCCCAGCATCCCGAAGTCGACATCGGTGGTGAACAGCACCGCGATGAAGATGATGCCGACGATGTCGTCGAGGATCGCGAGGGCGAGGAGGAAGACGCGCAGCGCGGGCGGGAGCCCCTTGCCGAAGACCGCGAGCACGCCGAGGGCGAAGGCGATGTCGGTCGCGGTGGGGATGGGCCAGCCGTCGGCCGCGTTCGTGCCGAAGGCGAAGACCAGGTAGATCGCGATCGGCACCACGACGCCGCCCGCCGCGGCGATCGCGGGCTGCAGCGCCTTGCGGCCGGAGTTGAGCTGCCCCGCTGTGAGCTCGTACTGCAGCTCGACCGCCACGACGAAGAAGAAGACCGCGAGCAGGCCATCGGCGATCCAGTGATCGATGGTGAGCTCGAACAACCCCGGGATGCCGACGTACGTGTGCAGGAAGTCGTCGACCGGGCCGCCGGCGGGGCTGTTGGCCACGATCAGGCCGGCCGCGGCCGCCACGAGCAGCACGATCGCCGGGAAGCGGGCAGAACGTAACAAAGCCATCCGGGTCCTTCCAGCATGTCGGCGGCGAGGGTCGCCGATGACTCGCCGACCAGACTTCCCGGCACTCCTCGAGGCAGTCTAGCCACCCGCACCCGTCACACGAGGTCGCGCCGGACGGAGGCCCCGCGCCGCGGCATTACCGTGGAGGGATGCGCGAACTCACCCGAACCGAAGCGATCGACCTCGTCGGGCGCTTCGAGGCCGAGCAGGAGATTCCGGAGCGGATGCGCGCCGATGTGCGCATGCTGGGATCGCTCCTCGGCCAGGTGCTCCGCGAGAGCGGGTCGCCCGGGCTCTTCGACGACGTCGAGCGGCTGCGCATCGCCACGATCCAGGCCTATACCGACGAGACCCCCGAGGCCTTCGCCCGCGCGGCCGCCATCGCCGACTCGTTCACGGTTGCGCGCGCCGACGAGGTCGCCCGGGCGTTCACGGCGTACTTCCATCTCGTGAACCTCGCCGAAGAGCACCAGCGCGTGCGCATCCTCCGGGAGCGCGACGGGCGTCCCGACCGCGAACGGGCGACCGACTCGGTCGCCGCCGCCTTCGTGCGCCTCGCCGCCGAGGTCGGCGACGACACCGCGCTGGCACGGCTCCAGAACCTGCGCTTCCACCCCGTGTTCACGGCGCACCCGACCGAGGCCCGGCGCCGTGCGGTGTCGTCCAGCATCCGGCGCCTCGCGACCCTGCTCGAGGAGCACGACGCGTCGCTGCGCAACGGCGCCGACGAGCGTCGCGCCGAGCGCCGCATGCTCGAAGAGGTCGACACCCTGTGGCGCACCGCGCCGCTGCGACCGGAGAAGCCCTCACCCACCGACGAGGTGCGCGCCGTCATGTCCGTCTTCGACGAGACCCTCTACACCGCCGTCCCCCACGTCTACCGCCGCGTCGACGACGCCCTCCAGGGCCCTGCGGCCGGCGGGCGCGCGCCCGTCGTGCGCCCGTTCGTGCGCATCGGCTCGTGGGTCGGCGGCGACCGCGACGGGAACCCCTTCGTCACGGCATCCGTCACCCGCAAGGCGGCGAAGATCGCCAGCGAGCACGTGTTGCTCGGCCTCGAGCGCACGACGAGCCGCATCGGGCGCACGCTCACCCTCGACGCGACCACCACCCCGCCGAGCGCCGCGCTCGTGGCACTGTGGCAGCGGCTCTCGGCCGCCGACGAGGACGCCGCGGCCGAGATCGCCAAGCGCTCCCCCAACGAGCCGTACCGCCGCATCCTGCTGCTGCTCGCCCGCAAGCTCACCGCGACCCGCGAGCGCAACGCCGACCTCGCCTACCGCGACCCCGAGCACTTCCTCGCCGACCTCCGCGTCGTGCAGGACTCGCTCGTGCAGGCGGGGGCCGCCCGCCAGGCGTACGGTCACCTGCAGCAGCTGCTGTGGCAGGTCGAGACGTACGGCTTCCACCTGACCGAGCTCGAGGTGCGGCAGCACTCGGCCGTCCACGCCAAGGTGCTGGCCGAGCTCGACGCCGGCGGCCCGCGCTCGGAGCAGGCCGACGAGGTGCTGGACGTCTTCCGGTCGGTCGCCTTCCTGCAGGAGCGCTACGGCCCGCGCGCCGCCGGCCGCTACATCGTGTCGTTCACGCAGTCCGCCGACGACCTCGCGAACGTGCACCGCCTCGCCCGCTACGCCGTCGGTCCCGACGGCGACGTGCCGGTGCTCGACGTCATCCCGCTCTTCGAGACGTTCGCAGACCTCCAGGCCGCACCGCGCATCCTCGCCGAGATCGTCCACCACCCCGAGTTCGCCGCACGTCTCGAGGCGACCGGCCGACGGCTCGAGGTCATGCTCGGCTACTCCGACTCGTCGAAGGACGTCGGCCCCGTCGCCGCGAACCTCGCCCTCTACGAGGCGCAGGCCGCCATCGCCGCGTGGGCGCGCGAGAACGGCATCGAGCTCACGCTCTTCCACGGCCGCGGCGGCGCCCTCGGCCGCGGCGGCGGACCGGCGAACTCCGCGATCCTCGCGCAGCCGCCGCACTCGGTCGACGGCCGCTTCAAGCTCACCGAGCAGGGCGAGGTCATCTTCGCCCGCTACGGCGACCCCGCCATCGCGATGCGCCACATCGACCAGGTCGCCGCGGCGATCCTGCTCGCGTCGTCCCCGTCGAACGAGGAGCGCAACCACGCCGCCGCCGAGCGGTACGCGGGCGTCGCCGCGACGATGGACGAGGCATCCCGAGCCCGCTTCTTCTCGCTGGTGAAGGCTCCCGGCTTCGCTCCCTGGTTCGCACGCGTCACGCCCATGGAGGAGATCGGCCTGCTCGCGCTCGGCTCGCGCCCCGCGCGCCGCGGCCTGTCGGTCGAGTCGCTGGAAGACCTGCGGGCGATCCCCTGGGTGTTCGCATGGACCCAGGCCCGCATCAACCTCGCCGGGTGGTTCGGCCTGGGCACGGCGCTCGAGGCCGTCGGAGACGAGCCGCTGCTGCAGCGCGCCTACGACGAATGGCCGCTCTTGCGCACACTGATCGACAACGTCGCCATGAGCCTCGCGAAGGCCGACGACCGCATCGCCCGGCACTACCTCGAGCTCGGCGACCGTGACGACCTCGCCGCGCTCGTGCGCGACGAGATGGCGCTGACCCGCTCCTGGGTCGTCGCGATCACCGGCGGCACGGAGCTGCTCGGCAACAAGCCGGTGCTGCAGCGCGCGGTCAAGATGCGCAGTCCCTACGTCGACGCGCTGTCGCTCCTGCAGCTGCGGGCGCTCCGCGCACTGCGGGACGCGCCCGAGGGCGCGCCGGTCGACCCCGAGCAGCAGCGTCTGCTGCTGCTGTCGGTGAGCGGCGTCGCGGCGGGTCTGCAGAACACCGGCTGACACGCGCGTCGCTTCCGTCGATCGCGGGTCACGGGGTTACCGTGGCCGCATGGCACGGATCGTCGTCGCCGAAGTATGTCCCGGCTGCGGGTCGCTCGATGTGCGGGCGACCGAGCCGCGGTGGTTCCGCGTCGACCTCGATCGACGCGGCGATCTCGACCAGGGCTGGATCGACAGCCTCGAGTTCGCCTGCCGCGACTGCCACCTGGTCTGGGACTGAGGGACGCAGAGCGAGCGGATGCCGCGCCCCGCGGCATCCGGAATCTCCTGCGCGTGCGCGTCCGCCCGCCCGGCTCAGTCGACCCGTCGGTCGTCCGCGTGGCGGGCGAGGCTGCGGCCGTAACGCTCGGTGAGCTGCACCATCAGGTCGGGGGTCTCGCGGTCGAGCCCGAAGACGTAGCCGGGGAAGTCGAGCTCGCGCTGGGCGGCCCAGATCTGCTCGTGCTGGTCGGGCGGGAGGATCTGCACGGGATCGCCGACCGCCACCCAGCCGATCGGCACCGTCGACTCGGGCGGGAGCGTCGTGCGCAGGTGCACGACGGCGTTGATGCGCACCTCGCTGCGCTCGCCGACGCGCGCGCCGTTGAACACGCGGGTGCCCGTCGCGAGGAAGACCTCGTCGCCGACGGTCGCGCCGGAGACGCTCGCCATCGGACCGACGAGCACATGGTCGCCGATGTGCACCGGGTTGGTCGACGTCGCCCGGATGAGCGCGTTCTCCATCACGATGACGTTCTCGCCGAGGGTGATCGCCCCGCCCTCGGCCGTGATCACGGCGCCGTGCAGCACCTGGCAGTCGGGGCCGATCTCGACGTCGCCGCTGATCACGGCGGTCGCCGCGATGACGGCGTCGGGGTGGATGCGGGGCTGCGCCCCGAGGTGCTCGAACCGCATGGACCCTCCTCGGTCAGGGCCAGCGTAGTCCCGCCGGGCGGGCTCAGCTCGCCGCCGGTGCCGCCTCGGGCTCCTTGACCGGCCACAGCTGATCGAGCAGCTGCCCCACCCACGAGATGAGGTCGGCGTCGGCGACGCGCTCCCCGCCTGCCGTCGGCAGCGGCACGACGAGCGCCTCGCCGCCCTGCAGCAGCTTGGCCTTCGGGTGCAGACGCTGCAGGCGCACCCGCATCGAATCGGGCAGGTTCGCCGGGGCGATGCGCAGGTTCGGGCCCATGGCCACGACGTCGGTGAGCCCGGCCTGTGCGGCGCGGCGACGCAGCCGCGCGACGGCGAGAAGCCCCTCGACGTCGGCGGGCGGCTCGCCGTACCGGTCGGCGAGCTCGTCGATCACGAGGTCGATCGCGTCGTCCTTGGCGGTGACGGATGCCGCGGCCGAGAGCTTCTGGTAGGCCTCGAGGCGCAGGCGCTCGCTGTCGATGTAGGACTCCGGGATGCGCGCCTGCACCGGCAGCTCGAGCCTCAGCTCGGCCGGACCCTCGACATCGTCGCCGCGGAACGCCGACACCGCCTCGCCGATCATGCGCAGGTAGAGGTCGAAGCCGACGCCGGCGATGTGACCGGCCTGCTCGGCCCCCAGGAGGTTGCCCGCCCCGCGGATCTCGAGGTCTTTCAGGGCGACCTGCATGCCGCTGCCCAGGTCGTTGTTGACGGCGATCGTCTCGAGGCGATCGGCCGCCGTCTCGCTGAGCGGCTTCATCTCGTCGTAGAGGAAGTACGCGTACGCGCGCTCGCGTGCGCGGCCGACGCGCCCGCGCAGCTGGTGCAGCTGCGACAGGCCGTACTTGTCGGCGCGGTCGATGACGATGGTGTTCGCGTTCGAGATGTCGAGACCCGTCTCGACGATCGTGGTGCACACGAGCACGTCGAAGCGGCGCTCCCAGAACGCATCGACGACCTCTTCGAGCGCGTGCTCGCCCATCTGCCCGTGCGCCACGGCGATGCGCGCCTCGGGCACGAGCTCGGCGAGCTCGGCCGCGACCCGCTGGATCGACTGCACGCGGTTGTGCACGAAGAAGACCTGGCCCTCGCGCAGCAGCTCGCGGCGGATGGCGGCGGCGATCTGCTTGTCGTTGCGCGGACCGACGTACGAGAGGATCGGATGCCGGTCCTCCGGCGGCGTCTGGAGCGTCGACATCTCGCGGATGCCGGTCACCGCCATCTCGAGCGTGCGTGGGATGGGCGTTGCGCTCATCGCCAGGATGTCGACGTTGGTCTTGAGCTTCTTCAGCTGATCCTTGTGCTCGACGCCGAAGCGCTGCTCCTCGTCGATGATCATGAGTCCGAGGTCCTTGAACAGGACCTTCTCCGTGAGGATGCGATGCGTGCCGATGACCATGTCGACCGTGCCGTCGGCGAGACCGTCGACGACCTCGCGCGCCTGCTTGTCGGTCTGGAAGCGCGAGAGCGCCTTGACCTTCACGGGGAAGCCGGCGAACCGCTCGGTGAACGTCTCGAGGTGCTGCTTGACGAGCAGCGTCGTGGGCACCAGCATCGCGACCTGCTTGCCGTCCTGGATCGCCTTGAAGGCGGCGCGGACGGCGACCTCGGTCTTGCCGAAGCCGACGTCGCCCGACAGCAGGCGGTCCATCGGGATCGGCTTCTCCATGTCGGCCTTGATCTCGTCGATCGTCTGCAGCTGGTCGGGCGTCTCGGCGAAGGGGAACGCCTCTTCGAGCTCGCGCTGCCACGGCGTGTCGGGTCCGAAGGCGTATCCCTTCGCGGCCATGCGCGCCGAGTAGAGCTTGACAAGCTCGACCGCGATGTCGCGCACGGCCTTGCGTGCCCGGCCCTTCGCCGCGGCCCAGTCGCTGCCGCCCATCTTCGACAGGCTCGGCGCCTCGCCCCCGACGTAGCGCGAGAGCAGGTCGAGCTGGTCGGTGGGCACGAAGAGCTTGTCGCCGGGGTACCCGCGCTTCGAGGGCGCGTACTCGAGCACGAGGTACTCGCGCACGCTCTTCACGGCGTTGCGCCCCCCGCTGGAGACCTCTCGCTGGGTCAGCTCGACGAACTTCCCGATGCCGTGGGTGGCGTGGACGACGTGGTCGCCGGGCTTGAGCTGCAGCGGGTCGACGACGTTCTTGCGTCGCGACGCCAGCTTCTTCACCACGCGCTGGTCGCCGCCGATCGTGCGCCCGTAGAACTCGGTCTCGGTGAGCACTGCGAGCTTCGCATCGGCCGCCTCGAAGCCGCGCTCGAGCGTCGTCGCCACGACGTGCGCGACGCCCGGCTCGGGCAGGTCTGCGACGTCGTCGACTCTGCGCGCGGCGATGCCGCGTTCGGCGAGGACGTCGCGTGCGCGCTCGACCAGTCCGGTTCCGGATGCCGCGACCACGACCCGCCAGCCGTCGGCGAGCAGCTGCCCCACGTGCGCGGTCGCGCCGTCGATGTTGCCCTGGAACGACGGCACGGGCGATCCCGGGACGCGGATCACGGCGGCCGCCTCGAGGGCCGCGTCGATGTCGAGGAGACCCTCGGCCGCGGCATCCGCCTCGCCGGAATCGAAGGCGCTCAGGGTCCACCACACGTCGCCGCGCGCGTGGGCGGCCTCGCGCAGCGCGGGAAGCGTGAGGAAGTCGCCGGCGCCGAGGTCGATCGGCGTCTGCGCGCCGGCCGTCGCCGCGCTCCATGCCGCCTCGAGGAACTCGCGGTTGGTCTCGCCGAGGGTGATCGCGCGCGTGACGGCGCGCTCGGGATCGACGAGGGCGACGGCCGCGCCCTCGGGGAGGTAGTCGACGAGAGTGACGAGCCCGTCGACGACGGCCGGCAGGAGCGACTCCATGCCCTCGACCGGGATGCCCTCGGACATCTTCTCGAGCATGCCGGTGAGCCCGGGGAACTCGTCCTTCAGCTGGCGGGCGCGCCCGCGCACCGCCTCGGTGAGCAGCAGTTCGCGGCTCGCGATGAGCGACACCTCGCGCACCTCCCCCGGAAGGGATCGCTGATCGGCGACGGAGAAGGCCCGGATCTGGTCGACCTCGTCGCCGAAGAACTCGACGCGGTACGGGTGCGGCGCGGTCGGCGGGAAGACGTCGAGGATGCCGCCGCGCACGGCGAACTCGCCGCGGCGCGACACCATGTCGACGCGGTGGTACGCCAGCTCGACGAGACGCAGCGACACGGCGCCGAGCTCGTGCCCGCGACCGCCGACGACGAGGTCGATCGGCGGCACGTCGGTGAGACCGGCGGCGAGGGGCTGGATCGCGCCGCGCACCGAGGCGGTGACGACGAGGGGCGTCTCACCCGTCCAGCGGGCGATGCGGCCGAGCACGTCGAGCCGGCTGCCGACGATCTCGGCGCTCGGGCTGAGCCGCTCGTGCGGCAGGGTCTCCCAGGCGGGGAAGTGGACGACGTCGGCCCCCGGCAGCAGCGCGCCGAGCGCCGGGCCGAGCGACTCGGAGCGCCGTCCGGTCGGCGTGATCAGCAGGATGACCGGCGGCTTGCCTGCGGCGCGGCGGCGCTCGAGGAGGGCGGAGAGCAGCGGTGCGTCAAGTCCTTCGACAAGCGAGAAATCACCGTCGACGGATGCCGCTCCCACCGCATCCCGGAAAGACTCAGCCTGCTCGAGGGCGCGCACGATCCCGGGAACTGTCACTGCACGAGTCTACCGCCGGGCTCCGACGCCGCCGCCGCTGCGGGTGCGGGCGTCGCGCACGTCCGCCGTAGGATGAGCGCGTGAGCGACCCCGCCGAGCAGACGTCTGCGCCCCGCCCCGAGCAGACGCTCCCCCCGACACCGGAGCAGCCGGGTTCCTCCGCCGCCCCGTGGACCGCGCCCGCCGCTCCCCCGTTCGGCGGCCCCGCGGGCCACGCCGCTGCGCCGGGCGGTGCCGCGGGCTATGCCGCTGCGCCGGGCGTCGCTCCCGCGTACGCCCCGCCTGCGGGGTACGCCCCTCCAGCGGGCTACGCGCCGCCCGCGGGGTACCCGGCACCGACGTCGGCGCCCAACCCCGCGTGGCCCTACGCCGCCGGCGCTCATTCCGGCCCGCCGGCCGCGGTCGCCGCATCCGCTCCTCGCTCCGGCGGCCGAGGGCTCGGAGTCGTCGCTCTCGTGCTGTCGATCGTCGCCACTGCGGGCGCGGTGCTCGGCGCCGGCATCGCGGGATTCGGGATCGGCCTCGGCACCGGGCGCCAGACCGCGAACCTCCCGCTCGGCGCCGACTTCGACTGGTCGGTGCTCACCCCCGTGCGCGACTGGGTGCTCCTCGCCGAGACGTCCTTCTGGCTCGGCACGACCGTCGGCGTGTGGGCGCTTGTGCAGGGCGTGATCGCCGTCGTGAAGAACCGCGGTCGCGGATTCGCGATCGCCGCCGTCGTCATCGCGGCGCTCGGACCCGTCGTGTTCTTCGTGGTCCTGCAGGCATTCATGGGCGTGGGCTTCGGCGCGGGCGCGGGCTCCGGCATCGGGGCCTGAGCAGCCTGCCGCGAAGCGTCAGCCGCGGGGCGCGTGGTGCTTCTGCTGCGCCGCGAGGAGCCCCTCGTCGACGAGCTGCTCGACCGCGTCGGCGGCGTCGCCGAGCAGGATCGGCAGGTTCTTCCGCTCGGTCGCGCCGAACGGGTCGAGCACCCAGTCGGCCGGGTCCTGCCGTCCGGGCGGTCTCCCGATGCCGACGCGCACGCGCGCGAACTCGCCCGAGTCGAGCGCCTTGGCGACGTCGCGGACGCCGTTGTGGCCACCGTGACCACCGCCGGTCTTGAGCTTGATCGTGTCGAACGGGATGTCCAGCTCGTCGTGGACGACGACGACGTGCTCCGGCTCCACGCCGTAGAACTTCGCGAGCCCCGCGACAGGGCCACCGGAGACGTTCATGAACGTGTTCGGCTTGGCGAGGATGAGCTTCGCGCCACCGGGACGCAGCCAGGTCTCGGCCACGCGGGCGTTCGCCTTGTGCGCGCTGAACGACTCACCGCGCCGCGCCGCGAGCTCGTCCAGCACGAGCTGGCCGACGTTGTGCCGGGTCAGCTCGTAGCGGGGTCCGGGGTTCCCGAGACCCACGATCAGCCACGCCTGTGACATCAGTCCTGCCCTTCCGACGGCGAAGCCCGCCCCCTCGATTATCGGGGACGGGCTTCGACCGGATGCTGCGGGGTGGTCCTTACTCGGACGCGCCCTCTTCGGCGGCCTTGGCCTCCTCGGCCTCCTCCGACTGCTCGGCGGCGACCTCGGCGTCGGCCTCGGCGATCTCGTCCTCGGCGGCGAGCGTCGCGGCCGGGACCGAGATGGCGACGACGAGCGTCTCGGCGTCGGCGACGAGCACGGCGCCCTTGGGGAGCTTCAGGTCGGCGGCGGTGATGTGCGTGCCGTCCTCGAGGCCCTCGACGTCGACCTCGACGTGCTGCGGGATGTGGGTCGCCTCGACCTCGAGCGCGATGCTCGTGGCGTCGAGGTTGGCGATCGTGCCGGCGGCGGGCTCGCCGTGGACGACGACGGGCACGTCGACCTGGATCTTCTCGCCCTTCTTCACCACGAGGAGGTCGATGTGCTCGATGATCTGGTGCACGGGGTCCTTCTGGACGTCCTTGACCAGCGTGAGCTGCTCCTTGCCGTTGACGTCGAGCTCGAGCACGGCGTTCGCGCGGCGGACGAGCAGCGCGACCTGGTGGCCGGGCAGCGCCACGTGCACCGGCTCGGTGCCGTGGCCGTAGATGACGGCGGGGATCTTGCCTGCGGCGCGCAGGCGGCGGGCGAAGCCCTTGCCGAAGTTCTCGCGGACCTCGGCGTGGACCTTGGTGTCGGTCTCGGTGGCCATGATTTCTCCTCGCGGGCGTGTGCCCGTTCTGATCGCGGGTCCGCACGGGTGGCGGGCCCAGGTATGTGGGTTTTTCGACTCGAACGCGCACGCGTGAGGAAAGCCGTGGGCCTGCTCCACTGCGTCGATCACGGATGCCGCATCCCGCCGTCTGCTGCGGGCGCGAGGCATCCCTCGCCGAAGTTCAAGGGTCGAGTCTACCAGGCCGCTACGATGGGGACCGCACCCCCATCCCGACGGAGGACTCCGATGGAATACGGCTTTCTGTCCCACGCGCTGTTCTGGCTGATCGGCGCCATGGCCGCCGTCGGCGCCGTGCTGACGATCGGCGCGTTCTGGTCGCTCGGGCGCTCCAGCTACCGCAAGGACTGAGCCGCGCCGCCTCACAACTCCGGTGCGGAGACGGTGAGAAGGACGCCCCTCCCGCGTAACACGGGCACGCCAGACTCTAGGCTGGAACCCTCCCCTTCTCTCACCCCAGGAGTGCGTGTGTCTTCGAACGAGCCCGCGGCGCAGACGAACATCTCGACCGATCGCGACGACCAGCCCGGCGCGACGCGCGAGCACGAGGGGGCCCCTCGCCCCGAGGAGGTCTCACGTCCGGCGCCCGAGCCGACCGGTCCCGACTCGGCGGCGGCGCCGACGGCGAACATCGGTGTGGTGGGTCTGGCGGTGATGGGCTCGAACCTGGCCCGCAACCTCGCCAGCCGTGAGGGCAACACGGTCGCGATCTACAACCGCAGCCACGAGAAGACCGACACCCTCGTCGCCGAGCACCCCGAGGCAGAGTTCGTGCCCGCGTTCTCGTACGACGAGTTCGCCGCGTCGCTGCAGAAGCCGCGCACCGCGATCATCATGGTCAAGGCCGGCGGCGGCACGGATGCCGTCATCAACGCCCTGGTCGACGTCTTCGAGCCCGGCGACATCATCGTCGACGGCGGCAACGCGCTGTTCACCGACACCATCCGTCGTGAGAAGGCGGTGCGCGAGACCGGCATCAACTTCGTCGGCGCCGGGATCTCGGGGGGCGAGGAGGGTGCGCTCAACGGCCCGTCGATCATGCCCGGTGGCTCGGACGAGTCCTGGGTCACCCTCGGCCCGATCCTGAAGTCGATCGCCGCGATCGCCGAGGGCGAGCCGTGCGTCACCCATGTCGGTCACGACGGCGCCGGCCACTTCGTGAAGATGGTGCACAACGGCATCGAGTACGCCGACATGCAGCTCATCGCCGAGGCCTACGACCTGATCCGCCGCGGCACCGGCAAGAGCCCGGCCGAGATCGCCGACGTCTTCGCCGAGTGGAACCAGGGCGAGCTGGAGTCCTACCTCATCGAGATCACCGCCGAGGTGCTTCGCCAGGTCGATGCCGCCACCGGCAAGCCGCTCGTCGACGTCATCCTCGACCAGGCAGGCGCGAAGGGTACCGGCGCGTGGACCGTGCAGACCGCCCTCAACCTCGGCGTGCCGGTGTCGGGCATCGCCGAGGCCGTGTTCGCCCGGTCGCTGTCCAGCCACCCCGAGCAGCGCGCCGTCTCGACCGGCCTGCCCGGACCCGCCGAGGGCCTCTCCGTCGACGACGCCGATGCGTTCATCGAGGATGTCCGCCTCGCCCTGTACGCGTCGAAGATCGTCGCGTACTCGCAGGGTTTCGACGAGATCCGCGCCGGCGCCGCCGAGTACGACTGGCAGATCGACCTCGGCGCCGTCTCGAAGATCTGGCGCGGCGGCTGCATCATCCGCGCGCAGTTCCTCAACCGCATCGCCGACGCGTACGGCCAGACCCCCGACCTGCCGGTGCTGCTCACCGCACCGTACTTCGTCGAGGCCCTCGGCCGCGCCCAGGCCGCGTGGCGCCGCATCGTGCAGGTCGCCGCGGGCGCCGGCATCCCCGCCCCCGCCTTCTCGTCGTCGCTGGCCTACTACGACGGCCTCCGCGCCGAGCGGCTCCCCGCCGCCCTCGTGCAGGGGCAGCGCGACTTCTTCGGCGCGCACACCTACCAGCGCGTCGACAAGCCCGGCACCTTCCACACCCAGTGGTCGGGCGACCGCACCGAGATCGAGGCCGAGGACACCCACTGACCTCGGACTGACCGAAGCCCCCGCCCGGTCCGGCGGGGGCTTCGTCGTCGGCGAGCGTCAGGCCGGCCGCACGTTGTGGTTGCGGCAGAACAGGTTCTGCGGGTCCCACCGGCGCTTCACCTCGGCGAGGCGCGCGATCGTCTCCGGCGAGTACATGCGCGACACGAGAGCCGGATCCGTCGACACCGTGAAGTTGCCGTACAGGGCGGCGCCGAGCGCCTCGATGGCGTCCCACTCGGCCTGGATCAGCGGTCGGTTGCCGTCGTGGACCAGGCCCGGGACGTCGAAAGCCCCCGCCATGGCGAACCACGTGGCGTGTCGCGCGGGGAAGGCGGTGTCGCCCTGCGGCACGTCGCCGAACGCGCCGCCCAGCGAGCGGAGGAACAGCACCGACGCCTGGTTGGCCTCGCGGAACGACGCCAGGCGGTCGACGGCGTCGTCGGTGAGCTCCTCGAGCAGCGTGTTGCCGCCGACGAACCCGGGCATCGGCTGGTCGGGATCGGCGGCCGGCATGTCCATGAGGATGTCGGGATAGGACCGCACACCCAGCTCGGTCTCACTCACTCCCTCGAGAGCGAGCAGCGGTGCGAGGGCGGCGCGGGCGGCGTCTTCGTCGTCGCCGATCCAGCACGCCGTGATGGTCGCACCGGCCGGGGCGTTCGGGTCCATCGCCGGCACGTCCATGTACGTCACCGTGAGCTCACGCGGAGCGTCGCGCATCGTCTCGCGCAGCGCCCGCAGCACGGGGCGTGCATCGCCCGAGACGCCGAGTGTCGCGAACACGACCGCCGTCAGAGGGTGCGCGCGGAAGTCGAACCGGGTGACGACACCGAAGTTGCCTCCGCCGCCGCGCAGCGCCCACAGCAGATCGGGGTGGGACTCGGTGTCGACCTCGAGCACCTCGCCGCGTGCGGTCACGACCTGCGCGCCCACCAGCTGATCGGCCGCGAGGCCCCATGCGCGCACCATCCACCCGATCCCGCCGCCGAGCGTAAGCCCGCCGACGCCGACCGACGCGGTGTCACCCGAGCTGACGCCCAGTCCGTGCTCGGCGAGCACCGCCGCGACGGCACCCCATGTCGCACCGCCGCCGGCGTGCACGAGGTCACCCTCGACCCGGATGTCGTCGAGCGCGTCGAGGTCGAGCGTCACGCCGCCGGGAACGGCGCCCCACGCGCTGTGCCCGCCGCCGCGGACCATGACGTCGAGGCGCTCTGAGGATGCGTAGCGGACGGCGGCGCGCACGTCGTCGACCGTGGACGCGCGCACGATGATCGTCGGCTCGCCGACGCCGGAGTGGAAGGCGCGGGCGGCGTCCCAGTCGTCGTCGCCCGGCTTGACGACCGTTCCGGCCGCCAGATCAGTCAGAGAGAGATCAGTCACCCGCGTCACGGTAACGCCCGCCTGGGACATCCCGCTAGACCGGTTCCTGCCGGATCCCCCAGCCGGGCCGCCGTGTCCGGGCGCCGGGCTAGAGTCGAGCCGTGACGACACGCGTGCTCTACATCGGCGGGACCGGCACCATCAGCGCGGCGTGCGTACGGCGCGGCCTCGAGCAGGGGCATGACGTGACCGTGCTCAACCGCGGCTCGGGGCGACGGCCGCTGCCCGATGGCGTGCGCGAGATCGTCGCCGACGTGCGCGACGCCGGGTCGGTGCGCGAAGCGGTCGGCGACGCCGAGTTCGATGTGGTCGCCGAGTTCCTGGCCTTCACCCCCGACCACGTCCAGCAAGACCTCGACCTGTTCGAGGGACGCACCGGGCAGTACGTGTTCATCAGCTCGGCGTCGGCGTACGAGAAGCCGCCGCGCCGGCTGCCCGTCACCGAGTCGACGCCGCTGCGCAACCCGTTCTGGCGCTACTCGCGCGAGAAGATCGCGTGCGAAGACCTGCTGGTGGCCGCGCACCGCGAGCGCGGGCTGCCCGTGACGATCATCCGTCCGTCGCACACCTACGACGAGCGCCTGCTGCCGACGATCGGCGGGTGGACCGACATCGCCCGCATGCGGGAGGGTCGCCCCGTCGTCGTCCACGGCGACGGCACGAGCCTGTGGACCATCACGCACAGCGACGACTTCGCCGTCGCCTTCGCCGGGCTGCTGGGCAACCCCGCCGCGCTGGGCGACGCCTTCACCATCACCGGCTCGCACGCGCCGACCTGGAACCAGATCTACGGCTGGCTCGCAGACGCGGCCGGGGTGCGGCATCCGGACTTCGTGCATGTCGCCTCCGAGACGATCGCCGCCTTCGCGCCCGAGCTCGGCCCGACCCTCGTCGGCGACAAGGCGCATTCGATGCTCTTCGACAACGCGAAGGTGACGGCCCTCGTGCCGGAGTTCCGCACGACCATCACGTTCGACGAGGGCGCGCGCCGCATCCTCGCGCACTACGATGCGCATCCCGAGGAGCAGCGGGCGGACGCGGACCTCGATGGACTGTTCGATCGCATCGTGGCCCACGCCCGCAGCGCCGGCTGACGCCTAGCGGGTGATGTCGCGCACCGTGCCCCGCTCGAGCCGGAGCCGCCGCCGAGCCCGCTTCGCGACCGCCGAGTCGTGGGTGACCACGACGAGGGTGAGGCCCTCGGTGCACAGCGCCTCGAGCACGGCCAGGATCTCGTCGCGCATGTTCTCGTCGAGATTGCCCGTCGGCTCGTCGGCGAGCAGCACCCTCGGGCGCTTCACGATCGCCCGGGCGATCGCGACGCGCTGCTGCTGACCGCCCGAGAGCTCGCCGGGCCGGTGGTCGCCGCGGTCGTCGAGGCCGACGTGGGCGAGCGCCTCCGCGACGCGGGCGGCGCGCTCGTCCTTCGCCAGGCCGAGCGGCTCGAGCGCCATGTCGACGTTCTCGGCCGCCGTGAGCGTCGGGATGAGGTTGAAGCCCTGGAACACGAACCCGATGTCCCGCGCGCGCACGCGGCCGAGCTCGGCGTTCGAGGCGACCGCGAGATCGACGTCGCCGAGCGCGACGCTCCCCTCCGTCGGGCGATCGAGCGCGCCGAGCAACTGCAGCAGCGTCGACTTGCCGCCGCCGGTCGGCCCCTGGATCGTGACGAAGTCGCCCTCGGCGATCTCGAGGTCGACGCCCGCGAGCGCCTTCACGATGCGGTCCTTCTGCCGGTAGGTGCGGGTGACCCCGGTCAGGCGGTACAGCGCCGGGGGCGCGGCATCCGTCACGGTCGTCTCGGGCTCGAGCATGGTCATGGTCGCTTCTCCTGTCTGGTGGGGTGTGGCGGCGCCTGCGGCCGGCGGGATCGGATCGGTCATCGGATGCCTCATCCCACGGACCGCAGGGCCTCGGCCGGGCTCAGCCGTGCCGCGCGCCATCCACCGAAGGCTCCCGCGACGAGGCCGCCGAGCAAGGCCAGGGCGAGCGCGGCGACGACGACCCACAACGTGACGGGCGCCTGGAGGACGATCTCGGTCGCGCCCTGCGACGCGGCGTCGGCGAAGCGGCCGGGGCCGCCCATCATCGTGTCGCCGCCGGGTCCGCCCTGGGTGGCCGCGTCCGTCGCCGGGGCGGTCGAGATCGTCGGCGAGACGAGGTTGATCGCCCAGATGCCGAGGAATCCGATCACCAGCCCCGCCGCGCCCCCGAGGAGCCCCTGGACGAGCGACTCCCCCGCGACCTGGCCGACGACCCTGCGGTCGGACCAGCCGATCGCCTTCAGCGTGCCGAACTCCCGCGTACGGCGCGAGACCCCCGAGATCGTGAACAGCGCGGCCAGGGCGAGTGCGACGGCGAGCACGATGACCGAGAGCCACGTGCCGAGGCTGGTGATGAGCGAGGATGCGCTCGAGAGCGAGCCTGAGACCGTCGTCGCGAGGTCGGACTGCGAGCTGACGGTCGCGTCGGGCAGCGCCTCCTCGAGCTCCGTCTGCACCGCGCCGATCGCGTCGGACGACGACGCCTGCACGTAGACGGTCGAGAGCGCGTCCCCGGCGCCGGAGAGCTCCTGGGCGACGTCGAGCGGGATGTAGACGTTCGCGGCGGTGTCGGCCTCGTCCGAGGTCGACGCGACGATCCCGACGACCTCGAACTCGGCGCCGCCGACGTCGATCGTGTCACCGACGGCCGCTTCGGCGGTCGCCGCGTAGGTCGCATCCAGCACGGCGACGTTCTCCCCCGCGTCGCCGGTCTCCAGCGCCCGGCCGTCCTCGACGCTCACCGCCGAGAGGGGGCCGACCGCTGCCGCGCCGGGATCGATCCCCAGCACGCTGAACGAGTCGATGTCGAACGAACCGCCGCCGAACCCACCGCCCTGGGGCGGCGCCGGCTCGACCGAACCGGAATCGCCGGAGTCCGCCGGGCGCTGCGGCAGCTCGCCCGAGAAGGTCATGTTGGTGAGGCTGAGGGCGCCGGATGCCGCGGCCACGCCGTCCACGCCGCGCACCGCTTCGAGCACCGAGGCGTCGAGGGTCGCGCGCATCGGCTCGGTCACGAGACGCGACTGGCTGAGCTCGGTCGAGCCGTCCTCGCCGGTCTCTCCGCCGTCCTCGCCGAACTCGAACGCCTGACCCCGCGCCTCGCCGGGCTCGGCCATCGCTCCGGTCACCGTCAGGTCGGTGCCGACGCCGTAGACCGACTCCAGCGCCTGCGCCTGGGCGTCTCGCGCCCCCGCGGCGAGCGAGTTGACGATCATCACGAGGGCGATGGCGATCGCCAGCCCTGACGCGACGATGATCGTCTGCTTCTTGCGGCCGGCCAGCTCCCGCCGCAGATACGTTCCGTACATGGCTCTCCTCCCGGCGGGCGGGGTGCCGGCCGTCGGAGGCGATGCTAGGGAGACCGTCGATGCACCAATCCAGCGCGGGCTATGAGGACGTTATGGACGCCTCTCCCCGCTTCACAGCGAGCGCATAGCGCGTGCCATAGGAACCACATAGGAACGCGAGCACAATGGGACGCATGACCAATGCCTCCCCCGCCCTGCTGCGTCCCGACGGCTCGCCCCTGCGCGTGCTCGTGGTCGACGACGAGCAGATGCTCACCGACCTGCTGTCGATGGCGCTGCGCATGGAGGGGTGGGAGGTGCGGACGGCCGGCTCGGGGTTCGAGGCGCTGCAGTCCGCGCGCGAGTTCGCCCCCGACGCCATGGTGCTCGACGTCATGATGCCCGACCTCGACGGAATGGCGGTGCTCCAGCGCCTGCGGCAGTCCGGGGACGACGTGCCGGTGCTGTTCCTCACGGCGAAGGACGCCGTGAGCGACCGGGTCGCCGGGCTCACCGCCGGCGGCGACGACTACGTCACCAAGCCCTTCTCGCTCGAGGAGGTCGTGGCGCGGCTGCGCGGCCTCATGCGCCGTGCGGGCACGGCCCACGCGTCGGGTGCCGAGCCGATCCTCCGTGTCGCCGACCTCACCCTCAACGAGGACAGCCACGAGGTCGAGCGCGCCGGCGACGAGATCGAGCTCACCGCGACGGAGTTCGAGCTGCTGCGCTATCTCATGCGCAACCAGCGCCGCGTCGTCTCGAAGGCGCAGATCCTCGACCGCGTGTGGAACTACGACTTCGGCGGACGGTCGAGCGTCGTCGAGCTGTACATCTCGTATCTGCGCAAGAAGATCGACCACGGTCGCGACCCCCTCATCCACACGGTCCGCGGCGTCGGCTACATGATCAAGGCCCCGCAATGACCGACCCTCGGCGCGCCCCGGTCGACGAGCAGGACACCGCTCTTGCCACCGAGGATGCCGTCGGGTCGCCCGCGGAGGACGATGACACGACGACGGATGCCGCGGCCGGCGCATCCGCTCACCGGCCGTGGACGCTGCAGCGCAGGCTCATCGTCACGGTCGTCGGGATCACGTCGTTCATCATGGTGCTCGTCGGCGTCGCGACGAGCGCGATCCTGGGCGGTGTGCTCGAGGACGGCCTCAACAAGCAGGTCGCGAGCGCGGCCGAGCGCAGCGCGGCCACCATCGGGCGCTACGTCGCCTCGGGGCTGACGGCCGAGCAGATCCTCGAGGATCAGCCGCAGCAGCCGGGCTTCCTGCTGGCGATCGAGACGCCGCCGATGACCCCCACCGCCGCGGTCGTCGAGTCGGATGCCTCGGTGACCACGCTCACCGACGATCAGATCGCCGACCTCGCAGACGGGCTCCGCAGCGACACGCCATCGGTCGTGACCATCGACGGTCTGGGCAGCTTCCGCGTCGAGGGCACGCAGTCGGGACCGTCGATCGTCGTGGTCGGCATCTCGCGCGACCAGGTCGCCGACTCGATCGGCCAGATGCTGACGACGATCGGCCTCCTCACTGCGGGCGGGCTGATCCTGCTCGCGCTCGCGACCGCCTGGACCATCCGCGCCGGGCTCGCGCCGCTGCGCGCGGTGGCGTCGACCGCCGAGCGCGTCTCGAAGCTGCCCCTCGACCAGGGCGAGGTGTCGATCCCCGAGCGGGTCCCCGCGCACCAGGCCGATCCGCGCACGGAGGTCGGACGGGTCGGCGAGGCGCTCAATACGCTGCTCGACCACGTCGGAACCTCACTGACCGCCCGCCAGCGCAACGAGGAGCGCATGCGCACCTTCGTCGCCGATGCGAGCCACGAGCTGCGCACACCGCTCGCGTCGATCCGGGGCTACTCCGAACTGTCGCTGCGCGCGCTCTCGAAGGATCACCGGCCGGCGACCATCGAGACGACAGAGGCCTCGCTCGAGCGCATCCAGGCGCAGTCGCTGCGCATGACGACCCTCGTCGAGGACCTGCTGCTGCTCGCGCGGCTCGACGAGGGTCAGGAACTCGTCTACGGCACCGTCGACCTCACCCGCCTCGCGATCGAGGCGGTCGGCGACGCGCGACCGGCCGGTCCCGCGCACACGTGGGTGCTCGAGTTGACCGACGAGCCGGTGCAGATCGCCGGCGACACCGGCCGGCTGCACCAAGTCGCCGCGAACCTGCTCGCCAACGCACGCACGCACACGCCGGAGGGGACGACCGTGACGGTCGCGGTCGAGCGCGACGGCGACACTGCGGTGCTGCGCGTCCACGACGACGGACCGGGCATCGACCCGGCGCTGCGCCAGGAGCTCTTCGAGCGGTTCTCGCGCGCCGACCGCTCCCGCGCACGTCAGACCGGCGGGACCGGCCTCGGGCTGTCGATCGCGCGTGCGATCGTCGACGCGCACGGCGGGTCGATCCGGGTCGAGAGCGCGCCCGGCGACACCACGTTCGAGGTGCGCCTGCCCGCCCGGCCCCTCGACCCCGCGACGCGCACCGACGAACCTCTGGTGCAGGAGCCCGCCGGTCGCTCCGGCGAGGCCGGGCCTGCGGCATCCGCTCCCGTCGCGCCGGACTGAGCCACCCACCGCCCGCCGCCCGGCTGCGCCCGCGTCGACGAGATCAGGCGATCCGATCAATTGGGCTCAGTACCCGCTGAACGCGTCGGTGGTGATCGACCGCGCCCGCTCGAGCGCGGGTGCGAGGTCGGCGATGAGACCCGCGGGCCCGGAGATGTACGCGTGGCGGGCCGCGATGTCGGGCACGACCCGCACAAGCCCCTCCGCGTCGAGGCGCACGCCGCGCGCCCACATCCAGTGGGAGGGTAGGTCGGCCGGCCGGTCGCGCGTGAAGACGATCACCGAGATCCCCGACTCCTCGAGATCAGAGCGATAAGCCAGCTCGGATGCGTCGGACGCGACGTACACGAGCACGATGTCGCGCTCCTCCCCCGCCGCCTTCACATGCCGCAGCTGCGAGACGAACGGCGTCACGCCGATGCCCGCAGCCACCATGAGGATCGGCGCCGCGTCGCGCCTGGGCAGCACGAAGTCGCCCCACACGCCGGTGATCGCGAGCCGCTCGCCCTCGGCGACCTGCGCGAGGGCCTTCTTGTACGTGCTCTGCGGCTTGGACGACGCCGCGCCGTTCTCCTTGAACGCCACCCGGAGCAGCGGCAGGTCCTCGGGCGCGGATGCGATGCTGAACTCCCGTCGCGTGCCGCGCGCGTCCGGGTGCGGGTGCGGTACCTCCAGCTCGAGGTACTGCCCCGGCACGAACGACAGCCGGTCGTGGACGCGGAAGGTGAGCTCGCGCACCGTCGGGGTGCGGTCGGCGCGCGAAGCGAGCGTGAGCCGCACCGCCGTGCGCACCGCGAAGGCGAACGCCACGGCGTTGCCGATGAGCAGGGCCCGCTCCTGCCCGAGCGAGATGTCGCCGACGGGGATGGGCCACCCCGCGAGCACGCCGACGATCCCGGCGACGGTGAACTGCTGCCAACGACGCGGCGGCAGGGTCAGCGGCTCGGAGAGCATGAACGCGCCCAGGAACAGGAACGGCGACGACCACAGGATCTGCCACAGCAACGTCATCGTGTCGACCGGGGCACCCGCCGCCTGCAGCTGCGCCGCCGTCCGCAGCAGGGCGACCGCGACCGCCACGACGAGGAACACCGCGACCACGCGCAGCTTCTCGGTGCGCCACAGCACGGCGATGCCGAGCAGGATCACCGGCGCCGCGAGCGCCGGGGTGCCCACCCACCACGACGACGCGCCGAGCGCGGGCCAGGCGAGGCTCAGCAGCGTCAGGACGGTCGCGCCCACCGCGGCCGGGTTGAAGATGTGCCGCCCGCGCCACGCGAGGAGGTACTTCGAGAGGGATGCCGTGGCTGCCGCGATCGCGATACCGACGAGCGCCACCCCGTCGACCGTCGGCCGCAGGACGAAGAGCAGGATGTGCGCGGTGATGAGCGAGGACTCGATGCGCCACGGCAGGTGCAGGACGCGCTGGGCAGCGGCATCCACCCCCACGCACACGAGCGAGAGCACCGCGAGCGTCGAGATCAGCTCGAGCGGGTCAGGACCGACCTGGTCGAAGAACGACAGCACCAGGGCTATGACCGCGAGGGTCGCGAGGGCGAGGTACACCACGCGGTACATCGAGACGCGCCCGAGCAGGGCGAAGACGCGGTTCCAGACGGAGGTGAGGGTTCCGAGCACGTCACACCGCCTGGAGGGGCTCGTGTGCGCCGGCGGGCGGGATGATCCGGATGCCGTCGCCCGGCCGCACCCCTCCCCCGACGAGTACGACCGACATGACGCCGGCGAGGCGCACGGTGGCGCCCGTGTCGTCGACGTGCACCAGTTCCTTCATGAGCCCCTCGGACAGTCCGTTGATCTGCGTGCAGGGGTTGCGGAGCCCGGTGATCTCGACGACGGCCTCGTCGCCGAGCTCGAGGCGCGTGCCGCGCGACAGGCCGAGCAGGTCGACGCCGGTCGTCGTGATGTTCTCGCCCATCGCCCCCGGCTCGACCCGGTGGCCGCGCGCAGCCATCTGCGCGAACAGCTCGGCGTGGAGGAGGTGCACCTGGCGGAGGTTCGGCGCGGATGGGTCGCGCCGCTTGCGGGAGAGGTGCTGCACCGTCGCGCCGGCGTGCGAGTCACCCTCGACCCCGTGGCCGGCGACCAGCGTGATGCTCTCGCGGGTCGGCTTGCTGAAGCGGTGCGCGCCGTCGCGCGCGACCGCGACGACCTGGGCGGAGGAAGGCGACTCGGTCACCTCTCCACGCTAGCCTCTCGCGTGAACAGCTCGGCGCCGCAGCCGGGCGACCATTCGACCCGTCCGTCGGTGGTCATGCGCACCCACTCGACGCTCCACTCGTGAGCAATGCGCGGCCCGCCGTCGAAGAACAGCGCGGTCGCGACGGCGTCCGCCCGCATGGCCGTCGGCCCGACGGCCCAGGTCGCGGCGATCGTCCGCACCGGCAGGCCCGTGCGCGCGTCGAGCACGTGGTGCAGGCCCTCGCCCCACGCGCGCCGGTTGATCGCCGACGCGCAGAGCGCGGCATCCGTCACCTCCCACACGCCGATCGCGCGTCGCGGGTCGAACGGATGCTCCAGCCCGACGCGCTGCGCGGCGCCGCGCACCACGAGATCGCCGCCTGCGTCGACGACGAAGCCCGACGGCGAGACCCGTGCGATCTCGGCCGCGACCAGGTCGACGAGGCGCCCCTTGCCCAGCGCGCCGACGTCGATCACTGCGGGCCCGTCGAGGGAGAGGAGCCCGTCACCCCACGAGAGGAGGTCGGTCCACTGCGCAGGCGCGGCCACGGGGTCACCCCCGACGAGAGAATACGCCGCGTCGTAGCCGAGCCGCTCCAGCGAGGCGCCGATCAGCGGGTTGACCGCACCCTCGGTCGCCGAGGAGAGCTCGACGAACGCATCGAGCATGGGCGCCGCGTCCGGCGGCGCAGGCATCGCTCCTCCGGAGTCGGCCAGCCGAGAGACGAGCGAGTCGGCACGGAAACGCGACCACGCGGCGTCGAACCGCTCGAGCACGTCGGCGATGGCGGCGCGGGCATCTCCGATCGGGGCGTCGCCCACGATCTCCCACGTCGTGCCGATCGCGTCGAACCGCCACGTCCTCGCTACGCGAGGGGGCGGCACCGGCGGGGCCATGGCTCAGGCGGCCGCTTCGGCCTTGATCGCCTCGATCGCCTGGTTGAACCCGCCGCTCGTGAGCGAGGATCCCGCCACTCGGCTGACCGAGATCTCGTCGATGTCCTGCCCGACGACCACGTCGGCGATGCCGCCGATGAACTGGCCCTGGTACTGCTCGGACTCGGCCTTCTGCGGATCCCCCTCGACGTCGACCTCGGTGATGACGTCGTCGGCGAGCGTGACGGTGACCGAGATGGTCTCGACCGATTCGGGTGTGTTGTACGTGCCGTCGGCTGTGTAGGTGCCGTCGGCGTAGGCGGGGGCGCCCGTGTCGGAGCCCGAGCCCGCGCCGTTGCCGGAACCGGTGTCGGTGGACGCCGGGGAGCACCCGGCGAGCAGGGCGATGCCTGCGACGGCGGCGACGGCGGCGCCTGCGCGGACGGGACGTGTGGCGACGGCGGTGCGGATCATGGTGGTCCTCCTGGGTCGTTGGTGTCGAGGCCGTCGCGGAAGGGCGACGCCGGTAGAGGCATCCTGTCAGCGCCCTTTATGAGCGACCTCTGAATGAGGTCACGGCCCGAGGGGACGATCGGTTCAGATCGGCGCAGTTGCAACGGCGTTGCCACGCCGGGGCCGGGTCAGGCGGGCCGGGCTCAGGCGGCGCCGTCGAACATGCTCGTGACGGAGCCGTCCTCGAAGACCTCGTGGATGGCGCGGGCGAGGAGCGGCGCGATCGGAAGGATCGTGAGGCTCGGGAACCGCTTCTCGTCGGGGATCGGGATCGTGTCGGTCACGACGACCTCGTCGATGGCGTCGCTCTGCAGGCGCTGCGCCGCGGGATCGCTGAAGATCGGGTGGGTCGCGGCGACGATGACCCGCACGGCGCCGTTCGCCTTGAGCGCCTCGGCGGCCTTCACGATCGTGCCGCCGGTGTCGATCATGTCGTCGACGAGCAGGCACACGCGGCCGCTCACGTCACCGACGATCTCGTTGACGGTGACCTGGTTCGCGACGTTCGGGTCGCGGCGCTTGTGGATGATCGCGAGCGGGGCGCCCAGGCTGTCGGACCACGTGTCGGCGACGCGCACACGGCCGGTGTCGGGCGAGACGACGGTGAGCTTCGCGCGGTCGTCGGCGGACAGGGTCTTCTCGAAGTACTCGAGGAGGACGGGCTTGGCGAAGAGGTGATCGACCGGGCCGTCGAAGAAGCCCTGGATCTGCGCAGCGTGCAGGTCGACGCTCATGACGCGGTCGGCGCCGGCGGTCTTGAGCAGATCGGCGACGAGACGGGCGCTGATCGGCTCGCGCCCGCGGCCCTTCTTGTCCTGGCGGGAGTACGGATAGTACGGGGCGACGACGGTGATGCGCTTCGCGCTCGCGCGTTTGGCCGCGTCGAGCATGATGAGCGTCTCCATGAGCCACTCGTTGACCGGCGGGCCGAAGCTCTGGATCAGGAAGAAGTCGCACCCGCGGATCGAGACCTCGAAACGCGTGAGGATCTCGCCCGACGCGAAGGTGCGGTACTCCGTCGGCACGAGCTCGGTGCCGAGCTGCGAGGCGACCTCGGTCGCCAGCGCCGGGTGCGAGCTGCCGCGGGCGACGACCAGCCGCTTCTTGGTCTTGGCGACGAGACCCGGTGCGATGTCGTTCTCGCGGTCGAGCTCAACGGTTTTCTTCTTGCGCCCCATCGTCCGCCTTCTGTGCGGACCGAGCCTTAGCGGCGACATCCGCCGCGCCGGTTCCCGGTCTGTTCTTCTCGACCCACCCCTCGACGTTGCGCTGAGGGGCGACACTGAGCGCCAGGGCGCCGGCGGGCACATCCTTGCGGATGACCGCCCCGGCCCCGGTCTTCGCGCCGTCACCCAGCCTAATGGGCGCGACGAGGACGGTGTGCGAGCCGGTGTGCACCTCGTCGCCGATCTCGGTGCGGTGCTTGTGGACGTCGTCGTAGTTCGCCGTGATCGTCCCGGCCCCGAGATTCGTGTTGCGGCCGACCTCGGCATCGCCGAGGTAGATGAAGTGGGGCACCTTCGTGCCCTCGCCCACTTGCGCGTTCTTGGTCTCGACGAACGAGCCCATCTTCACGCCCGCGCCCAGGACCGTGCCAGGTCGCAGGTGCGAGTACGGGCCGACGGTGACGCCGGCGCCGATCACCGCGAGGTTGGCCTCCACGCGACGCAGCACGGCGTCCTCGCCGACCTCGCAGTCCACCAGGCTCGTGTCGGGGCCGATCGTCGCGCCCGTCGCGACACTCGTCGCGCCCAGCAGGTGGGTGTTGGGCAGGACCGTGACGTCGGGCGAGAGGGTGACGTCGACGTCGATCCACGTGGTCGCCGGATCGAGCACGCTCACGCCCTCGAGCTGCCACCGGCGGACGGTCCGTGCGTTCAGGAGCCGCGCGGCCTCGGCCAGCTGCACGCGGTCGTTCACACCGAGGGCGGCCGCGGCATCCGGCGCGCTGGCCGCCGCCACCGGAAGGCTGGCCTGGCGCAGCAGGCCGACGACGTCGGTGAGGTACTTCTCGCCCTGGGCGTTCGCCGTGCCCACAAGGGCGAGCTGGGCGCGCAGGGCGGGCGCCTGGAAGACGTACACGCCCGCGTTGATCTCGGTGACGGATGCCTCGTCCGCCGTCGCGTCCTTCTGCTCGACGATGCGCGCCACGGCGCCGTCCGCGTCGCGGATGATGCGGCCGTAGCCGGTGGCGTCGTCGAGGACGGCGCTCAGCACCGTCGCTGCGGCGTCGCCACCGCGGTGCGCGGTCAGGAGGGCGGCGAGGGTGTCGGCGTCGAGCAGCGGCACGTCGCCGCTCAGCACGAGCACGTCGCCGGCGAAGTCGTCGAGCGCTGCGAGCGCCAGCTCGACCGCGCGTCCCGTGCCGGGCACCTCGTCCTGGTCGACCACCACGACGCCTGGCGCGAGCTCGACGACGGCGCCTGCGACGAGGTCGCGCTCGTGGCGCACGACGACGGCGACGCGCTCGGGCGAGAGTGCCAGCGCGGTGTCGATGACGTGGCCGACCAGCGGCCTGCCGCCGATGCGGTGGAGCACCTTGGGAAGCGTCGACTTCATGCGCGTGCCCTGGCCGGCGGCCAGGACGATGACGGCGAGGCTGCGGTCGTCGATGTTGTGGGTCATGCTCCGCCGCCAGGATTCGAACCTGGGCCTCACAGCTCCAAAGGCTGTCGTGCTGCCGTTACACCACGGCGGACCACCGCGCGCACGCGGCCGCCGTCAAGTCTGCCAGACCCTCCCGGGCCCGCCTGCCCGCGGTCGGCCGGCCTGCGCCCGATAATGGGGGGATGGCCAAGGAGACCGACGAGGTCGATCGCATCGTCGAGGCATGGATCGCCCAGCGCCCCGACCTCGACTTCTCCCCCCTCGAAGTGCTCTCCCGCGTCGACCGGCTCTCTCGCCATCTGGATCGCGCCCGGCGCGACGCGTTCCGCCGCAGCGACCTCGAGCCGTGGGAGTGGGACGTCCTGTCCGCGCTGCGCCGCGCCGGCGAGCCGTTCCAGCTCAGCCCGAAGCAGCTGCTGCAGCAGACGCTCGTCTCGAGCGGAACCATGACGAACCGCATCGACCGCCTCGTCGGACGCCGGCTCGTGCGGCGCGAGGCCGACCCCGGCGACGGGCGGAGCATCCTGGTCACGCTCACCGACGACGGCAAGACGCGGGTGGATGCCGCGATCACGCGGCTCGTCGACGCGGAGGCCGTGCTGCTGGCCACGCTCTCGCGCGGCGACCGCGACCGTCTCGCCGCCCTGCTGCGCAAGCTCAGTCTCGGCTTCGACGCCTGACCCGGTGGCTTGGCTGAGCGGCTGAGCCGCGCGGAAGCTCGGAGGATGGGCCGATTCTCGGAGGATGCGACTCGAATCCTCCGAGATCTCGCGCATCCTCCGAGATGCGTCAGCCCATCTGCTCGGTGAGTTCGAACCAGCGCAGCTCGACCTCGTCGCGCTCGGCCTCCAGCGTGCCGATCCGGGCCATCTCGGCGCCGATGCCCACGTAGTCGGACTGGTCGTGGTCGGCCAGCGCGGTCCGCGCCCTGGCGATCTGCGCCTCGAGCTTCTCCAGCCGTCGCTCGAGTGCCGATGCCTCCTTCTGGGCGGCGCGCAGGTCGGCTCCCGTCAGTCCCGGTGCGGCGGCGGTTCCGGATGCCCCGGCCGGGCCCGCCGCGGGGGCCTCGCGCTCGCGCGTGCGCAGCCTCAGGTACTCGTCGACGCCGCCCGGAAGATGGCGCAGATGACCGCCGAGGATCGCGTACTGCTGGTCGGTGACCCGCTCGATGAAGTACCGGTCGTGCGAGACCACCAGCAGCGTCCCCGGCCACGTGTCGAGGAGGTCCTCCATGGCCGCGAGCATGTCGGTGTCGAGGTCGTTGGTCGGCTCGTCGAGGATCAGCACGTTGGGCTGCTCGAGCAGGATGAGCAGCAGCTGCAGGCGCCGCTTCTGCCCGCCGGAGAGGTCCTTGACGGGCGTCGAGAGCTGCGCGCTCGCGAAGCCCATGCGCTCGAGCAGCTGCCCGGGCGTGAGCTCCTGAGACTTCGAGCCGTTGCCGAAGGTGTAGGTCGTGCGCAGCCGCGCGATGACCACGCGCACCGGGTCGTCGAGATGGTCCTCGAGCTCGTCGAGACGCTGCGTGAGCGTCGCCACCTGCACCGTCTTTCCCCGCTTGACCCGCCCGGACGTGGGCTCGAGGTCGCCCGAGACGAGCGCGAGCAGAGTGGACTTGCCGGCGCCGTTCACCCCCAGGATGCCGGTGCGCTCGCCCGGCGCGATCCGCCACTCGACGGGATGCAGCACCTCACGGCCCGGCCCTCCGTCGGGCGAGGGGTAGGTCACCGCCGCGTCGAGCAGATCGACGACGTCCTTGCCCAGGCGCGAGACGGCGAGCGACTGCAGCTCCGTCTTGTCGCGGATCTCGGGCATGTCGGCGATGAGCGCGTTGGCGGCGTCGATGCGGAACTTCGGCTTCGAGGTGCGGGCCGGCGCGCCGCGGCGGAGCCACGCGAGCTCCTTGCGAGCGAGGTTCTGCCGCCGCGCCTCGATGGCCGCCGCCTGCCGGTCGCGCTCGACGCGCTGAAGGATGTAGGCCGCGTACCCGCCCTCGAACGGCTCGACGATGCGGTCGTGGACCTCCCACGTGCGGGTGCAGACCTCGTCGAGGAACCACCGGTCGTGCGTGACCACCAGCAGGCCGCCCTGGCTCGCCGACCAGCGACGCTTGAGGTGCTCGGCGAGCCACGCGATGGCCTCGACGTCGAGGTGGTTCGTGGGCTCGTCGAGGAAGATGACGTCGTGGTCGCCCGTGAGCAGGGCCGCGAGGGCGACGCGTCGGCGCTGGCCGCCGGAGAGACCCGTGACGGGACCGTCCCAGGCGAGCCCGTCCAGCAGGCCCGCGATGACGTCGCGCGTGCGCGCGTCGCCGGCCCATTCGTGCTCGGGACGGTCGCCCACCACGGCCTGGGCGATCGTCAGGGTGTCGTCGAGGGTGTCGGCCTGATCGAGAACGCCGACGCGGACGCCGCTGCGGACCGTGACCCGGCCCGCGTCGGGCTCGAGCCTGCCCGCCAGCATCGCGAGCAGGCTCGACTTGCCGTCGCCGTTGCGGCCGACGATGCCGATGCGGTCGCCCTCGTCGACACCGAGCGAGACGCCGTCGAAGACGACCTTCGTCGGGAATTCCAGGTGCAGGGCCTCGGCCCCCAGAAGATGTGCCATGTCCCCTCAAGGCTAGGCGAGAGCGGACGGGCGAGAGCACGGGCGACCGGGCGTGCGCCTCAGCCCGACGGCAGCAGCCCCGCCGCGACGAACGCGCGCCCGTAGATCTCGCGGATCACCGCCTGCTTGCGGGCGTTGTACTCCATGACGTGCTCGCCGGCGGCGTTCGCCTCGGCCGCCGCGGCGAGCTTCGCGTCGCGGTACCGGTCGCGGTCGTCGGGGTGCGCCCGCAGCCAGTCGCGGAAGATGAGGTGACGCGCCGGCTCTGCGGCGTCGGGCGAGAAGACGTGGAGGTTCGCGCGCGGGTCGACGGCCACGAGCCGCCCAGCGCGGCCGTCACCCGCGCTTCCGGAGCGCGGTACGCCGCCGACCACGTCGGGTCGGGATCGGCGATCCGGATGCCGCGCTCCGGCCTCTGGTCTCCGACCCAGGGCGTCGCGCCCGGCGGCGCCGGCGTGACGTCGAACCGGACGATGTCTTCGGGCCGCGCGGCCACGTCAGTACCAGATGCTGAGGCGGGGTGCGGTGTGCCAGGCGAGCACCCGCGCGGCGGCCGAGGCATCCGTCGACCGCACACGGCCCGCAGCCGCGAGCGTCGCGAGGGACACTCCGCCGAGGTACGCGGCCGACAGCTCCTCGATGCCGAGGGCCACCTCGACCGCGCCCTCCGGAGCGCCGCCGTCACCCCAATCCGAGACCGTGCCGCGGCCGTCGGCGTCGACGCTGAGCACGTATCGCCCACTCGCGTGACCGAGCACATCGGCGACGTCGAGGGCGAGCACTCCCGGTGCCCCGAAACGCCGCGCCTCGAGGGCTGTCACGACGTCGAGGATGCGGACGTACTGGTGGTCGCGGATCGTGACCCTGGCGGCGCGCTGGTCGGCGATCATCCAGCGCAGCGGCTCGTCGACCGAAAGCTCGTCGGCCGTCACCTCCGCCACGAGGTCGAGTTCGAGCAGGAAGCGCCACAGCGCGGCGTACGCGTCGTCATTCTCGGCCAGCAGGTAGCCGACCCGCACGCTCGCCTTGGTGAAGTCGTCGTGGTTCTCCTTCACCGAGTAGATCGCGAGCCCGCGCACCTCGCCGGTCGCATCGGCGTACTGCACGGCGCGCTTCTCGCCCGCCTTCTCGGCGGTCGGGCTCGTGCCCGCGAAGCCGTCCCAGTGACTGCCGGGCACGTCGATCTCGCCCGCGTCGCGCAGGCGCACGCGCTCGTGGAGGGCGGGCGCGAGCTCGCGCAGGCGCTCGCGCGGGATGAAGTCGACGCGCCCCTCGGGCCGGGGGCCGATCCACGTCGCCCGCTTGGTCTCGATGCGCCAGGACGCACTCGCGGCCGCCGGTGCGAAACCGTAGCGGCCGTACAGCGTGGACTCGCTCACGGTGAGCATGGCCAGCGGCGCACCCGACGAGACCGCTGCGCCGAGCTCGCCCTCGAGCATCGCGCGCGCGATGCCCCGGCGACGGTGCGTGGGGGCGACCGTCACGGCCGAGATCGCGCACGAGGGCAGGGCGGCGCCACCCGGCACCGTGAGCTGACCGATCCACGAGGCGATCGTCGCGACCGGGGACTCCGCCATCGGGGCCGAGGGGTCGTAGACGCCCGTGACCCGGCGATAGCCGCTGCGCTCGCGGCTCGCGGCGACCTGCTCGTCGGAGCGCTCGCCGTCCTGGAAGCCGCGTGCCACGACCTGGAGCCATGGTGCGAACCCCTCGCCGTCGACGGGCACGACCCGGTAGTCGAGCCCGTTCCCGGCGAGGCGGGCGCGCGAGGCCTCGTTCACCGGCGCCACGAGGTGAGCCGCGGCATCCGCCGTCTCGGTCTGCGCCGCGGGGCGCGTGTCGGTCTCGGAGGTCATCGTCGGTCCTTCCGTCGCGGTCGTGTGTGATTCGTCGTACTCGGGGTGACCTCGCGCCCGTCGGGCGCCGCTCAGCCGATCACGCGCGCGCCCGCGACCGGGCCGTGCACGTGCAGGGCCGCGAGCCCCGAAGCCGACAGGATGACCTGCAGCTCGAGCGCGGACTCGGGGTCGCCGGCCAGGAAGGCCAGCGTAGGCCCCGACCCCGACACCAGCCCGGCGAGCGCGCCCGAGCGCTCCCCCAGCTCGAGGGCATCACGGAGGCCCGGCCGCAGCGAGAGTGCCGCCGTCTGCAGGTCGTTGCGGATGTGCTCGGCCAGCGCGACGGGATCGCCCGCGCGCAGCGCGTGCAGCACCCCGGTGTCGACGTCCGGCGCGCCGGCCCCCACCCCGAGGTCGTTCTGCGCGCGCAGCGCATCGAGGTGCGCGTAGACCTCGGGAGTCGACAGTCCCTCGGCAGAGGGGACCACGACCCAGTCGAACCGCCCCTTCGCCAGCGCGGGACTCAGCTGGTCGCCGCGCCCGGTGCCGATCGCGGTGCCGCCCATGAGCGCGAAGGGGACGTCCGCGCCGAGCCGGGACGCGAGCTTGTGCAGCTCGGCCGTGCCGAGCTCGGCCCCCCAGAGCGCATCGCACGCGACGAGCGCGGCCGCGGCATCCGCCGATCCGCCCCCCATGCCGCCCGCGACCGGGACGTTCTTGACGATGTCGAGGTGCACGCCGCCGCGGTGCCCGATGCGCTGCGCCACGAGTCGCGCCGCGCGCACGGCCAGGTTGCGGTCGTCGGCGGGCACGCCCTCGAGATCGACCGTGCCCGAGAGCGTCACCGAGAACTCGTCGGACGGCGTGGCCCAGACGTTCTCGTACAGCGACACCGCCTGGTACGCCGAGGCGACGTCATGGTAGCCGTCGTCCTGCACGCCGCCCACCTCGAAGAAGAGGTTCAGCTTGCCGGGCGCGCGGACGTGCACGCGGTCGGTGACGGCGGCTTCGCTCACGAGGTCGCCGAGTCCGCCCACAGGTCGACGTCGATGCCGTCGGAGAGCGCGTCGATCTGCTCGATCTCCTCCGTCGTGAACCCTGGCCCGTCGAGGGCGCCGAGGTTCTCGTCGAGCTGCGACGTGCGCGAGGCGCCGATGAGGGCCGACACGACCACCGGGTCGCGCAGCACCCACTGGATCGCCATCTGGGCGAGGGACTGCCCGCGCTCCTTCGCGATCACGTCGAGTCCGCGGAGCTTCGCCAGCCCCGCGTCCGACAGCGAGCGGTCGGGGACGGAGGAGCGCTGCTGCGCGCGGTCGGCGGGCCCGCCGCCGAGGTACTTGTCGGTGAGGAGGCCCTGCGCGAGCGGGGTGAAGGCGATGGCGCCCATGCCCTCCTGCTTCAGCACGCCGGTCAGCCCGTCCTCGACCCAGCGGTTGAGGATCGAGTACGCCGGCTGGTGGATCACCAGCGGGGTTCCGAGCGACCGGGCGACGGATGCCGCGACCGCCGTCCGCTCGGCGCTGTACGACGAGATGCCGACGTAGAGCGCCTTGCCCTGCCGCACGAGGGTGTCCAGCGCCCCCACGGTCTCCTCGATGGGAACGTCAGGGTCGACGCGGTGGGAGTAGAAGATGTCGACGTAGTCGATGCTCATGCGCTTCAGGGACTGCTCGGCGCTGGCGAGGATGTACTTGCGCGACCCTCCGTTGCCGTACGGACCGTGCCACATGTCGTAGCCGGCCTTGGACGAGATGATGAGCTCGTCCCGGTACGGGGCGAAGTCCTCGCGCATCATCCGGCCGAAGTTCGTCTCGGCCGAGCCGTACGGCGGGCCGTAGTTGTTCGCGAGGTCGAAGTGGGTGATGCCCTTGTCGAAGGCGTGGCGCAGCAGCGCGCGCTGATTGTCGAACGGGATGTTGTCGCCGAAGTTCCACCACAGCCCGAGCGAGATGGGCGGCAGCGTGAGACCCGAGGTCCCGACGCGGCGGTACTCGGCGGTGTCGTAACGGTCGTCGGCGGCGGTGTAGGGGCGGCTGAGGTCTCCCCCGCGGGCACGGTAGCGCGGCTCTTCGGTCACCGCACCAGGCTATCGGCGTCGCGGCGAGCGCGCAGGGCGGCCACCGCGCGCGGCTCCCCGCGGCCCTGCACACCGGACGTATCGGTGTCAAGGGGCATCCCACGAAACGTCGCCGTAATGGAGTCTGCCTAGTGTGAGGCGGGGACGTGTCGCGCACGTCCCCCTGAAGGAGACCCTGTGCACCCACTCACCGTCGTCCCCGCTGTGCCGGACGCCTGGTCGACCCTGCTCGACCGCCCCGACGTCGTCCTCGACGGCGGGCTGCTGCATACGCTGCACGACGACGTGACGCCCGTCGGGGCGCGCACTGCGGATCTCCTGCTGGTGGCCGAGACGCTCGAGCACGCCGGGATCGACGTGACTCTCATCCGTCACGACCTCTCGGTTCCCGCCCTCGTCGTCGACCTCGCTGCCCGGGATGCCGCACTCGAGGCCATCGCGGAGCTGGGCGAGCGCGAGCCGGTGTACGTCAAGCAGAAGGGGCGCGCGGTCGCCCGCGCGATCGACGTCGACCCGCGCGGCGACGGCCCTGTCTCCCTCCGGGTCTTCCGCCCGCGGCTGTCGCGCGCCGGCGGGCTGCGGTATGGAGCGGCACTCGGTGCCCGCATCGAGTTCTGGCGCTTCGGCGAGGAGCTGGTCGAGGCGCCTTCCGACAACGCGCTCACGCGCCGGCTGACGCCGTCCAGCGACCTCACGTTCACCACGATCGAGCGGTTCGGGCGCCTGTGGCGCACGATCGACGGCATGTTCGACCTGCAGCCGCACGAGTTCGCGGGCGAGGTCGACATCGTCTTCTCCTGGGTCGACGGCTCGGCGAGCGACTTCCAGCGCCAGCGCGCCGCGCGCATGGCGGAGTACGTCGTGGGCGAGGGCGACGACGGTCCGGCCCGCTACCGTCACGTCGACGAGCTGCGCTACGCCCTGCGCAGCGTCCACATGTACGCGCCGTGGGTGCGGCGCATCTTCATCGCGACGGACTCGCCGACGCCGGCGTGGCTGGAGGACCACCCCCAGGTGACGATCGTGCGCAGCGAGGAGTTCTTCGCCGACCCGTCGGTGCTGCCCACCCACAACTCGCATGCCGTCGAAGCCCAGCTGCACCGCATCCCCGGCATCGCCGAGCACTTCCTGTACTCGAACGACGACATGTTCTTCGGCCGCCTCACCGAGCCGGAGCTCTTCTTCACGCCCGCCGCGGTGACGAAGTTCGTCGAGTGCGAGGTGCGCATCGGCGCCGGGGCGCCCGCTGCGCACCGCAGCGGTCATGACAACGGCCTGCGCGTGAACCGTGCGCTCCTGCGGGAGCGCTTCGGCCGGACGATCGTGCGCGACCTGGAGCACTGCGCGACTCCGCTGCGCCGCAGCGTCATGGCCGAGCTCGAGCGGGAGTTCCCCGACGACTTCGCGCGGACCGCGGCATCCCGCTTCCGCGCCTCCACCGACATCTCGGTGACGAACAGCCTGTACCACTACTACGCCCTCATGACGGGCCGCGCCGTCGCCACCACCCGACCGCGCACGCGGTACGTGCAGACCACGCTGACGGCGTCGCTGCGGCGCCTCGAGCGTCTCGCCGAGCGCACCGACATCGACATGTTCTGCCTCAACGACGGCGGCGAGACCGAGGTGCCCGAGCAGCTGCGGGCGCGCGTGGTGCAGGAGGCACTGGAGCGGATGTTCCCGGTGCGGGCGCCGTGGGAGCGCGCCGAGGTCAGCGCGGCAGAGCGATCGGCTCGGTCGGCGCATCCGTCCGCGCGGCGCTGAACGGCCCGACGCCGGCCAGCAGCAGACGCCGCTGCGCTTCGTCGGCATCGATGTGCTCCAGCGTGCGGGGCGCGTCGACCGGCACGACGGAGTGCACGACCGTGTCGTCGTAGAGGTGCACCAGGTTGAACGCCTGGGCTCCGTCCTGGGGGCGCGTGCCGCCGGTCGGCACCGTGAGGTCCTGCGCGTAGCAGGTCGATGACGCCACCGACACGGGGATGCCCGCGAACGTCGCGAACGTCGAGTAGTGCAGGTGCCCGGCGATGATCGCGCGCACGTCGGAGCGGCGCAGCACGGCGGCGAGGCGCGACTGATCCCGCAGCTCGACGCTCGCGGCGAGCGGCAGCACGCTGGGCACCGGCGGATGGTGCATGGCCAGGATCGTGCCGAGGGGCGCGGGTGTCGCGAGCACCCCGGCCAGCCACGCCAGCTGGTCGTCGGTCAGCTCGCCGTGGTGGTGACCGGGCACGGTCGAGTCGAGCGTGACGATGCGCAGCCCGTCGAGCTCGTCGACGCGGTCGATCGGCTCGGCCGCGCCGAGCTCGTCGAGGAGCGTCTCGCGGAACGTCGCGCGGTCGTCGTGGTTGCCCATGACCCAGAACAGGCGTGCACCGATGCGGGCGGCGAACGGCTCGACCAGCGCACGGAGGTCGGCGTACGCGTCCCGCTCGCCCAGGTCGGCGAGGTCTCCCGTGAACACGACGGCGTTCGGCCGGACCCCGCTCGCCTCGATCACCGAGAGCGTCTGCGCGAGATGCTCCGCCGCGTCGACCAGATCGAACAGCCGAGCGCCGCCGGCGCGCAGGTGCGTGTCGCTCAGGTGCAGCAGGATCCGTTCGGGCGCCGGGTACTCGGCGGTGCGCATCTTCGCTTCTCCCCCAGCCCTGCGGTCGAGTCAGGACTTGGCGGGAATGCTACCGACGCGATCCGTCGGGCCGTGCAAGGCGCGGTGAACGCTGAGGGAAATCTAAGCTCGCAGCGCCCGGGCGATGCGCACGAAGTCGTCGATCGACAGCTCCTCGCCGCGCGCGGTGGGCGCCACCCCGGCGGCCTCCAGGACGGCGGATGCCTCGCCCGACGTGCCGCCGAGGACGCCGGCGAGCGCCTGCCGCAGCATCTTCCGCCGCTGCTGGAAGGCCGCGTCGACGATGCGGAACGTCGCGCGACGCTCCTCCTCGGTGCCGCGCGGCTCGGGAACGCGGTGAAACCCCACGAGCACGCTGTCGACGTTCGGCACGGGCCAGAAGACCTGGCGCGACACCGTGCCGGCCAGGCGCCACGGTCCGTACCAGGCCGCCTTCACGCTGGGGGCTCCGTACACCTTCGAGCCCGGCGGGGCGGCGAGACGCTCGCCCACCTCGGCCTGCACCATCACGACACCGCGTTCGAGACCCGGGAACGTCTCGAGGAAGTGCAGCAGCACCGGGACGCTCACGTTGTACGGGAGATTCGCCACCAGCACGGTCGGGTCGCCGGGCAGCTCGGTCACCCGCAGCGCATCGGCGTCGACGACCGTGAGCGCCCCGTCAGACACACCATGAGCCGACGCGGTCGCCGGCAGCCGCTCGGCGAGGCGGTGGTCGATCTCGACGGCGGTGACGGATGCCCCGGCCTCGAGGATCGCGAGGGTGAGGGAGCCGAGTCCCGGACCGATCTCGACGACGCTGTCGCCGGGGGCGACCTCGGCGACGTGGACGATCTTGCGGACGGTGTTCGCGTCGACCACGAAGTTCTGCCCCAGCTTCTTGGTCGGGGTGACGTCGAGGTCGGCGGCGAGCGCGCGGATCTCGGCGGCTCCGAGCAGGGACACGGGCATGCGTTCACTGTACCCAGTGATCCCGCGCCGCCCGTGTGGCCCCTCGTCCGGGCAGTCGGCCCGCGCTAGCGTGACGGGCATGAACGGCACCGGATCGATCCCCTCTGACGCCTTCTCGCTCAAGAGCCCGTACGGACGAAGGGCGATCGGGCTCTCCGTGGCCGCGGCCGTCGGCGGCTTCCTGTTCGGCTTCGACTCGTCGGTCATCAACGGGGCGGTCGACTCGATCTCGAGCGACTTCGCGCTCAACGACGTCGTCACCGGCTTCGTCGTCGCGATCGCGCTGCTGGGCTGCGCGGTGGGCGCGATCATCGCCGGAAACCTGTCCGACCGATGGGGGCGGCTCCGGGTGATGTTCCTCGGGGCGATCATGTTCTTCGTCAGCTCGCTGGGCGCCGGCCTCGCGTTCTCGGCGTGGGACCTGGCGCTGTGGCGCGTGATCGGCGGCCTGGGCATCGGCATCGCGTCGGTCGTCGCGCCCGCCTACATCGCCGAGATCGCCCCTCGTCAGATCCGCGGCGGCCTCGCGTCGCTGCAGCAGCTCGCCATCACGCTCGGCATCTTCGCGGCCCTGCTGTCCGACGCCCTGCTCGCCAACACGGCCGGCGGCGCCGACAACGTCCTGTGGCTCGGGCTCGAGGCGTGGCGGTGGATGTTCATCGTCGGGGTCATCCCGTCTGCCGTGTACGGCATCCTGGCGTTCACGCTGCCCGAGTCGCCGCGGTATCTCATCGCGAAGGGCCGCTACGACGAGGCGCGCGCGATCTTCGCGCGGCTCGTGCCGGAGGCCGACCTCGACCACACGATCCGTGACCTGCAGACCGCGATCGAAACCGACCGGAAGAACGCCGGCGTCTCGCTCCGTGGGCCGGTGCTCGGCCTCCAGCGCATCGTCTGGGTCGGCATCATCCTGTCGGTGTTCCAGCAGTTCGTCGGCATCAACGTGATCTTCTACTACTCGACGAGCCTGTGGCAGTCGGTCGGCTTCGACGAGAGCGACTCCTTCACCATCAGCGTGGCGACCTCGATCACCAATGTGCTGGTCACCCTCATCGCGATCTTCCTGGTCGACCGGGTCGGCCGGAAGCCGATCCTCCTCATCGGCTCGGTGCTCATGACGGTCTCGCTCGGACTCATGGCTCTCTCGTTCGTCTTCTCCGAGACCGACGCGGAGGGCGCGGTCACGCTTCCCGCGCCGTGGGGACCGATCGCGCTCATCGCCGCGAACGTCTTCGTGATCGGTTTCGGTGCATCGTGGGGGCCGCTCGTGTGGGTCCTGCTCGGCGAGATCTTCCCCAGCCGGATCCGCGGCAAGGCACTGGGCGTGGCCGCGGGGGCGCAGTGGATCGCGAACTTCCTCATCACGATCTCGTTCCCCGCGATGTCGTCCTGGTCCCTGCCGCTCACGTACGGCATGTACGCCCTGTTCGCAGCCCTGTCCTTCGTCTACGTGCTGCTGCGCATCCCCGAGACGAAGGGCATGGACATCGAGCAGACGGAGACCCTGTTCACCCACAAGGACGCCAAGACGGCCGGATGACCCGCGCGGTGCGCGCCTTGCGGCCGTAGTGCGAGGTCGCGGGCCGCTCAGGCCCCGACCTAGGATCGTGGGATGCCCTCTCTCGGCGACCTCATCGCACCCCGCCGGATGGGCCGGGACTTCCGCTGGCTGCTGGCGTCGTCGTGGACGAGCAACCTGGGCGACGGCATCGCCCTCGCCGCCGCGCCGCTGCTGATCGCGTCGCTCACCTCGTCGCCGATCCTCGTCGCGGCCGGCGCCATGATGCAGTACCTTCCGTGGCTGCTCTTCGGCCTGCTCGCGGGCGCCGTCGCCGACCATCACGACCGCCGGAGGCTCGTGATGCTCGCGAACGCCCTCCGGGGTGCGATCGTCCTCGTGCTGGTGGGGTTCCTCGTCACCGGGCAGGCGACCGTGTGGCTCGTGCTGGCCGTGGCGTTCCTGTACGGCACCGCCGAGGTGTTCGCCGACTCCGCGGGCAGCACTCTCCTGCCGATGCTCGTGAAGCCTGCCGATCTCGGCATCGGCAATGCCCGCATGCAGGCCGGGTTCCTCGTGGCGAACCAGCTCGCCGGTCCGCCGCTGGGCGCGTTCCTCTTCGCGGTCGGCTCGTTCTGGCCGTTCGTGCTGCAGGTGCTGTGCGTCGCCCTCGCCGTCGTGCTGATCTCGCGCATCGCACGCACTCCGGTGCCCGAGCACGATGGGAGGCCGTCCGGCGCGAAGGTGCACGCCATCCGGGAGGGCCTGCGCTGGCTGCGCCACAACGCGCCCGTCCGCACACTGGTCGTCATCATCCTGGTGTTCAACGTGACGTGGGCCGCGCCGTGGGGCGTGCTCGTGCTCTACGCGACCGAGTACCTCGGCATGGGCCCCGTCGGCTACGGCGCCCTCACGACCGCCTCCGCGCTCGGCGGCTTCATCGCCGTCTTCGCGTTCGGATGGCTCGAGAAGGGCGTCTCGTTCTCCACGCTCATGCGCGTGTGCCTGTCGGCAGAGGTGCTCATGCACCTGGGGTTCGCGCTGACCACCTCGCCCGTGGTGGCGTTCGTGATCATGTTCGGCTTCGGGCTGTACGCGTTCGTGTGGGCCACGATCTCGACCACGGTGCGCCAGCGGCTCGTGCCGATGGAGCTGCAGGGCCGCATCGCGTCGGTGAACATGGTGGGAGTGTTCGGCGGGCTCGTGATCGGGCAGTTCATCGGCGGCGTCCTCGCCCAGGTCTGGGGTCTCACCGCACCCTGGTGGTTCGCATTCGGCGGCTCGCTCGTCACGCTGCTGCTGGTGTGGCGCTCGATCTCGCACATCGCGGCGGCCAGGCCCGTGCTCGACGAGGAGCAGGCGGAGCGGGTCGCCGACGAGGATGAGCCCGGCGCCGGCGGGATGCCCCTGCCGAACTGACGTCAGTCGGCGGGGTCCCACGGGTGCGGGACCGTCGGCAGGATGAGGATGCGCCCGAGCACGGCGGTCGGATGCTTCGACATGTACTCCGCCGCCTGCTCGATGGACCCCGCTTCGAGGATGTCGTATCCCGCGAACCATTCCTTGAACTCGGGGAAGGGGCCGTCGGTGACGATCGTCCGCCCGTCGCGGACGACGACCGCCTTCGCCCGGTCGCGCCCTGCGACGGGGGCGCCGACACCGACCGTGCCCGCGGCGACGCCTTCCTCCTCCCAGGCATCGAGCATGCGCCGATCCTCGTCCTCGGCGAGGGTCGATCCGCTCGCATCGGTCAGGTGGATCACGAAGTATCGCTGGGTGGTCACGTGGGTTCTCCTTCGATGGACGCCGCGAGGTCGTCACGGCGGCGGACGAGATGGGCGACCTCGGCGGAATTGCCCGTCAGATCGATCGCCCGGTCGTAGGCGGTGCGCGCCTCGTCGTTGCGGCCGACCCGACGCAGCAGTTCGGCTCTCGTCGCGTGGAACGCGTGGTGGCCGCCCAGCCGACCGGCGAGTCCCTCCGCCATTGCGAGAGCCGCCGCCGGTGCCTCGGCCTCCGAGACGGCGATCGCCTTGTTGAGCGTGACGACAGGACTCGGATCGACGCGCTCGAGCTGGGAGTAGAGCGCCACGATCTCCGGCCAGTCGGTGTCTCCTGCGCGCGACGCCGACGCGTGCACGCCGTTGATCGCCGCGAGGATGTCGTAGCGATTCCGGCCACGCCCCCCGCGCGCGGCCTCGTCGGCCCGCTCGCGCACGAGCGACAGCCCCTCGTCGATCAGCGCGCGGTCCCACGAGGCACGGTCCTGCTCGTCCAGTCGCACGAGCTCGCCGGCGTCCGAGACGCGGGCGCCGGACCGCGCCTCGGTCAGCAGCATCAGGGCCAGGAGCCCCGTCGCCTCGGCGCGCTCGTCGGAGTGGACAGGGAGCAGGTCGCGCACCAGCCGTGCCAGACGAATCGCTTCTCCCGTGAGGTCGGGACGGAGGGGGTCCGACTCGGCTCGCGATGCGAGGTACCCCTCGTTGAAGATGAGGTAGAGCACGGCGAACACGGCGTCCGCGCGGGCGGGCAGATCCTCCTTCTCAGGCAGGCGGAACGGGATCCTGTCGGCCCTGATCCTCGCCTTGGCGCGGCTCAGGCGCTGTCCCATCGTGGTCTCGCGCACGAGGAAGGCGTGAGCGATCTCGGCGACGGTGAGCCCACCGACGACGCGCAGCGTGAGCGCCACGCGGGCCTCCATCGCGTGCACCGGATGACAGCAGACGTACACGAGGCGGAGCCGGTCGTCGTCGACCGCCCCGACGTCCTCGGCGTTCGGATTGTCCGCGAGCATGAACGCCTCCCGCTGCAGATCGTCGCGGCGCGCTTCGCGACGGAGGCGGTCGATCCCCTTGCGATAGGCCGTCGTGGTGATCCAGGCGCCGGGATTGGGCGGGACGCCGTCGACCGGCCAGCGCTCGACCGCGACCGCGAAGGCCTCGGCCGCCGACTCCTCCGCGATCCCGACGTCGCCGAAGCGCCGCGCGAGCCCGGCGACCACGCGCGCCCACTCGGCGCGGTGCGTCGACGCGATGGCGCCGGCGACGTCGGCGTGCGGGTTCATCGTCGCCACGTCCGGCCGATCGCCCTGCGTGCCATGCCGTGCTCCTCCGCTCCTGCGATCGCGCCGCGGCGACCTCTCATCAGATCGACGAACAGACCTCGTCCGATTCGACACCTCCGCCGAACGAAGGGTCAAGAGCCGCTCGCCCGGCGCATCCTGTCGAACCGAGCCCACCCCGTTCGTGGCAGGAGTGAGGCGGACCATCCGCCCCCATGACGAAGGCGAGGATCGACCATGCACAGCACGATGACCGCAGACGACGAGCGCGAGTACGCCGACCGCATCCGCGAGGCGCGGCTCGAACACCGCCGGACGCGCCGCGCACGCCGGCACGCGTTCTGGGCGAACCTCAGCGAGTTTCTCCTGTCGATCCCCGCGGGGGTCGGCGTGCGCCTCGGCGGCTGACGCGACCGCTGCTCCTTCCTGCGACCGCGCCGCCGATCGGCGCAGCGCTCGCAGGAAGCTGCAGCGGTGGAGGGGTCAGTCCTCGAAGGGGCCGTAGACCTCGAGGGTGTTCGCGGCGATCTGCGCGGACAGCTCGTCCGCGTCGACGCCGAGCTCGCGCGCCATGAACCGCACGGTGACCGGGATCAGGTACGGCGCGTTGGGACGACCGCGGTGCGGTGTGGGCGTCAGGAACGGGGCATCCGTCTCGACGAGGATCCGCTCGCGCGGGATCGCCGCGAGCGCGTCGCGCAGATTCTGCGCGTTGTTGAAGGTGACGTTGCCCGCGAAGGAGAGCCAGTAGCCCTTCTCCCCCGCGATGCGCGCCATGTCGGCGTCGCCCGAGAAGCAGTGGAACACGGTCCGCTTGGGGGCGCCGACGCGCTCCAGAGTCTCGAGAACCGCCTCGTGCGCGTCGCGGTCGTGGATCTGCATCGCGATGCCGTGCTTCTTCGCGAGGTCGATGTGAGCCTCGAACGAGCGGAACTGGGCAGGCCTCCCGCCCTCGTCGGTGCGGAAGAAGTCGAGGCCCGTCTCGCCGATGGCGCGCACGCGCGGCTCCGCTGCGAGCCCGTCGATGACGGCGATCGCCTCGTCGAGGCGGCCGGCCTCTTCGTATGCGGGGGCCTCGTTGGGGTGGATGGCCACGGCGGCGAGCACGCGGGGGTGGGATGCCGCGGCCCACGCCGACCACCGGCTCGAGTCGATGTCGCCGCCGGCCTGCACGACGCCGATCACCCCGACGGCGGCGGCGCGCTCGAGCTGCTCGTCCAGCGACAGGCCGACGCCGTCCTCGATCTCGAGGTGCGCGTGGTTGTCGTACACCGGCACGGCGAGCGGCTCGGGAGCAGCCGGGTACGTGACGTCGCGCGTGCCCTTCTCGCGCGTGCGGACGTACTGCGACGGATCCGCGCCCTCTGCCGGGTACGGGACGGCGGCCTCACCCATGCATGTCCCACTTTCGGTCGCCTGCGGTCGCTCCGAGCGACGAGAAGTGGGACATGAAGACGGGGAAGTGGGACATGGACAGGGTCAGACCGACTGCTCGACGCGCGGGAAGAGCGGTGCGAGGCCGTTCACCGACGTGCCCGGCGTCAACGCGCCCCAGGCGCCGGCCTCGCGGATCGGCTGGTCCTGCAGGCGCCCGATCGACTCGGCCGCGCCGAGCGCGACCCACAGCTTCTCCGTCGCGACCGGCATCACCGGCGACAGCAGCACGGCGAGCGCACGCAGACCCTCGGCGGCGGTGTAGAGCACCGTGCCCAGGCGCTCGCGCTGTGCCTCGTCCTTCGCCAGCGCCCACGGCTCGTTCTCGGTGATGTACAGGTTCAGCGCGTCGACGATCGTCCAGATCGAGGTGATGGCCTCGTCGATGCGGAAGCGCTCGATCGCCGCGTCGGCGGCGGACGCGGCATCCGCCACCGTCTTCTGGATGTGCAGATCGGCCTCGGTGTAGGCGCCCGCGGGCGGCACCACGCCCTCGAAGTAGCGCTCGACCATCGCCGTCGTGCGCGAGGCGAGGTTGCCGAAGCCGTTGGCGAGCTCGGCCTGGTAGCGGGCCGAGAGGTCTTCCCACGAGAACGACCCGTCCTGACCGAAGGCGATCGCCGACAGGAAGTAGAAGCGGTACGCGTCCGAGCCGAAGACGTCGGTGATCTCGGTCGGCGCGATGCCGGTGAGCTTCGACTTCGACATCTTCTCGCCGCCGACGAGCAGCCAGCCGTGCGCGAAGACGCCGCGCGGCACCTCGACGCCCGCGGCCATCAGCATCGCCGGCCAGATGACGGCGTGGAAGCGCAGGATGTCCTTGCCGACGACGTGGTAGGCGGGCCAGCGGCGGGCGAACTCCTCCGGGTCGCTGCCGTAGCCGACGGCGGTGGCGTAGTTGAGGAGCGCGTCGACCCACACGTAGATGACGTGCGACTCGTCCCACGGCACCGTGATGCCCCAGTCGAACGCCGAGCGCGAGATCGAGAGGTCCTTGAGCCCCTGCTTCACGAACGAGACGACCTCGTTGCGCGCGGACTCGGGACGGATGAAGTCCGTCGACGAGTACAGCTCGAGCAGGCGGTCCTGGAACTCGGAGAGCTTGAAGAAGTAGTTCTTCTCCTGCAGCAGCTCGAGAGGCTTCGAGTGGATCGCACACACCTTGAGCCCCTCGAAGGGACCGGTGCCGTCGACGATCTCGGACTCGGGCTTGAACTCCTCGCAGCCGACGCAGTACAGCGCCTCGTACTCGCCGGCATAGATGTAGCCGCGGTCGTAGATGGCCTGCACGAACTGCTTCACGCGCTCCTCGTGGCGCGGCTGCGTCGTGCGGATGAAGTCGTCGTTGGCGACGTCGAGCGTCTTCAGCAGCGGGAACCACGCCTCGCCGACGAGCTTGTCGACCCACTCCTGCGGCGTCACGCCGTTTGCAGACGCGGCGCGCATCATCTTCTGACCGTGCTCGTCGGTGCCCGTGAGCATCCAGGTGTCGTCGCCCGCCTGGCGGTGCCAGCGCGCGAGCGTGTCGACGGCCACGGTCGTGTAGCCGTGGCCGATGTGGGGCACGTCGCTCGGATAGTAGATCGGCGTCGTGATGTAGAAGGACTGGCGGCCGGAAGTCACCCGAGGATTCTAGTCGGGCGGGATGCCGTGCCCGGCCTTCGTGACGGGGTCAGCCGCGCACGGCCAGTGCCCCCTGGTACAGCTCGCGCGACGAGTGGCCGGTGTGGGCGGCGACCTCGCCCGCGGCATCCTTGAGTCTCGTGCCGCTCCGCACCAGTTCGAGCACCTGGGTGACGGCGTCCGGGAAGGCGACCTCGCGCGGGGCGGCGCCCGCGACCACGATCACGAGCTCTCCGCGGACCCCCGCCGCCGCCCACTCGGCCAGTTCGGCGAGCGTGCCGCGCGCGACCTCCTCGTGCAGCTTCGTGAGCTCGCGGCACACCGCGGCACGCCGGTCATCGCCGAAGCCTCCCGCCATGTCGGCGAGCGTCGCCGCCACACGCGTCGGGGCCTCGAAGAACACCATCGTGCGCGGCTCGTTCGCCAGCGACCGGAAGACCGACGCCCGCTCCCCCGGCTTGCGCGGCACGAAGCCCTCGAAGGTGAAGCGGTCGGTCGGAAGACCCGAGACGGCGAGCGCGGTGAGCACGGCGCTGGGCCCGGGGATGGCGGTGACGACCACCCCCGCGGCGGCGGCGGCCGCGACGAGGCCGTAGCCGGGATCGCTGACCGTGGGCATGCCGGCGTCGCTGAGCACGAGCACGTCGCCGTCGCGCGCGAGCTCGACGAGCTCGGGGGCGCGGTCCTTCTCGTTGTGGTCGTGCAGAGCGATGAGCCGCGGTCGGTTGTCGATGCCCAGCGCCGCGAGCAGCCGCTGGGTCGTGCGGGTGTCCTCGGCCGCGACCACCTTCGCGGTCTGGAGCGCTTCGATGAGGCGGCGCGAGGCATCCCCGAGATTTCCGATCGGGGTCGCCGCGAGGATGATCACGCCCTCAGCCTAGGCGCGGCCCGGGCCGCCCTGCCCGAGTTCGGCGGCGCCGTCGGCGTCCGACTCGTGTCCGGGCTCGTGCTCCGACCCGTGGTCCGGTTGGTGCTCCGGCTCGATCTGATCGACCGCCGCACGCAGGCGGCTCAGCGTGTCGATGACGATGCGGGTCTCGTCGGGCGTCATGCCGCTGACCGCGTCGAGCATGCGGGCGTGCATGGCCCCGAGCGTCCGCCGCACCTCCTCGTCGGTGTCGGTGGTGGGGGTCACGACGATACGGCGCTGATCGGTGGGGTGCGGGCCGCGCATGACGTGGTCGGACTTCTCGAGCCGGTCGATGATCGCGGTGACGGATGCCGTCGACACCCCGAGGTAGCGCGCGAGCTCGGCGGGCGACACCACCCGCGACTCGCGCTCGGCCTTGAGCAGGTACCGGAGCGTGAGCAGGTCGTTCTCGCCCATCGCCATCGCGTCGCGTGTACGCCGGCGCATCGCCACCTCGGACGCGCGATAGAGCCGGAACGCCTGCAGCAGCTCGATCGCACGACGCTTCGCGTCGTCGGCGTCGTCGCCGTACCAATAGCCGGTGCTCTCGCCCACGTCACGAATCATACGGACGGGCCGCCCCCACGCCGGGGAGGTTGCGCCCGGGGCCTCACAGGGACCCGCGCCTAGACTGTGCAGCGTGACGCACGCGCCCCGGCTGGACGCCGACCCGCCCGCCGAGTCGCTGCTCCCGCCGGCCCGCGCGAGCCTGTACGACCGGTTCTCCGCGCGAATCGGCGCCGACCGGCGCGCGCAGCGTCTTTACGCGTGGCTCGGGCCCGCGCTGGTGGTGGCCCTGGCCGCCGTGCTGCGCCTGTGGAACCTCGCGGCGGCGCACGACCTGATGAATCAGTTCGACGAGACCTACTACGTCAAGGACGCGTGGAGCCTGTCGCAACTCGGGTATGAGGCGGCCTGGCCGGCCGAGGCGAACGACCGGTTCCTCGCCGGCGACGTGAACATCTTCACCGCCGACCCGGCGTTCGTCATCCACCCGCCGCTGGGCAAATGGATCATCGCGCTCGGGATGATGGTGCTCGGTCCCGAGAACGGCTGGGGCTGGCGCATCACGACCGCCCTGATGGGCACGGCGGCGGTGCTGCTGCTCATGCTCATCGCACGCAGGCTCACCGGCTCGACGACGTTCGCCGTGATCGCCGGCCTGCTGATGGCCGTCGACGGGCTCGCGATCTCCATGAGCCGGGTGGCGCTCCTCGACACCCACCTCATGTTCTTCGTGCTGCTGGGCTTCCTCTTCGTCCTGCTCGACCGCGAGCGCACGATGGCGCGGATCGCGCTCACGGTCGCCGCGAGGTACGACGGCGACGACCCGCCCGCGTGGGGCCCGCTGCTGTGGAACCGACCGTGGATCGTGGCCGCGGGCGTCGCGCTGGGCGCGGCATCCGCCGTCAAATGGTCGGGAGCGTGGGTGCTCGCCGGCCTCGGCGTCTACCTCGTGGTGACGGACGCCCTCGCGCGACGGCGGGCGGGCGTGCTGTTCTGGCCGTCGGATGCGATCCGGCAGGGGGTCGCGACGTTCGTGCTGCTCGTGCCCGTCGCCGTGCTCGTCTACATCGCGTCGTGGTCGGGGTGGCTGCTCACCGACGGCGGCTACGACCGCCACTCCGCGGACGCGAGCCCGGCGACGGGCCTCTGGTCGTGGGTGCCCCTGGCGCTGCAGAGCCTCTGGATCGACCACACCACGATGTTCGGCGCCGCCTCGCGGATCACGTCGGGACACTCGTACGCGAGCCCGGCGTGGCAGTGGCCGCTGCTGATCCGGCCGACGAACATCTACTACCACCACGACGCGCTCGGCGTGGACGGGTGCGCGACCGGCAACGGCTGCTCGACGGCGATCGCCAGCATCCCGAACCCGCTGATCTGGTACGCCGGCGTGGCCGCGGTGATCTACCTGGCCTACCGCTTCGTGATCGCACGCGACTGGCGCTACGCGTTCGTGCTCACCGGGATCGCCGTGACGTACGTGCCGTGGCTCTTCTACCCCGAACGCACGATCTTCCAGTTCTACACGGTCCTCACCCTGCCGTTCATGCTGCTGGCGCTCACGTTCGCGCTGCGCGACATCGCCGGCCCTCGCCACGCCGACGCGTACCGGCGACTCACCGGCCAGAGGCTCGTCCTGGTGTTCCTCGCCGTCGCGCTCGCGCTGTCGGCGTTCTGGTACCCGGTGGTCTCGGCGATGCAGGTGCCGTACGACTTCTACCGCCTGCACATCTGGCTGCCCACCTGGGTGTGAGCGGACCGGGCGGGCGGGTCAGCCCGTCAGTGCGGCCGGGTCGGTGACGGGAAGGCGGCACGCGAAGTCGCGGCAGTCGTACGCGGTCGCGGCGCCGCCGATCGCGGTCTTGCCCGCGAAGAGCGAGAAGCCGGCTTCGGTGAACTCCTCGGCCTGCGCCGCCGAGACGGCGACGAAGAGATCCGAGCGCATGCCGCGTGCCGCGGCGACCACCGGAGCATCGGCCTCGTCGGCGACGACCACCATCTGGCGCGGGCCCGACGCGAGGCGCGCGGCGACCTGGAGCAGCGCGCCGTGCGCGAGCGGCTGCTGCAGCGCAGCGCGGGCGTGCGCGGTGACCGTGCGCTCCGCGAGGGTGCGCAGGTGGTCGCCACCGCCGAGCGTCCACAGCGCCAGCGCGGCGTCGGCGAGCGCGGCGGCGCCGGACGGCTCGTCGCCGTCGGATGCGGCATCCGGAGCCCCTACGCCCTGCGCGGCGAGCACGGGGTCTCCTCCGCCCGGCACCGACAGGGTGCCGTCGGCCCCCGCGCAGGCGGCGACGAGCGCAACGGCGCGGACGGCGTAGGCGGCGTCGCCCGTCGCGGCGGCGAGTGCGGCGAGCCCGGAGGCGAGCTGGCCGTAGTCGGCGAGCGTGGCCGACGCGCGGGACGCGATCTCGTCGAGCGACGCCCTCACCAGCCTCCCGTCGGCGGCGACGTTGGTCTCGAGCACGGCGTCGGCCGCCCAGCGGGCGGCCTCGATCCACCGAGGCTCGTCGAGACGGGACCCGGCGCGCGCGAGGGCGCCGATCGCGAGGCCGTTCCACCCGGTGACGACCTTGGCGTCGACGGCCGGCGGTTCGAGGGCGGCGCGGGCCGCGGCATCCCGCTGGTAGTAGCCGCCTTCGCTGCGGGCGCCGTCGATCCACGACTCCGAGTCCTGGGCGGCGCCGAACCCTCCGCCGGGCTGCTGGAGCACGTCGAGGAGGAACGCGGCCACTCCTCGCGCGGTGTCCTCGTCGCCGGCATCGAGAGCGACGTCGAGGAGCTGGGCGTTGTCGGTGAGCATGCGCTCGTAGTGCGGCACCGACCAGTCGCGACGCGTCGCGTAGCGGAAGAAGCCGCCTTCGACGTCGTCGCGCAGCGCGGAGTGCGCCATCGCCGACAGGGCGCGCTCGGCGACGGACGCCGCGTCGGGAGCCGCGTCGCGCACCGCGCGCGACTGCAGGAAGCGCAGGGCCGTCGCGACCGGGAACTTCGGCGCCGCGGGGTCGCCGCGGCCGAAGCCGCCGAACTCGGCGTCCTCGCGTTCGGCGAGCGCGCGCGCGGCGGTCGTCAACTCGTCGAGGGACGGTGGAGCGGATGCTTCGCCCCCACCGTTCGCGCGGACCTCGGCGAGCGCCGAGACCACCGCGTCGGCGGTCCCGTCGATCTGGTCGCGGCGCTCGGTCCACGCCTCGTGCACGGCGGCGAGCACTTGCCGGAACGCCGGCATGCCTCCGCGCGGCTGGGGCGGGAAGTACGTGCCGGCGAAGAACGGGCGCCCCTCGGGCGTCGCGAAGACCGTCAGCGGCCAGCCGAGGCTCGCGGTGAACGCGCCGGCCGCCGCCATGTACGCGGCGTCGACCTCGGGGTGCTCCTCGCGGTCGACCTTGATCGACACGAAGCCCGCGTCGAGGTCGGCCGCGGTGGCCGCGTCGTCGAAGGACTCGCGGGCCATGACGTGGCACCAGTGGCACGTGGAGTAGCCGATCGAGACCATGACCGGCACGTCCCGCGCGCGGGCTTCGGCGAAGGCCTCCTCGCCCCACGGGAACCACGAGACCGGGTTGCCCGCGTGGGCGCGCAGGTACGGGCTCGTGGCTTCCGCGAGACGTGGGTTCACGGCATCCGCTCGCATCCGGTCGTCAGTCGACCTCGTCGGGGTGGGCGCTGACGCGACCCGTCCCGTCGGGCTGCTCCATCGCGTCGATCGCGGCGACCTCGTCGGCGGTGAGCTCGAAGTCGAAGACGTCGAGGTTCTCCTCGAGGCGTTCACGGCGCACCGACTTGGGGAAGACGATGAAGCCCTTCTGCAGGTGCCAGCGCAGGACGGCCTGCGCCGGCGTCTTGCCGTGGGCCCGCGCCGCGGCCGCCACGTGCTCGGCACCGAACAGGTCGTACTTGCCCTGACCGAGGGGCCCCCACGACTCGATGCGGACGTCGTTCGCCGCCGCCCAATCGGTGATGTCGCGCTGCTGGTAGGCCGGGTGCAGCTCGATCTGGTTGACGGCGGGCACGACGCCCGTGGCGGCGACGATGCGCTCGAGGTGCGGGACGAGGTGGTTCGAGACGCCGATGCTGCGGGTGAGGCCGCCGTCGCGCAGTTCGATGAGCTTCTCCCACGCGTGGACGTAGTTGTCGGCCGCGGGGGTGGGCCAGTGGACGAGGTAGAGGTCGACCTGCTCGAGGCCGAGCTTCGCGAGGCTCTCGGCGATCGCGGCGTCGGGCTCATCGCCGTCGTGGCGGTCGTTCCAGAGCTTGGTCGTGATGAAGAGCTCGTGGCGCGGGATGCCGGAGGAGGCGATGGCGGCGCCGACGCCCTCTTCGTTGCCGTAGATCGCGGCCGTGTCGATGTGGCGGTAGCCGACCTCGAGCGCCTCGCTCACGGCGCGCTGCGTGTCGGCCGGCGGGACCTTGAACACGCCGTAGCCGAGCTGGGGGATGTCGTGGCCGTCGTTGAGCTTCACGGTGGGGGTTGCCATGAATCCAGACTAGGAGGCTCGGCGTCGAACAGGGGCCACACGGGGAACAGACCCAGGTCGGGTTCGCTCGCGCGGGGCGGCGGCTCGGTCTGCCGGCCCCGCAGGCCCCGCCGGTACGCGCGCCCCGGTCCTGAGCCCGAACTCACATGAGGTTTTCGCGAGGTGTCTGCAGACCGGCGCCGCGGAGCGACGTCCGAGGAGCGGAGCGGAGCGCGCGACCGCGGAGCGACGAGCGCGAGCCGTCCGTCATACGATGGAGGGCTATGTCTGCGCCCGAACCCGTCATTTCGTACCCGCCGGAGCTGCCTGTCAGCGCCGCGCGCGACGAGATCGCCGCCGCGATCCGCGACCACCAGGTCGTCATCGTCGCGGGCGCCACGGGCTCGGGCAAGACGACGCAGCTGCCGAAGATCTGCCTCGAGCTCGGCCGCACGCGCATCGCCCATACGCAGCCGCGACGCATCGCCGCGCGCACCATCGCGGAACGCGTCGCCGAAGAGCTCCAGGTTCCGCTGGGCTCGACCGTCGGCTACAAGGTGCGCTTCACCGACAAGGTGTCCGACGACACGCGCATCGCGCTCATGACGGACGGCATCCTGCTCAACGAGATCCACCGCGACCGTCTGCTCAAGCGATACGACACGATCATCGTCGACGAGGCGCACGAGCGATCGCTCAACGTCGACTTCCTCATCGGCTACCTCAAACGAGTGCTCCCCCGCCGGCCCGACCTCAAGGTCGTGATCACCAGCGCCACGATCGACCCCGAGAGCTTCGCGAAGCACTTCGCCGGGCCTGACGGGGAGCCGGCGCCGATCATCGAGGTGTCCGGACGGACCTACCCCGTCGAGGTGCGCTACCGGCCGCCCGCGACGGCGGGCAAGGACGAGCCGGACGACGTCGACGGCATCACGGCCGCGCTCCGCGAGCTCGACCGCGAGCCGGCCGGCGACGTGCTGGTGTTCCTTCCCGGCGAGGCCGAGATCCGCGACGCGATGGATGCCGTCCGCGGCATGTACGCGAAGGACGCCGCGCCGACCGAGGTCCTCCCTCTCTACGGACGCCTCAGCGCCGCCGAGCAGCACCGCGTCTTCGAACGCTCGTCGGTCGCCGGCGTGCGCCGGCGGGTCATCCTCGCCACGAACGTCGCCGAGACCAGCCTGACCGTGCCGGGCATCCGCTACGTCGTCGACACCGGCACGGCGCGCATCTCGCGCTACAGCAACCGGAGCAAGATCCAGCGGCTCCCGATCGAGCCGATCTCGCAGGCCTCGGCGCAGCAACGGTCGGGTCGTGCGGGCCGCACGAGCGACGGAGTGGCGATCCGCCTCTACGCCGAAGAGGACTTCGCCGGTCGCGACGAGTTCACCCAGCCCGAGATCCTCCGCACGAGCCTCGCATCGGTGATCCTCCAGATGCTCTCGCTGGGCTTCGGCGACATCTCGTCGTTCCCGTTCCTCATGCCGCCCGACTCGCGCGGCGTGAAAGCGGCGTTCGACCTGCTCGTCGAGCTCGGCGCCGTGCGCGCCGGCCGCGACGGCGACCGCTCGCCCGCGCTCACCGACCTCGGGCGCGAGATCGCGCGCCTGCCGATCGACCCGCGGTTCGCGCGCATGCTCCTCGAGGCACGGCGGACGAACGTGTTGCGCGACGTGCTCGTGATCGTCGCCGGCATGTCGATCCAGGACGTGCGCGAACGACCCGAGGAGCGCCGCGAGGAAGCCGACCGGCTCCATGCCCGCTTCACCGACCCGACCAGCGACTTCCTGAGCCTGCTCAACCTGTGGAACCACCTCCAGGAGAAGCAGGCCGAGCTCGGGTCGAGCGCCTTCCGGCGCCTCTGCCGCCAGGAGCACCTCAACTACGTGCGCGTGCGCGAATGGGCCGACGTCCACCGCCAGCTCAGCGCGATCCTCGGCACGTCCAGGAAACAGCACGCGACCAGCACCGCCGACCCCGACGACATCCACCGCGCGATCCTCTCCGGGCTCCTGTCGCAGATCGGCATCCTCGACGACCGCGCCCCCGCGAAGACGGCACAGCGCGGCCGGGGCGACCGCCCGGAGCGCCCTGAACGGCGCTCGGCCGAGTACCTCGGCGCCCGCGGCACGCGCTTCGCGATCTTCCCCGGATCGGGCCTGAAGAAGGCCCGGCCGACCGCCGTCATGGCCGCCGAGGTCGTCGAGACCTCGCGCCTCTTCGCGCGCACGGTCGCGACGATCGACCCCGAGTGGGCCGAGCCGCTCGCCGGCGACCTCGCCAAGCGTCAGCTGAGCGAGCCCCACTGGTCCAAGGCGTCGGGCGCGGCATCCGTCTACGAGAAGATCTCGCTGTTCGGCGTCGACATCGTGCCGCGCCGCCGGGTGCAGCTCGCGCGCTTCGACAGACCGTTCGCGCGCGAACTGTTCCTGCGTCACGCCCTCGTCGAGGGCGAATGGGATGCGAGCGCCCTCGACAAGCGGCTGACGTCGTTCGAGCGACGCAACCTCGAGCTGCGCCGGCGTCTCGAGAAGATCGAGGAGCGCGAGCGCCGCCGCGACATCCTGGTGGGCGACGAGGCCGTCTACCGCTTCTACGACGCGCGCATCCCCCGAGACGTTTTCGACGTGCGGTCGTTCGAGTCGTGGTGGCGCGACGCCGCGCAGCGCACCCCGCGCCTGCTCGACATGACCGAGGCAGACCTCGTCGACGAGGCGTCGCGCGGCGACGAGCGGGACTTCCCCGCCCGCTGGCAGCAGGGCGACCAGGTGCTGTCGCTGGCATACCGCTTCGAGCCGGGCGCCCCCGACGACGGCGTGACGGCCGTGGTGCCGCTCGCCCTGCTGGCGCAGCTGCGCGCCGACGGGTTCGACTGGCAGGTGCCCGGCATGCGCGACGAGCTCATCACCGCGCTCCTGCGGTCGCTGCCGAAAGCGATCCGCCGGCACGTCGTGCCCGCCGCAGACTGGGCCGCGACCTTCGCGGGCGAGCTGGCAGGCCAGGGACCCGAGTCGCACGCCGGGCTCCCGCCCACAGGGCTCCGCGAGGCGCTGGCCGCCCGCATCCAGCGCGTCGCGAACCAGCCGGTGAGCGCAGCCGACTTCGAGCTCGACCGGGTGCCCGGCCACCTGCTCGTCTCGTTCCGCGCCGTCGACGAGCGCGGGCGCGCCGCCGGGTCGGACCGCGACCTCGCCGCGCTCCAGGACCGGCTCGCCGGACGGGCCCGTGACTCGGTCGCACGCTCGGTCGCCCGCGCGCAGCAAGGCGGCACACGCGCGCCCTCGCCTGCCGCCGTCGGACCGCAGCCCGCCGCAGCTGCGGCGTCGTCCTTCGCCGAGGGCACCGGCCTCACGGAGTGGACCTTCGACGACCTCCCCGACGTCGTCGACACGCGCGTCGCCGGCGGCGTCGTGCGCGGCTACCCCGCCATCGTCGACGAGGGGTCCTCGGTCGCGCTGCGCATCGAGGCGACCCCCGAGGCCGCGGCGGCCGCTACGCACAGCGGAGCGCGCCGACTGCTCCTCCTCGCCGTCCCCTCGCCCTCGGCCTACGTCCTCGACCACCTCACGTCGGCCGAGAAGCTCGCACTCGCGGCATCCCCCTACCCGTCTGCCAAGGCCCTCGTCGAGGACGCCCGCGTGGCGGTGGCGGACGCGGTCATCGCGCGCACGGCTCCCGGGGGCGTGATCCGCACGCGGGCCGCTTTCGACGCCGTACGCGACGCGATGTCGTCGGTGATCGTCGACGAGCTCTTCCAGACGGTGTCGCTGACCGCACGCATCCTCACCGCCGCGCGCGACGCCGAGCGCGCGGTGCGCGATCAGAACTCGCTCACGCTCCTCGGTGCGCTGAACGACGTCAAGAGCCAGGTCGCCGGGCTCGTCTTCCCGGGGTTCGTCGCGCGCACGGGCACCGACCGGCTGGTGCACCTGCCCCGCTACCTGCGCGGGGCGCTCGACCGGGTGAAGGCGCTGGCCGACAACCCCGGACGCGACCGCCAGCGCATGACAGAGTTCGAGCGGGCCGCCGTGGCCTTCGCGGAGGCCGGCGGGACCGTGCCCGTGCCGGCCGGCGCACAGCCCGCCCTCGCCCGGACCCGCTGGCTGCTCGAGGAGTACCGCGTCAGCCTGTTCGCGCAGCAGCTCGGCACCGCCGAGCCCGTGTCGCTGCAGCGCATCCAGAAAGCCCTGCGGGAATAGGGCCCGACAAGCGAGAGGTTGCCCCTGCCATGGCCACTGCGATCGTGTACACCGAGTTCGGCGGACCCGAGGTCCTGCACTCGACCGAGATCCCCGCGCCCCTGCCCGGTGAGGGCGAGATCGCGATCCGCGTCGAGGCCGCCGGCGTGAACCCCATCGACGCGAAGCTCCGCTCGGGGCAGCGCGCCTCTGCCGAGATCGTCGAGCCGCGGCGGGTGGGCAACGACGGCGCCGGTGTCGTCACCACGATCGGCCCGGGCGTCGACGGCTTCCGGCCGGGCGACGCGGTCGTGTTCTCCGGCGCGTCCGGCGCCTACGCGAGCGACATCGTCGTCTCCGCCGCGCGGGTGCACGCGCGTCCGCCGCAGGTCGATGCCGCGACCGGCGCGGCGCTCGGGATCCCGGTCGGCACGGCCTATCAGACGCTGCGGTCGCTGTCGGTCGGCGCCGGCGACACGCTGCTTCTCCATGCCGGATCGGGCGCGGTCGGCCAGGCTGCGATCCAGCTCGCTGTCCTGTGGGGGGCGACGGTGATCGCGACCTCCTCGCCGCGCCGCGCAGATGCCGTGCGGGCGCTGGGCGCGATCCCGGTGCCGTACGGCGACGGACTCGCCGGGCGCGTGCGCGACGCGGCGCCGCAAGGCGTCACCGTCGCGATCGACGCGGCCGGCACCGACGAGGCGCTGCGCACCTCGATCGAGCTGGTCGCCGACAAGACGCGCATCGCGACGCTCGTGAAGGGACGGGATGCCGCATCCCTCGGCATCCGCGCCTTCTCGGGCGGCTCGCCGCAGCCCCTCACGGCGCAGCAGCAGGCTTGGCGCGGCGAGGCCGTGCCCGTCGTGCTCGCGTTGCTGGCCGCCGGGCGCTTCACGGTGGAGCTCGGTCCGTCGCTCGCCCTGGCCGATGCGCCCGAGGCGCACCGCATCGTCGAGGACGGAGTCGACGGCAAGGTCACCCTGGTGCCGTAGCCCCCGGCCCGGGCTCAGTTCCCTCCCGGCTCCGCGCCGGTCGCGACCGAGCGTCCCGGCGTGTTCGACCACTGGCTCCACGACCCGGGGTAGATCCGCAGGTCGAGACCCGCGAGTTCGGCGGTGACGGCCGCCTGCGCGGCGGTGACGCCCGACCCGCAGTACGCCGCCGCCGCGACGCCGGGCACGACGCCGGCGTCGGCGAACAGGGCGCGCAGGGTCGCGGCATCCGGGAACCCGCTGTCCGTCATGTACGACGTCGTCGGGAGGCTCACCGCGCCCGGGATGTGTCCCGCGATCGGATCGATGGGCTCGACCTCGCCGCGGTAGCGCTCGGCCGCGCGCACGTCGAGCAGCACGCCGTGCTCCGGCCACGCCGCGGCGTCGTCGATCGAGAGCACCGGCTCGGACAGCGGATGCAGAACGACGGTCCCGGGCTCGGGCACCACGTCGCCGCGCTCGACGTCGAAGCCGGCGCCGATCCACGCGGCGAGGCCGCCGTCGAGCAGCCGCACGTCCGTGACGCCGCTGCGGGTCAGCAGCCACCACGCGCGCGACGCGCCGAGGGAGCGGGCGTCGTCGTAGACGACCACCGTGTCGCCGTCGTGAAGGCCCCACCGGCGTGCGGCGGCCTGCAGGTCGCGGAGCGCGGGGAGCGGATGACGCCCGTCCTCCGGCCGGCCATGCCGCGAGAGCTCACTCTCGAGGTCGACGTACACGGCGCCGGGCACATGACCTTCGAGGTACGCGGGGCGCCCGTCCGGGCGATCGAGCCGGTACCGGACGTCGAGCACCCGCACGCCGCCGGCACCCGCGCGACCGCCGCGATGGGCGAGAAGACGGTGGAGTTCTGCGGGGGTGATGAGCTGCGCCACGCCTCCATCCTCGCCCACGGCCGTGCGCAACACTTCGACACAGGGCGGTGGTGCGCGAGCGCGCGCCCCGACAATGGATCGCATGTCCCAGTCCCCGCGCTCCTTCGCGACGGCGCAGGTGCAGGCGGGTTACGACGCCGGCATCGCCGAGCACACCGCCGTGCCGTCGATCCATCAGTCGAACGCGTTCGAGTTCCGCTCGCTGAGCGAGGCGCGCGACCTCTTCGCGCTGCGGCGCGACGGCAACATCTACAGCCGCGCAGCCAACCCGACCGTCCTCGTGTTCGAGAAGCGCGTCGCCGAGCTCGAGGGCGGTGTCGCCGCAGCGGGAGTCGCCTCCGGGCAGGCGGCGGTCGCCCTCGCGCTGCTCGCCCTCGCCAAGCAGGGCGAGCACATCGTCGCCGCCCGTCAGCTCTACGGCGGCACGGTCGACCTGCTCCAGGACACCTTCGCCGACTGGGGCATCGAGGTGACGTTCGTCGATCAGGACGACACGGATGCCTGGGCCGACGCCGTCCGCCCGACCACGCGCGCGTTCTTCGCCGAGTCCATCACGAACCCGATCGCCCAGGTGCTCGACGTGCGCGCCGTCGCCGGCATCGCGCACGGCGCCGGCGTGCCCCTCGTGATCGACGCCACGGTCGCGACACCGTACCTGCAGCGGGTGAAGGACCTGGGCGCCGACATCACCGTGCACTCGGCGACGAAGTTCCTGGGCGGCCACGGCACCTCGCTCGGCGGAGCCATCGTCGACCTCGGCACGTTCGACTTCACCGCCGAGCCCGAGCGCTGGCCACAGCTCACGCAGACGTATCAGCGCGTACCGAGCGGCAGCCTGGTCGAGCGGTTCGGCGAGGCGGGCTCGCCCTACATCGCGCTGGTCAAGACGAAGTACGTCCACGATCTCGGGCCGTCGCTGTCGGCGTTCAACGCGTTCCAGCTGCTCCAGGGACTCGAGACGCTCGACCTGCGGATCGCGCGGCACTCGTCGAGCGCGCTCGAGGTGGCCCGCTTCCTCGAGGGCCACGACGCCGTCACGAGGGTGCATCACCCCGGACTCGCGTCCAGCCCGTGGCACGCGCTGGCGCAGGACTACCTTCCGCGCGGCGCGAGCTCCGTGTTCGCGTTCGACCTCCCGGGCACCGGCGACGCCGAGGCGGACTTCGCCCTCGTCGAGGCGTTCATCGCGCGGCTGCGCCTGGTGAAGCTCGTCGCCAACATCGGCGACGCGCGCAGCCTCGTCGCCCATCCGTCGTCGATGACCCACAGTCACCTGTCACCGGCGCAGCTCGCCGACGCCGGCATCTCGCCCACGACGGTGCGCCTGTCGATCGGCCTCGAGGATCCGGCCGACATCGTCGCCGACCTCGCGCAGGCCCTCGCCTCGGTGCCGGCGACCGACCGCACGCCCGCTGCTGAGGTTCGCGCCGATCCGGCCGAGCGTCAGCTCGCCGCGACGAGCGCGCGGTAGAACCCGATCCCCCGCAGCCACACGTCGACGCGGATGCGCTCGTTGTGCGAGTGCAGCGCGTCGCGCTCCGCGCGCGTGAGATGGAACGGCGTGAAGCGGTAGACGCCCGTGGAGATCGCCGTGAACCAGCGACTGTCGCTCGCACCGAGCTGCAGGTAGGGCGTCGTCACGACGTCGTCGCCGAGCGTCGACGCCACGGCCGTGGCGATCCGGCGCCACGCCTCGCCCTGCCACGGCGACACCGGCGACGGGTCCGAGCCGTGCCGCACCGCGAGCTCGACCTCGGGGTCGCCGATCACGCGGCGAGCGCGTTCGGTCGCGCCCTCGACGGTGTCGCCGGTGAGGAGCCGGATGTTGACGGATGCGCGGGCCGTCGTGGCCAGGACGTTCTCTCCCGGCGCTCCGCTGAGCTCGGTCGCGACGGCGGTCGTGCGCACGATCGCGTTCATCTCGGGTCCGAGCCTGGCGAACACGGCGGCGACGAGAGGCCCGGTGACGGCCAGGCTGCGCAGCAGCGCGCGCAGCGGCTGGGGTGCGTGCGGCGCGAGCGTCGAGAGCATCGCGCGCACCGGCGGCGCGAGCCGCGTCGGGAAAGGATGCCGGTGCAGCCGGTCGATCGCACGCGCGAGACGCGCCGTCGCCGGCACGGCCGGCGGGGTCGAGGCGTGCCCGCCGCCCTCGCGCGCAGTCAGCAGCAGGGTCATCACGCCGCGCTCGGCGACGCCCACCATCGCGGTGGGCACAGTCACGCCGGGGACCACCCCTTGGACGACGGCACCGCCTTCGTCGAGCACGAGCGCGGGACGGATGCCGCGCCCCCGCAGCACCTCGACCATCGCCCGCGCTCCGCCGCCGGCGGTCTCCTCGTTGTGCCCGAAGGCCAGGTAGACGTCGCGCGCCGGCGTGAACCCGTCGGCTACGAGCTGCTCGACCGCCTCGAGGATGGCGACGAGCGCGCCCTTGTCGTCGATCGCGCCGCGCGCGTGGATCGCGGCATCCGCTCCCTCGCCGACGATGGCGGCCGCGAACGGGTCGGTCTCCCACTCGGACTCCACCACGGGCACGACGTCGATGTGCGCCATGAGCACGAGCGGGTCGTCCGTCCGGGCGCCGCGCCACCGGAAGAGCAGCGAGTGGCCGTCGACGACCTCGCGCTCGAGCGCCGCGTGCGTTCCGGGATACAGCCGCTCGAGCGCGGCCTGGAAGGCGTCGAACGCGGGCCAGTCGATCTCGGACTCGTCGGCGTGCGACACCGTGGGGATGCGCAGGAGGTCGCGGAAGCGGTCGACAGGGGATGCCACGCCCCGAGCCTAACCGCGCCCGCCCGTGCGCCCCGGGCCGGTCGCCCGCGCGCGGCGCCGGGCCGGTCGCTACGCTCGGGATCATGACGTCGCCCTCCTCCCCCTCCTCGCCCGGCCTGCGCTGGGGCATCCTCGGTCCGGGCGGCATCGCCCGCGCCTTCGCCGCCGACCTCCGCACCGCGGGGCTCGATCTCGTCGCCGTCGGCTCCCGCAGCGCCGAGTCCGCCTCCGCGTTCGCCGCGCAGTTCGACGTCGCCCGGGTGCACGGCTCGTACGAGGCACTGGTCTCCGACCCCGGCGTCGACATCGTCTACATCGCGACCCCGCACCCGTTCCACGCCGAGCAGGCGATCCTGGCGCTGGAGCACGGCAAGCACGTCCTCGTCGAGAAGCCCTTCACCCTGACTGCCGACGAGGCCGCCGCCGTCCGCGAGGTCGCCGCCGACCGCGGGCTGCTGGCGATGGAGGCGATGTGGACGCGATACCTCCCGCACATGGCCCGCATCCGCGAGATCGTCGCGTCCGGGGCCCTCGGCGAGATCCGTGTCGTGATGGCCGACCACACGCAGAAGATCTCGAGCGATCCCGCGCACCGGCTGAACGCCCTCGAGCTCGGCGGCGGCGCACTCCTCGACCTCGGCATCTACCCGATCTCGTTCGCGTGGGACATCCTCGGCGAGCCTCTCGCCATCACCGCGTCCGCGCGGCTGGGCGAGACGGGCGCCGACACCGAGGTCGCCACGATCATGTCGCACCAGTCGGGCGCGCTGTCGACCTCGATCTCCGCCTCGCGATCGGCCGGCCCGAACACCGCGCACATCATCGGGACCGAGGCTCGGATCGACATCGATCGGGTCTGGTACAACGCCACGTCGTTCCGCGTCATCGCGCCCGACGGCACGGTGCTCGAGGACTACGTGTCCGACATCCAGGGCCGCGGAATGCAGTTCCAGGCGCTCGCGGCCGAGCGTCTCGTGGCGGCGGGGCTCGTCGACAGCGACATCCTCCCCATCGACGAGACGGTCGCGATCATGGCGACGCTCGACGAGGTCCGCGACCTCATCGGCGTGCGCTACCCCGGGGAGGAGTGACATGCCCGATCTGCAGAACGCCCGCGTCGCGGTCTACCTCGACTTCGACAACATCGTCATGAGCTGGTACGACCGCGTGCACGGCAAGAACGCCTATTCGCGCGACCGTCAGAAGATCATGACGGATGCCTCGGACCGCGAGATCGCCGAGCGCCTGACCGCCGCCACGATCGACGTCGGCGCGATCATCGACTACGCGACGTCGTTCGGCACGCTGGTCCTCACGCGGGCGTACGCGGACTGGTCGTCTCCGGTGAACGCCGTCTACCGCTCGCAGCTCGTCGCCCGCGCGGTCGACCTCGTGCAGCTGTTCCCGGCCGCGGCCTACGCCAAGAACGGGGCCGACATCCGTCTCGCGGTGGACGCCGTCGAGGACATGTTCCGCCTCCCCGACCTCACCCACGTCGTGATCGTCGCCGGCGACAGCGACTACGTGCCCCTCGCGCAGCGCTGCAAGCGGCTGGGCCGCTTCGTCGTCGGCGTCGGGGTGGCCGGCTCGACGGCGAAGTCGCTGGCGGCGGCGTGCGACCAGTTCGACTCTTACGACGCGCTGCCGGGCGTCGCCGAGACGGCGCCGGTGAGCAAGGAGGCGACGGATGCCGCGCCCCCGCGCCGCCGCTCGCGCAAGGCCGCCCAGCCCGACCCCGTCGAGGCGCTCCTCGAGCGAGCGCTGCGGCTCGAGAGCGACAAGGAGGACGTCGAGTGGCAGCACGCCTCGGCGGTGAAGAGCCTCATCAAGCGCCTCGATCCGTCGTTCAGCGAGAAGGCGCTCGGACACAAGAGCTTCACCGAGTTCGTGCGCGCGCACCCGTCCGTCGCCGAGATGGACGAGTCGGGGAACATCGTGCTCATCCGCCTCGCCGCCGAGCGCGCCTGACCGCGTCGCGGGGAGGGGTCAGGCCGGCGCGACGCGTCCGAGGAAGGACAGCATCGCGGCGTTGAACGCCTTCGGCTGCTCGATGTTGGCCGCATGACCGTCGTTGTCGAGTACGACGGCCTCGCCGAGCGGAGCGAGCGCCGCCGACGCCGTGGCGTGCGCGCTCGGCCAGAACTCGCTCTCGGCACCGGCGACGAAGAGCACCGGCTGCTCGGTCGCGGCGATCACGGCGCGCCAGTCGGCGGTCGCGTGATCATGCAGCAGGGAGAGCTCGCCCGGCGTGAGCTCGCGCTCGGCGCCCTTCATCGCCTTGAGCAGGCGCACGAGCCGCATGCCCCGCCGGGCGAGCGGCGTGCCGTGGCCTGTCTCGGGGATGCGCTCGGCGAAGTAGGTGTCGACGTTGGACTGGTCGTAGCCGTAGAAGCCGTTCGGCCAGTCCGGCGTGTTCAGCATCTTCGGCGTCTGGTCGACGATCACGATCGCTCCCACGCGGTCGCCGCCGAACTGGGCGAGGTACGACCAGATGGTGTTCCCGCCCATCGACCCGCCCACCAGCACGGCGCCGGTCAGATCGAGCTCTTCCATGACGTCGCGCAGGTCGCGGCCGCGGCGTGCCATGCCCACCCCCGTCTCGGGCCGGTCGGCTGCGCCGTGGCCCCGGACGTCGACGGTGATGACGCGGTAGCCGGCATCCGCCAGCGGCTTCGCCTGATACAGCCAGCTCGTGGCGGCGGCTTTGAAGCCGGCGAGCAGCACGACGGGTCGGGCGGCGGGATCACCGGTCTGGATCACGTCCAAGCGGACGCCGTCGTCTGCGGTGAGCGAGGTCATGCGGGATCAGTCTCCGTTCGGGAAGGCCTTGCCGGGGTTGAGGATGCCCGCGGGGTCGAGGGCGTTCTTGATGGCGCGGTGCAGACCGAGGACCGTCGGGCTGAGCTCTTCGGCCGCTCCGGGGAGCTTGAGCAGGCCCACGCCGTGCTCACCCGTCACCGTGCCGCCGAGCGCACGGCAGTCGTCGACGATGCGGTCGAAGGCGATCTTCGCGCGGGCCTTGGCGTCGTCGTCGCCGTCGGGCGCCACGATCAGCGGGTGCAGGTTGCCGTCGCCGGCGTGGGCGATGTTGGCGATGACGACGTCGGCCGCGGTCGCGGCGGCCTCGATGCGGGCGAGCATCTCGGGCACGGCCGACCGCGGAACGCACACGTCCTCGGTCAGCACGGGGCCGAGCCGCTCGAGCGCGGGGTACGCGAGCCGGCGCGCCGCGAACAGCCGGTCGACCTCGTCGGGATCGGACGCGCGCTCGACGCGATCCCCGCCGGCGTCGCGCAACAGCCGGGCCACCGCGGCGGCGAGCTCGTCGCCACGGGCACCGGGCTCGTCGACCTTCGCGAGCAGCAGGGCCTCCGACTGCTCGGGCAGCTCCCAGCCCTGCCACTGCGCCACCGCGTGCAGGCACGTGCGATCGATGAGCTCGAGGGCCGACGGCACGATCCCCGCCGCCGACACGGCCGCGACGGCGCGACCAGCGTCGGTGAGCGAGCCGAAGTACCCGACGATCGCGCGCTCCTCGCGGCCGGCGAGCGGCCGGAGCTTCACCGTCACGTCGACGACGATCCCGAGCGTCCCCTCCGATCCCACGAACAGACCGGTCAGGTCGTACCCGGTGACGCCCTTCGCCGTCGTCCGCCCCAGCTTCGCGATCGACCCGTCGGCGAGCACGACCGTCATGCCGATGACATAGTCGCGCGTGACGCCGTACTTCACGCAGCAGATGCCGCCGGCGTTGGTGGCGACGTTGCCGCCGAGGGTGCTGATCGCCTGGCTGGCGGGGTCCGGCGGGTACCAGAGACCGTGCGCGACGACGTGACGGCGCAGATCGTCGTTCAGCACGCCCGCCTCGGCCACGGCGTAGCGCTCCGCGACGTCGACCTCGGTGATCGCCGTCATGCGCTCCAGCGAGAGGACGAGGCATCCGTTCGTCGCATTCGCACCACCCGACAGACCCGTGCCGGCGCCGCGCGGCACCACGGGCGCCCCGTGCTCGGCGGCCACCCGCACCGCGGCGACCACGTGCTCGACGGTTCCCGCGAACACGACGGCCGCGGGTGTGCCGTACTCGGCCCACTCGGCATCGTCGTGACTGCATCGGGAGAGCGTCTCGGGATCGGTGGCGACGGCTGCGGCGGGGAGGGCGGCGCGGAGGGCCTCGACGACGGTGTCCATGACGTGTCGATGCTAACCCCCGTGTGAGCGGATTCTCACGCATCCCGTGTTGAAACCTGAATCCTCCGTCAGGTAGGGTTCGGACCGCGGCACTCATCGCCGCGTTCGCGCTCTACGAGGAGGTACCAGCGCATGGCATCCGCCACAGCATCCCCTGAGAAGCAGTCCACCCTTCGCCGCGTCGTGACCGCGTCGATGGCGGGCACCGTCGTCGAGTGGTACGAGTTCTTCCTGTACGCCACCGCCGCGACGCTCGTGTTCAACGTCATCATGTTCCCGCCGTCGGACGACCCGTACACCCCGATCATCGCGGCGCTGACGACCTATGCGGTGGGCTTCATCGCGCGGCCGCTCGGCGGCATCGTGTTCGGGCACTTCGGCGACAAGTACGGGCGCAAGAAGCTGCTCCAGCTGGCGATCACCCTCGTCGGCGTGGCGACGTTCCTCATGGGCTGCCTCCCGACGTTCGACCAGGTCGGATACTGGGCGGTCGGGCTGCTGCTGTTCCTCCGCTTCGCGCAGGGATTCGCGGTCGGCGGCGAGTGGGGCGGCGCGGTGCTGCTCGTCTCGGAGCACTCGCCCAACCGCTCGCGCGGATTCTGGGCCTCGTTCCCGCAGGCCGCCGTGCCCCTCGGCAACCTCCTCGCGACGGTCGTGCTCCTGATCCTCAGCAACACGCTGTCGCCCGAGGCCTTCCTCTCGTGGGGCTGGCGCGTCGCCTTCTGGCTGTCGGTCGTGATCGTGGCCGTCGGCTACTACATCCGCACGCGCGTCACCGACGCCCCGATCTTCATCGAGGCGCAGAAGCAGGCCGAGGAGTCGAAGCACACCCGCTACGGCGTGCTCGAGGTCATCAAGCGCTACCCCCGCGGCGTGCTCACGGCGATGGGCCTGCGCTTCGCCGAGAACATCATGTACTACCTCGTGGTGACCTTCTCGATCGTCTACCTGCGCACCGCCCTGCAGCTCGACGTCACGGCGATCCTCGGCTACCTGGTCATCGCGCACATCGTGCACATGCTCGTGATCCCGGTGATCGGCGCGCTCGCCGACCGCATCGGCCGCAGGCCCGTGTACTTCATCGGCACCGTGCTCGCCGCGGCGTGGGGCTTCTTCGCCTTCCCGATGTTCGACACGCGCGACCCCATCGTGGTCATCCTCGCGATCTGCCTCGGCCTGATCATCCACGCGTTCATGTACGCGCCGCAGCCGGCGATCATGTCGGAGATGTTCCCGACGCGCATGCGCTACTCGGGCGTCTCGCTGGGCTACCAGGTCACCTCGATCGTCGCGGGCTCGCTCGCCCCGATCATCGCGACGGCTCTCCTCGCCGAGTACGGCACGTGGGTGCCCGTCGCGATCTACCTCGCGATCGCCGCCGCGATCACGCTGATCGCCGTCGTGTCGATGCGCGAGACCAAGGGGTCGTCGCTGCACGACCTCGACCGCGTCGACGAGGAGCGGCTGGCGGCCGCCCGCGCGACGGCATGACAGCAGAGCGGATGCCTCTCCCCGCGCGCCGCGCCGGGCGGGGCATCCGCTCCGTCGTTCCCGCCATCGGCGAGCGGATGCCTCGAAGGCACGCCCGATCTGGGGAAAGGACCGTCCGGTACAGTGTCGTCTGTGGCACGCCATAACCCGCCGCCGGGCTCGCAGACCTCGCTTCGCGAGGCCAATCGCGCGCGCCTGGTGGAGTCGCTCAAGCGGCACGGGCGCCTGACCCAGATCGAGCTCGCCGGCAGCACAGGGCTCTCGCCCGCCACGGTGTCCAACATCGTCAAGGAGCTGACCGCCTCGGGGCTGCTGCACACGTCGTTCACGTCGCGCAGCGGGCGACGTGCGACCCTCGTGTCGCTGGCCCGCCAGCTGGGCCTCGTCGCCGGCGTCCACTTCAGCTCGCGGCAGCTGCACATCGCCATCGCCGACACGGCGCGCGCGATCGTGACGCAGTCGTCGCTTCCCCTCGCCCTCGACCACCGCCACGACGCCGAGCTCGACCGGCTCAGCCTGCTGCTCGGCGACATGATGGAGTCGCTCGGCGGCTCGCTTTCCGACCTCCTCGCGGTTGGTCTCGCCCTGCCCGCGCCGATCGACCCGCGCACCGGGATGGTCTCGACGCCCGGGCTTCTCCGCGGCTGGGAGGGCGTCGACGTCGCGGCGAGCCTGTCCGCCCGCATCGGGCGCCCGGTCTACGTCGACAGCGAGGCCAACCTCGGCGGTCTCGCCGAGGCGCGCGAGGGCAACGGGCGCGAGGCGTCGTCGTCGGTGTTCATCCGCGTCGGCCACACGATCAGCGCGGGCCTCATCGTGGGCGGTGACCTGTTCCGCGGCGTCAACGGCAAGGCCGGGCAGATCGGTCACGTCACGATCGACGAGAACGGGCCCATCTGCCGCTGCAGCAACCGCGGCTGCCTCGAGACCTACGCCGGTGGGCCGGCATTGCTGTCGCTCTTCCCCGCGGGCGAGGGCATGCAGCGGCTCGGCGACCTGCTGCAGGCCGCCGAGGCGGGCGATGGCAGCTCGCGACGGGTGATCGCCGACGCCGGTCGCCACATCGGCATCGCCGCGGCCAGCCTGTGCAACCTCTTCGACCCCGAGCTCATCATCATGGGCGGTGAGCTCGCCCAGGCCGGCGAGATCCTGATGGCCCCGATGCGCCACTCGCTCGAGCGCACCGCACTGCCGGCCGCCGGCGGACTCCCCGAGATCGTCGGCGCCTCGTTCGGCGAGTGGGCCGAGACGCGCGGCGCGATCGCGATCGCGCTCGACCATGTGACGGTGGATGCGCAAGCACTCCCCTATTCGGCGTAGCCCATGGCGAAGTCGAGATCAGGACGCGAGGTTCTGAAGAAGGCGCTCGGCCGCGTGGCAGCGGCCACGGCGCTGACGCTCGCGGTCACCGGTGGTGCCGTCGCGTGCTCGGCCTCCGGTCCCGGCCCCTCGTCGAGCGGCGGATCCGACTCCATCGCGCTCCTGCTCCCCGACGCCAAGACGGCGCGCTACGAGACGTTCGACCGGCCCTTCTTCGAGGCGCGCGTCGCCGAGCTCGGCGACTACGACGTGCTCTACTCCAACGCCGACCAGGACGCCGCGAAGCAGCAGCAGCAGGCGGAGTCCGCCCTCGCGGCGGGCGCCGGCGTGCTCGTGCTCGACGCGGTCGACGCCAACGCGGCCGTCAGCATCGTGCGCTCGGCGAACGCGAAGGGCGTGCCCGTCATCTCGTACGACCGGCTCATCGCCGGGGGCGACCTCGCGTACTACGTCTCGTTCGACAACGAGAAGGTCGGCGAGCTGCAGGCGGCGGAGTTCGTCGACGCGGTGGAGGATGCCGGGGGCGGCGGCATCCTGATGGTCAACGGCTCGCCGACCGACAGCAACGCCGCCCAGTTCCGCGAGGGCGCGCACAGCCTCATCGACGCCAGCGGACTCGACGTGCTGGCCGAGTACGACACCCCCGACTGGAGTCCCGACAAGGCGCAGGCGTGGGTCGCCGGGCAGATCGCGCAGTACGGCGACGAGATCGTCGGCGTGTATGCGGCCAACGACGGCACGGCCGGTGGCGCGGTGGCGGCGCTCAAGGCGGCGAACGTCGATCCGTTCCCCGTCGTGACGGGTCAGGACGCCGAGCTGACGGCGCTCCAGCGGATCATCACGGGTGATCAGCACATGACCGTGTACAAGGCGATCAAGCCGCAGGCGGAGCTCGCCGCCGAGGTGGCGGTCGCCCTGCTCAACGGCGAGGAGGTCACGGCGCCCATGCGGGTCGGCGGCGTGCCCACGACGCTGCTCGACCCCGTGGCAGTGACGGTCGACAACATCCTCGAGACCGTCGTCGCCGACGGGTTCTGGACCGTGACGGACATCTGCACCCCGCAGTACGCCGATGCGTGCGAAGCCGCGGGCATCGGGTAAGGTCCTGACCTTGGCGAGGAGGGCATGAGCGGATGTCGATGACACAGCCGCGCGCGGGACGCTCGCGCGAACGGGTGCTCACCATGCGCGGCATCGGGAAGCACTTCGGTGCGGTCAAGGCCCTGACCGACGTGGACTTCTGGGTCAACGAGGGCGAGGTGGTCGCGCTCGTCGGCGACAACGGCGCCGGCAAGTCGACGCTGGTCAAGGTGCTCGCGGGCGTGCACGCGCCCGACGCCGGCACGATCGAGTTCGACGGCGCGCTCGTCGACATCCCGAGTCCGGCCGATGCGCAGGACCTCGGGATCGCCACGATCTTCCAGGATCTCGCCCTGTGCGACAACCTCGACGTCGTGGCCAACCTGTGGCTCGGGCGCGAGCTGCGCGACGGACTGGGGCTCGACGAGGTCGACATGGAGCAGCGCACGTGGACGCTCCTGCGGGAGCTGTCCGCCAAGCTCCCCTCGGTGCGCATCCCGGTGGCGTCGCTGTCGGGCGGCCAGCGCCAGACCGTCGCGATCGCCCGGTCGCTCATCGGCGATCCGCGCATCGTGATCCTCGACGAGCCGACGGCCGCGCTCGGCGTCGCGCAGACCGCCGAGGTGCTCAACCTGATCGAGCGCCTGCGCGAGCGCGGCCACGGGGTGATCCTCATCAGCCACAACATGGCGGACGTCATGGCCGTGGCCGACCGCGTGGTCGTGCTGCGCCTCGGCCGCAACAACGGCGTCTACAACGTCGCGGAGGTCACGAGCGAGACCCTCATCGCTGCGATCACCGGCGCCGCCGACAACTCGGCCGCACGCATGGCCTCCGAGCGGGCCTCGACGATCCCGCCGGCCGCGGGCGCTCCCGTCGACGGCGAACCGAAAGACGATGACGGCGACGGCCCGGCCGCCGAGATCATCCGCATGCCGAGCTCGCGGCCACGTCGTCCGTCGCCGCCGAAGGGCGGTCGTCCGTGAGCCGGGATCAGGCGATGCCCGCCCCGGGCGCGGACGCCGACGACCGGCGGCTGCTCAGCGTCGCCGGACTCCGCGGGGCTGTCGAGTCGCTGTTCGCGCGCATCCGCGGGGGCGATCTCGGCGCCGCGCCGGTGGTGGGCGGGCTCATCGTCATCTGGCTGGTCTTCCAGGCGCTCAACCCGGTGTTCCTCTCCAGCAAGAACCTCGTTCTCCTCACCATGCAATGCGCGGCGATCGGCACGATCGCCCTCGGGGTGGTGCTCGTGCTGCTGCTGGGCGAGATCGACCTGTCCGTGGGATCGGTGTCGGGCCTGGCCGCGGCCGTCCTTGCCGTCACATTCGTGCAGCTGAGCTGGCCCCTCGTGCTGGCACTCGTCGCCGCCATCGGCATCGGATGCCTCGTCGGCCTCCTCTACGGCTTCCTGTACACCCGCTTCGGGCTGCCCAGCTTCGTGATCACCCTCGCCGGCCTCCTGGGGTTCCTGGGGCTCCAGCTGTGGGTGCTGGGCGACACCGGCACGATCGGGCTCCCGTTCGATTCGTGGATCGTCGCGTTCGCTCAGGACTGGTTCCTTCCCCACTGGGCGGCGTATCTGCTCGTCGTCCTGTCGGTGGGTGCGTACGGGTGGGTGCTGCTGCGCCACGCGCGCCGACGCGCGGCGGCGAACCTCGTGAGCCGGAGCAGCCTCGAGATCGGCGTGCGCAGCGGCGGGCTGCTGGTGTTCCTCCTGCTGACCGCGTGGTACCTGAACCTCGACCGCGGTGTCGGCGTGATGTTCGTCTTCTTCATCGGGCTCATCGTCATCATGAATCTCGTTCTCACGCGCACGCGCTGGGGGCGCGCCGTCTACGCGGTCGGCGGCTCGGTCGAGGCGGCGCGGCGCGCCGGCATCCGGGTCGACCGCATCTACATGTCGGTGTTCATGATGTGCTCCACGCTCGCCGCGGTGGGCGGCATCCTCGCCGCCGCACGCCTCGCATCGGCGAACCAGAGCTCGGGCACGGGAGACGTGAATCTCAACGCGATCGCCGCCGCCGTCATCGGCGGCGCGAGCCTCTTCGGCGGCCGCGGGTCGGCCTTCTCGGCACTCCTCGGGATCATCGTCATCCAGTCGATCTCGTCGGGGCTCACGCTGCTCAGCCTCGACTCCTCGGTGCAGTTCATGATCACGGGCGTCGTGCTGGTCCTCGCCGTCATCGTCGACTCGATCTCGCGCCGTACGAGGGCGGCCACCGGACTCGCCTGACCACGGAGTGCCTTCACGCGGCGAACTCGCCGTCGCATCGATTCCCTGACGATTCTCCTCGTACTGGTCGATCTGCCTTCGTCCGGGCGCGATTTCATGCATTCTGCACCGTGGGACGCGGATTGACGAAAGACGAGCGCGCGCCCGTCGCATCCGCTCACCGGCGTTGCCAAAGCGTTACGTTCAAGACTTGACGACAAGAACCCCGGGCGGAAATGATCGCTACCAAGCGCGAAGTGCGTCAGGGACGAACCTGGGGCTCGCGCACTTCAATGACGAAAGGCGAATGATGAAGAAGTCTTCACTCCTCGCCGTGGCCGCCCTCACGGGTGCCGCCGCGGTGATGCTTGCGGGCTGTGCCGGCAACTCCGGCGGCACTCCCAGCGACAGCGGCGACGACGGCGGCGAAGCCACCGGCGGTCGTGCGTGTGTGATCCTTCCCGACGCGGCGTCGTCGCCGCGCTGGGAGAACTTCGACGCGAAGTACCTGCAGGAGGGCCTCGAGGGCGCCGGCTTCGAGACCGACATCCAGAACGCTCTGGGTGACGTCAACAAGTACGCGACGATCGCCGACCAGCAGCTCGCCCAGGGCTGCGGCGTCATGCTGCTCGTCGACTACCAGGGCGCCGCCGAGGCCGTGGCCACCAAGGCCAAGGCCGAGGGCATCCCGGTGATCGCCTACGACCGTCCGTTCTCGGGCGCCGACTACTACGTGTCGTTCGACAACGTCGAGGTCGGTCGCATGGAGGGCCAGACCGTCCTCAACGGCCTCGAGGCCGCGGGCGTCGACCCGGCCGAGGCGACCGTCGTCTACATGGGCGGCGACCCGACCGACGGCAACGCGGCGATGTTCAAGGAAGGCGCCGTCGAGGTCATGGAAGAGGCGGGCATCACCGCCGCTGCCGAGCCCCCGGGAGTCTGGGACCAGGCCAAGTCGCAGACCAACTTCGAGCAGGCCCTCACCTCGCTCGGCGGCCAGGTCGACGGCGTCTGGGTCGCGAACGACACCAACGCGGCCGGCGTGATCAAGGTCCTGCAGGACAACAACCTCGAGGGCGTGGCCGTCTCCGGCCAGGACGCCAACGTCGCAGGCCTGCAGAACATCCTCCTCGGCTGGCAGACCGCGACGGTCTACAAGCCGGTGAAGGACGAGGCCGAGGCCGCCGTCGAGACCGCTGTGGCGCTGCTCAAGGGCGAAGAGGTCTCGACCGACGCCGAGCTCGAGGACGGCACGCCGTACATCCAGGTGACGCCGATCCTCGTCGGACCGGAGCAGGTCAAGGACGTCATCGCCGCCGGCGACGCGTCGTACGACGACGTCTGCACCCCGGATGTCATGGCCGCGTGCGAGGAGTTCGGAATCCCCGCCGAGTAATCTGTCGGGCAAGAGCCCGCGAGGGCGTCGCGTCATCAGGCGCGGCGCCCTCCGCGCTCGCACCGACACTCTGCAAGGAAGCGAGTATGTCAGAGACGATCACCGCCACAGAGCCGATCATCCAGCTGGTCGGCGTCAAGAAATCATTCGGTCCGGTCAGCGTCCTCAAGGGCGTCGACCTCAAGGTGTACCCCGGCAAGGTGACCGCCCTCGTGGGCGACAACGGCGCCGGCAAGTCCACGCTCATCAAAGGTCTCGCAGGCGTGCAGCCCTACGACGAGGGCGAAGTGCTCATCGACGGGTCGCACCGCGACCTCCACGCCCCGCGCGACGCTTCGGGCCTCGGCATCGAGGTCGTCTACCAGGACCTCGCCCTGTGCGACAACCTCGACATCGTCCAGAACATGTTCCTCGGCCGCGAGGAGACCTCGATCGGCACGTTCGACGAGGGTCGCATGGAGAAGGAGGCGTCCGACACGCTGCGGTCGCTCTCGGTCCGCACCGTGAAGTCGGTGCGGCAGAAGGTGTCGAGTCTGTCGGGCGGCCAGCGCCAGACCGTCGCGATCGCCCGCGCTGTGCTGAAGAAGGCGCGCGTGGTCATCCTCGACGAACCGACGGCCGCACTGGGCGTCGCGCAGACCGAGCAGGTGCTGAACCTGGTGAAGCGGCTCTCCCACCAGGGCGTCGCCGTCATCCTCATCAGCCACAACCTCGCCGACGTCTTCGAGGTCGCCGACGACATCGCCGTGCTGTACCTCGGCCAGATGGTCGCGCAGATCCCGACGTCGGAGACCACCCGCGACGACGTCGTCGGGTACATCACCGGCACGAAGACGCCGGCCGGCGTCAACATCGTCGACACATCCACGCTTCGCACCGAGGAGGGAGCGGTATGAGCAGCAACGCAACCCGCACGGAAGCAGCACCCGACCCGCTCGCGAGCGACCTGATCGGCAGCGGCGTCGAGGGCGGCGTCGCCGACCAGGCGCGCGCCTGGTGGCAGCGCGTGCGCAGCGGCGACATGGGCGCCCTGCCCGCCATCGGCGGCCTCGTGGTGCTCGGCATCCTGTTCACGGCGCTGAGCCCGTTCTTCCTCACCGAGCGCAACTTCGCCAACCTGCTCAATCAGGCCGCCACCCTCGTGGTGCTCGGCATGGCGCTCGTGTTCGTGCTCCTGCTGGGCGAGATCGACCTCTCGGCCGGTGTCACGGGCGGCGTGGGCATGGCGCTGTTCGTGGTGCTGAACTCGCAGTTCAACATCCCGTGGGGGCTCGCGCTGCTCATCGGATTCGGCTTCGGGTTCCTCATCGGCGCCTTCATCGGCTTCTTCGTGGCGAGGGTGGGCATCCCATCGTTCGTCGTGACTTTGGGCTTGTTCCTGGGTCTCCAGGGGCTCGCGCTCGTCGTCATCGGACCGGGCGGACTGTTCCGCGTCGAGGTGCCCGAGCTCATCGCGCTGCAGAACGGAAACCTGCCCGTGTGGGGCGGCTGGGTCATGCTCGCGATCATCCTGGCGGTCTCGGCGGGCACGTCGTTCTGGGATCGCTCGCGCCGCACGCGCGCCGGGGTCCCCAACCGGGCGATGTCGCTGGTGTGGATCAAGCTCGCGGTGATCGCCGTCATCGGCGGAGCCGTGGTCTTCATCCTCAATCAGGACCGCGGCCAGTCGGTCGTCGCGGTGCAGGGCGTTCCGAACGTCGTGCCGATCGTGCTGGTGATCCTGTGGATCGGAACGTTCGTGCTCGACCGCACCAAGTTCGGGCGCTACATCTACGCGATCGGCGGCAACGCCGAGGCCGCGCGCCGCTCGGGTGTCAAGGTCCGCTGGATCAAGTGGTGGGCGTTCGTGATCTGCTCGAGCCTCGCCGTGTTCTCGGCGCTGCTGAGCGTGTCGCGCGTCGGCACGGTCGACGCCACCGTCGGACGCGACATCGTGCTCTCGGGCGTCGCGGCCGCGGTGGTCGGCGGCGTCAGCCTGTTCGGCGGCAAGGGCCGGCTCATGCATGCGGCCATCGGTGCCCTCGTGATCGCGACGATCACGAACGGCCTCGGCCTGCTGAACCTGCCGGCCGGTGTGAACCTGCTCGTCACCGGCGGCGTCCTCATCCTCGCCGCGACCGTCGACGCGCTCTCGCGTCTGCGGGGCAACGGCGTGCGGACGTAGCAGCAGGACAGGAGGAAGGCGCCGGGCGGATCATCGCCCGGCGCCTTCCTTCATGCAGGTCAGGCGCCGAGAAGACGCAGAGTCTCGTCGACCCAGACCGGCACGAGCTCGCCCGCTCGCCCCGCGCGCGCCTCGTCGAACGGGATGAGCGGATCACTCGGCACGAGGTTGAGCTCCACCGTGCGGGCGCCGAAGGCGGCCGCGAGGGCCATGTAGCCGGCGGCCGGGTACACCTCGCCCGACGTGCCGATCGAGACGAACGCGTCGCACGCGACGACCGCCTGCTCGATGCGGTCGAGCTCGTATGGCATCTCGCCGAACCACACCACGTCGGGGCGCAGCATCCGCTCGCCGCAGACCGGACACGGCGGTCGCGGCTCCAGGTCGCCGTCGTGCAGCGGACGCGCCCCGCATGCCGTGCACAGTGCCCGCCGCAGTTCACCGTGCATATGGACGAGGTTGCGGGTGCCGGCGCGCTCGTGCAGGTCGTCGACGTTCTGGGTCACCACGAGCAGCCGGTCGCCCAGCGCGTTCTCGAGTCGGGCGAGAGCGAAGTGCGCGGCGTTGGGGGCGACGGATGCCACGGCCCGCCTCCTCGCGTCGTAGAACGCCTGCACGGCGTCGGGGTCGCGCTCGAACGCCTCGGGCGTCGCGACGTCCTCGATGCGGTGCCCCTCCCACAGGCCGTCGGCGTCGCGGAACGTCGGGACTCCGCTCTCGGCCGAGATCCCGGCGCCGGTGAGCACGACGATGCGCATGAGCCCATTGTGCCGGGGCGCGCGGACGACGAGAGGCCCCGGAGGGCATCGCGCTCCGGGGCCTCTCTTGCTGTGTGGCTTACTTCAGCTTGAAGTTCGCCGAGATGAACGAACCGTCCAGCGTCGTCATCGTCACGGTGTAGCAGGCACCGGGCTTCTTCGGGGTCTGCCAGTTCTGGATGAACTGGCCAGCCGTCGAGTCGTATCGCAGGCTGGTGCCGCCCGTCGTCGTGACCTCGATGTCGTCGGTGACCGTCGCGCCGGTCTGGCACGAGACCTCCTTCTGCGTGAAGGTCTTGATCGCCGTCGTAGTGGTCAGCTCCATCGCGCCCGAGAAGACCTCGAACTTGAGCGGAACCGTCGCGCCGTTCTTGACGGTGTTGAGAACGCCGTTCATGTCGACCGGCTGGAAGAAGCCGCTGAGCCGCCATGCCAGGACCGAGTACGAGCGCTCAGCCGTCGCGGTGTTGCCCGCGCCGTCGACCGCGTTCGCGGTGAGGGTGTGGGCGCCGACCGTCGAGCCGTAGCCCGCCACCTGGCAGGCGACCAAGCCCGAGACGGTGTCCGTCGCCGTGCAGGTGCCCACAGCGGGTACCTGGCCGAAGACGTAGGACGCTCCCGCCGTCGGGCCGCCGACCCACGTGATCACGGGTGCCGTCGTGTCCTGCACCTTCACCGTGAACGAGCCGTGCCTCGTGTTGCCGGCGGCGTCGGTCGCCTGGCACGCGACAGTCGTCGTGCCGAGCGCGAACGTCGACCCCGACACCGGTGCGCAGGTGACGCCGACGGCGCCGTCCACGATGTCGGTGGCGGATGCCTCGAACGAGACGGCCGCGCCGGACGGCCCGGTCGCCTCACGCGTGATCGGCGCGGGCAGCGACAGCGTCGGCGCCGTGGTGTCGACCACGGTCACCCGAAACGCCTTGCTCGTGCTGTTGCTGTGCCCGTCCGTCGCCGCGCACGTGACGAGCGTCTCGCCGAGCGCGAACGTGCTGCCCGAGGCCGGGGTGCACACCGGCGTCACCTCCCCGGCCACGATGTCGGTCGCGGTCGCCGAGAAGCCGACGACGCGGCCCTCGGGACCGGTCGCCTCACCCGTGAGATCGGCAGGAACCGTGAGCGAGGGAGCGGTCGTGTCCTCCACCGTGATCGTGAACGATCCCTTGCCGGTGTTGCCCTCGTCGTCGGTCGCGGAGCAGCCGACGGTGGTGGTGGCGATCGGGAAGGTGGAGCCGGCGGGCGGCGCGCATTCGGCGACGACGTCCTGGTCGACGATGTCCGTCGCGGTCACCGTGTAGCCGACCGTGGCACCGCTCGGTCCGCTCGCCTCGCGTGTGATGTCGGCCGGCACCTCGACGATCGGTGCGGTGGTGTCCTCCACGATCACTCGGAAGGTACCGGTCGAGGAATTGCCGGAGTCATCGGTCGCTTTGCAGGACACGAGCGTCGAGCCGAGCGCGAACATCGACTCCGACGCCGGGGTGCAGACCGGCGTGACCGACTGGTCGACCGCGTCATCGGCGGTGGGCACGAAGGCAACCGTACGGCCCTCGGGGCCGGTCGCCTCGACGGTGATGTCGGCCGGGACGCTCAGCCGAGGAGCAGTCGTGTCACGGACGGTGACCTCGAACGACGCGCTGCCGTCGTTGCCCGCGCCGTCGACGGCTGTGCAGCTCACCGTGCTCTTGCCGAGCGGGAAGACGGAACCTGTCGGCGGCACGCAGGACGGCGTGAGCGCGCCGCTGACGATGTCGGACGCGGTGGCGCTGAACTCGACCGCCGCTCCGGCCGGACCGGTCGCCTCCGCAGTGACGCCCGCAGGCACGGTCACCGACGGATCGGTGGTGTCCTGCACGACGACGCCGAACGTCGCATGCGATTTGTTGCCTTCGGCGTCGACCGCGGTGCACGATACCTCGGTCGTTCCGAGGACGAAGTGCGTGTTCGACGCCGGCGAGCACACGACCTCCGCCGCGCCGCTCACGAGGTCGTCAGCAGTCACGTCGTATTCAGCCGTGGCACCCGAGGGTCCCGTCGCCTCGACGGTGACCTTCTCAGGAGCCGTGATCGCGGGCCCTGTCGTGTCGACCACGTACACGGAGAACACGCCGGTCGCCTTGTTGCCGGCCGCATCGACCGCCACGCAGGTGACCTGGTGCGGTCCGAGGTCGAGCGCCTCGCCGGAGGCGGGGTCGCACACCGCCGTGAGCGCGCCGCTCACGGTGTCATCGGCCGTCGCCGTAAAGCTGACGACAGCGCCGTCCGGGCCGGTCGCCTCCACCGTCATCGGCGAGGGCAGGGTGAGCACGGGAATCGTCGTGTCGACGACGGTCACGCTGAACGAGCCTGTGCCCGTGTTGCCCGCGGCATCCTCGGCCGTGCACACGACGTCGGTGACACCCAGCTGGAAGGTCGAACCGGACGCGGGGACGCACGACGTCGCGAGGGCACCGCTGACCGCATCAGCGGCGGAGGACGCGAAGGTGACGACGGCACCGGTCGGGCCCGTCGCCTCTGCCGTGATCGGCGCAGGCACCGTGACGGCGGGAGCGATGCGGTCGACCACGTGGACGATGAACGAGGCGGACGCCGTGTTGGCGCGTGCGTCGGAAGCCGAGCACTGGACGGTCGTGTCGCCGAGGGGGAGCACGCTCCCCGACGCCGGGGTACAGGTGACCGCGATCGGGCCGTCGACGGAGTCGGAGGCCGAGGCGGCGTACGTGACCGTGGCGCCGGACGCTGCCGTCGCGTCGACGGTGAACTCGGCGGGCACCACGATGCTGGGCTTCGTCGTGTCGGAGATCGCGACGGTGAAGATGGACGAGCCGGTGTTGCCGGCAGCATCCGTCGCCGAACACGTCACGGTCGTGGAACCCACCGCGAACGACGTCCCGGAGGCCGGCACACACGCGACGGCGGGGCTGCCCGACACCGCGTCGGTCGCGACGGGGTTGGTCCACGACACCGTCGTGCCGGATCCCGTGGCCTCCATCGCGATGTTCGACATCGCCCCCACAGCGGGGGCGGTCGTGTCACGGACGAGGACGTTGAACGAGCCCGTCGCCGTGTTGCCGGCGGCGTCGGTCGCCGAGCACGACACCGGCGTGGTGCCGAGCTTGAAGGTCGAGCCCGCAGCGGGAGTGCAGGTCACCGTCGGCGACGCCGGGTCGGCGTCGGTGGCGGAGTACGGGAAGGAGACGACCGCGCCGGCGGAGCTCGTCGCCTCGGTCGTGACGGATGCCGGCAGGTTGAGGGTCGGCGCGGTGGTGTCGGCGTTGCACGCCTTCGTCGTCCACGTCACGGGAACCGTCGAGACGCCGGTGACGGCGCCGTTCGAGCTGTTCCGGCCGGTGTAGGTGAACGCGAGGGTACCGGAGCCGCCCGTGGCCTTGGCCGCGAGCGTGACGGTGGCGGGGATGCTGGTCGGGCTCACACTGTCGGAGGAGCTGCCCAGGCCCGCCCAGCCGGCAGGGATCGCGATCGTGGCGGGATTCGGCAACGAGGCGCTCATCCCGCTTGTGGTCTGCGCCGATGCGAAGCCGACGGTCACCGACGAGCCGTCGGCGAAGACGTTCCCGCCTCCGCCGTTGCGGCGCGCGGCGATGAGCACGGTGAACTGCACGGACCCGTCCGTGCAGGCCGCCACCTGTGTCGCCTTCGGGTCGAAGGGCGCCAGCCCGTCCCCATCGAACGCGAGCTGATCGGCCACAGCGGCATTCGCCCCTCCGGCCACCAGCAGTAGTGCCGCACAGAAGGCAGCACAGATTTTGAGCGCACGGAATCGCGCCATGATGAAACCCCATTCTCCCCACCGGCTCGCGACACCCCTGTCGTCGAGCTCAGTCCCGCGTTCATCGTTTCACGGACTCCGGCGGCGCACCTCAGGGTCGGCTCAGGATTGGCCCAACCATTTCACGCCCGCAGCAGGGCGCGCAGCGCGTCGATCGTGTCGGCCTCGGCGAGGCCCTTGTCGGGACGGTAGCCCTTGACCCGCGCGAATCGGAGAGCCACTCCCCCGGGATAACGCGTCGACCGCTGCACGCCGTCGATCGCGATCTCGACCACGGTCTCGGGTCGCACGTGCACGGCGTACGACGAGCGGTGCGTCTCGATCGTCGGGAAATGCTCGGTCTGCCAGCGCAGAAGCGCGTCGGTCAGCCCCTTGAAGGTCTTGCCCACCATCACGAATCCCCCGGGCTCGCCGAACGCCCCATCGGGGTCGCGCGCCCCGAGGTGCAGGTTCGACAGCTGCCCCGCGCGGCGCCCCGAGCCCCACTCGACCGCAAGCACCACGAGGTCGAAGGTCAGCACCGGCTTCACCTTCAGCCAGCTCTTTCCGCGCCGGCCCGCGGCGTAGGGCGACTCGACGCCCTTCACCATGATGCCCTCGTGCCCCGCCGCGAGCGCTTCGCGGGAGAACTCCTCGGCCCGAGCGGGATCGTCGGTGACGATGCCCGGCATGCGGGCGTCGCCGGCGACGTCGGCGAGCACGCCCAGCCGGGTCGACAGCGGCTCGTCGAGCAGATCGCGCCCGTCGACATGAAGGACGTCGAAGAACCAGGGCCGCAGCACGACCTCGGCGCCGGTCTCGGATCCGAATCGCGCCATGGTGTCCTGGAACGGGCGGGGCCCGCCGTCCTCATCGAGCGACAGCGTCTCACCGTCGAGGATCAGCCGCTGAGCAGGCAGGGCGCGCACCACGTCGACGATCTCGGGCACGCGATGGGTGATGTCGGCGAGGTTGCGCGTGTAGACCCTCACCTCGTCGGCGTCGCGATGGACCTGGATGCGGGCCCCGTCGAGCTTGTATTCGACGGATGCCTCGCCCGGCACCGCCGCGATCGCCTCCGTCGCCGACGCCGCGGTCGAGGCGAGCATCGGCATGACGGGACGACCAACGACGAGTCCGACCTCGTCGAGATCGTCTGCCGTGCCCGTCAGCGCGATGACCGCGGTGGCGCCGAGGTCGCCCGACAGCATCGCCGCGCGGCGCACCGCCGGGGTGTCGCGCCCCGCAGCCTTGGCGACCGCGTCCAGCAGCACGCCCTCGAGCGCGCCGGTGCGCAACTCGCCGAGCATGACCCTCATCAGGAAGTCCCATTCCGCGGGAGTGGCGCGCTCGGACAGCTCGACCAGCTCGTCGCGGCGGGCGGCGACCGAGCCCCGGCCGTCGGTGGCCGCGAGCCGATCGAGCGCCGCGTCGGCATCGAGCACCTGAAGCGCGGGCTCGTCGGCGTGCGTCGTCTCGAGCGCGCTGAGGCTGCGCCAGCCCACGCCCAGGCGTCCCTGGCGCGGAGTGGCGGTGAGGAAGCCGATCGTCGGAGCGATCTCGTCGGGCGCGAGACCTCGCAGCAGGTCGGCCAGCGCGGCGATCTTGGCCAGCCGTGACGACGTCGCGGCGACGGCCTCCGCAGCGGCGACGACTTCGGTCAGCAGCATGCGTGCATTCTTTCACCGGGCGACGACAGCGCCCGGCTCTTGCCCGTGCCGGCGCCCTCGGCTACGCGACCGGCGCCGCGACCGAGCCCGCCCGCAGCACGCCGTCGTGCAGCTCGAGCACGCGGTCGGCCCGGAACACGATGGACGGGTCGTGCGTCGACAGCAGCACGGCCACGCCGTCGTCGTGCGCGATCGAGGCGATGAGGTCGATCATGGTCGCCGCGGTGTGGGAGTCCAGCTGGCCGGTGGGCTCGTCGGCGAGCACGATGCGCGGCGAGCCGGCCAGCGCCCGGGCGATGCCCACGCGCTGCTGCTGGCCACCGGACAGCTCCCCCGGCCGCTGCTTGGCGTGGTCGGCGAGGCCGACGCGTGCGAGCAGCCGCGAGACCCTCGACGACCGCTCCGCCGGATCGGTGCCGCGGATGCGCATCGGCAGCTCCACGTTCTCCTCGGCCGACAGGGCGCCGATGAGTCCGAACGACTGGAAGACGTAGCCGATGTCGTCGCGGCGGACGGCGTCGACCTGCTTCTCGGGCGCCTCGGTCAGCACGACGTCGCCGACGCGCACGCGCCCGGTCGTCGGGGGCTGGATGCCGCCCAGCACGTGGAGCAGCGTCGTCTTGCCGGCGCCCGAAGGTCCGACGAGCACGACGAGCTCGCCGGGACGGAGTTCGAGCGAAGCCTCCGACAGCGCGTGCACGTCGCCCGCGGGCGTGCGGTGCACGACGGAGAGACCGGATGCCTCGAGCACGGGTCCGCTCATGAGCTCTCCTCCTCGTGGGAGCCTTCGCGCCGGCTGCGGCGCGTCTCGGGTGCGGGCACGTCGGTCCCGGCGCCGTCCGCAGGTATGGGCTCCGGGGCGCGAGAGGCATCGTCGCCACTTCCGGCCGGCGGGGTCTGGCGCCCGTCGCCCGGCCAGACGCCGACGTGATCGGGGTTCAGCTTGAGCCGAACTCGCTCACGAAGCGAGAGGTGGTGCATGTACTCGGTCGGCAGCTGCAGGCGGCCCACCTTGTCGAGCACCACGAACTCCTCGGCCATGTCGTGCTCGCGCCCCTCGTCGTCGGTGTGCGTCCACCGCAGCACCTCGGTCGACGTGCGCCCATCGCGGATCTGCACGGTCCGCTGGACGTGCTCCGACACCGCGGGGTCGTGCGTGACGATGAGCGCGGTGGTGCCGAGCTCGCGGTTCACGGTCTCGAACGTCGCGAGAACCTCGGCGGAGGCGTGCTCGTCGAGGTCGCCGGTCGGCTCGTCGGCCAGGAGCACGCGCGGGTCGTTGGCGAGCGCGACGGCGATGGCCACCCGCTGCTGCTGCCCGCCCGACAGCTCCGCCGGACGCCGGTCGGCGACGTCGGCGACGCCGGCGAGCTCGAGCAGCTCGGTCGCGCGCTCGGGGTGCTTGCGGTCGCCGCCGATGGCGCGGGCGAGCTGGACGTTCTCATGAGCCGACAGGTAGGGCAGCAGGTTGCGCGCCGTCTGCTGCCACACGAAGCCGACGACCTCGCGGCGATAGGTGACCCGGTCGCGCGCCGACAGCGACGGCAGGTCGCGACCGGCCACTCGCGCGGAGCCGGCAGTCGGGGCGTCGAGGGCCGACAGGATCGACAGCAGCGTGGACTTGCCGGAGCCGGACGCCCCCACCAGCGCCACGAGCTCGCCGCGATCGATGACGAGGTCGAGGCCCTGGAGGGCCTGCACCTCGATGTCGGCGACGGCGAAGATCCTCACGAGGCCCTCGCACGCGATGTCGGGTTCGGTCATCAGTCCTCCTCGGTTCGGAGCACGGTCGCCATCGACGTCGTGCGCGCGCTGACGACGCCGCCGACCACGGCGAGCGCCAGCGCCGTCACCACGACGGCGATGAGGGTGCCGCTCAGGACGGGGTCGACGGCGATGCTGGGCTGGCCGCCGCCGCCGGTGAAAGGGCGCAGATCGATCGAGGTCACCACGAGCAGCGGCAGCATCGCGCCCAGCGCGACGCCGCCCACGAGGCCCGTGACGCCCAGCGGGACGAACTCCCACGCCACCACCCCGCGCGAGCGACCGCGATCGAGGCCCATGCTGCGCAGCAGCGCGATCACGCGGGAGCGGGCGTCGCGCGAGACGCCCGCGACGAGCAGGAGCGCGACGACCGACAGCGCCACGGCGACGCCCAGCGCCGCGAGCAGCACGAACCGCAGCGCCGACACGGCCGGGGATGCCTGGATCTCGGCGGTGGACTCCTCGAGGATCCGGACGGAGTGGCCGTCGCCGACGACCGCGCTGAGCTCGCCGGCGACGGCTGACGGATCGGCGTCGGGCGCGATGTCGACCATCACGGTGCGCGGGAAGAACCCGAAGCCCGTGAGCGAGGCATAGTCGGACTGGTCCATCAGCACGAACTTCTCGGAGCCCGTCATGCCGAGCACGCGATCGAGGGTGCCGACGACGTCGACCGGTGTCTCGACGACCGAGGCGCCGCCCTCGCCGAGGTCTTCTCTCAGAGCCGTGGACCAGACGACCTGCACCGGATCGGAACCCGGGACGATGAGCCCTTCGGGCAGGGCGCCCACCATGCCGCGCTGCACCGCCGCGAGACGGTCGGTGTCGGTGACGGTGACCTGCACGCTGTCGCGACCCGACGCCCCGGCGACCGTGACGTAGTCGCCGCGGAGGACGCCGACTGCCTCGTCGACGCCCTCGACGGCCCGCATCGCTTCGATCGTGGCCTCGTCGAAGTAGGGGCCGGCAAGTCGGATGTCGCCGCCGACGTCGCGCTGCGCGGCGACGACCGCGCCCCGGTCGACGGTCGCCAGCACGAGCGAGGAGAACACGGCGATCGCGACGGCGACCAGCATCGCCAGCACCGCGGTGGTGCCCGCGGCCGAGTCCCGCAGGTTGCGCGCGGCGCCCACGAGTCCGACGACACCACGGCCTCGACGCGACACGCGCAGCGCGGCGGCGATGGGCAGGGGGTGCAGCCGCACCACGATGAGCGCCACGGCGACGGTCGCCAGGAGGGGCGCCGCCACGACCAGCGGGTCGATCCCCTCGGTGGCCGCGCCGACGCCGCGCACGAACAGCTGCACGACCGCGACGACGGCGAGGAGGAGGACGACGGCTTCGACGATCCGCACGCCCTTGCTGCGCACCGGCGCGTCGAGGTCGGCGCGTCCGCGCTCGAGCAGCGCCGGTCGGAGGGTGAAGGCGAGGGCGATGCCGGGAACGACGCCGACGGCGATCGCGGCGACCGTGGGGGCCGGGCCGGCGTCGTTCGGCGTCACGGCGATCGCCACGACGGCGGCGGCCACGGCCGCGGGCAGCCCGAGGATGAGCCCCTCGCCGAGGAGCAGGCGGCGCAGGCGCGCGAGCGGAGCACCGCGAGCGGACATGAGGGACAGGTCGGCCCGGCGCCGCCGGATCATGAGCGCCGCCGCGAGGACCACGAGCGCGACACTCACGGCGAGCGGACCGACGGCGGCGACCGCGAGGATCGCGCTCGCCGAGTTGGCGCGCGAGAGGGCGGTCGAGAGCACGTCGACGATCTCGCTCTGGAAGCGGACGCGGAGCTGACCGGATTCGTCCACCGGGACGCTGGACGACGTCGCCGCGCGCAGCGCCGCGAGCAGCGCGACGGGCTCCTGGCCGAGCGCGGCCGCGCCGTCGACCGGGTACCACGCCTGGAACGAGGTGCGGAAGCCGGGCGCGACCTGCTGCCACGTCAGGGAGTCGACCCATGCCACGGACGTGGCCGTCGGCCGGCGGTTGCCGTCGTCGAACACCGTCGCGGTCAGCGCCGTGGGCAGGTGGACCCAGCGATCCGCTTCCGGGTCGACCGCGGCTAGCGTGCCGGCCAGCACGACTTCAGCACCGCCGTCGGTCCATGCGGTGCTGCCCGGACCGAGCGTGAACCGTGTCAGCGCACGCTCCTCGCCGACTGGCCACATCATCGCCTGCGCGGCATCCGCGCTCAGCACGATCTCGACCGGGCCTTCGCCGCTCCACGGCGCGGGCCACTCCCCTTCGACGAGCTCGACATTCTGACGCAGCCCCGGCTCCGATGTGAGCTGCACGATCGAGAGGGGCGCTTCCGGGTCGAGCACGGCGGGATCGACCTGGATGTCCTGCGTATATCCGGCGAACTGCGCGCCACCGACGAGCGGGGCGAGCTCGGGTTCGAGCGACCCGCGGTTATCGGCGAGCAGCTGTCCGACCGCGCCGAACACGCCTGCAGCGCCCTCGTCCCAGCCGTCGGCGACGGACGGGTCCGACGCCGGCCCGAAAACCGGCGAGCCGATGAGGCTGGCGGACAGGTCGCGCGAGATCGCCGGCATGTCCGACACCTGGTGCGCCACTTCGGCCCGAACGACCCCCACGAGTGCCCGCGGCGCGGCGGCGATGACGAACGCCGCGAAGGCGACGAGCGCCACGATGACGAGCGCGGCGCTGCGCGGCGTCGCGAAACGTCGACGGGTGAGGGCGGACAGGCCCGGCGATCGGGTCACTCGTCCTCCCTCATGAGCGGGGCGAGGCCGCCGGGGGCGCGCACGGTGGCGACGATGCCGGCGAAGACCAGCGCGGCGGTGAGGATCAGCCCACCGAGCAGGAGGGGCTGGGCCTGCAGGACGACCGGGTACGCCTCCGGGACGCTGCCGTAGGCGGCCCGCACGAGCGGGGCGACGATGAGCCATGCCGTCGCGATGCCGGCGGCGATGCCGCCGACAGCCCCCATCGCGACCGCGAACAGGTCCTCTTGCGCGCGGACACGTGACGCGCGCGGGCGTCCGAGCCCGATCACCGCGAGCAGCGCCAGCTCGCGCGCGTCGGCGCGGCTCCGCGTGCGGCGCAGCACCAGCACGACCGTGGCGAGCACGACCGCACCGCCGGCGGCGAGCCAGAACGCGGATGCCGTGGCGGCGGCGTTCTGCCCTGAACGGGGGTCGGCGATCATGGTCACGGTCTGCGCGAACTGCTCCTCGACCGCTGCGGCGACCGCGCCCGGGTCCTCCGTCGCCAGCCACGCTTGCGTCGGGAGGATCTCGAACGGGCTCGCCAGCGACAGGGTCCCGAGGTCGACCAGCATCCCCTCACCGGCGGACGTGCCGGGCAGCACCGGAACGATGTCGGCGATCTCGAAGTCGGCCTCGAACTCGGGCTTGAGCAGTTCGAGCGCGATCGTGTCGCCCAGCTCGAGGCTCAGGGAGGCCGCGAGTGCCGAGGTCATCACGGCCGGCACGGCGGTGGGCACACCCGGGGCGACGGCCTGCGTGAACGGCTCCCCGGCAGCCGCCTCCGGCGCGAAGGTCAGCGCCGACCCGGTCACCTCGAGGCTGCCCGGGGTCCCGGCCGCGGGCCGGAACGCCGACAGGTCGACGGTGTCGCCGCCGGAGCCCGCGGTGATCGTCCCCGCGCCGGGGACGAAGCCGAGCGGGTGATACGCGAGGGCGATGGCGGCGAGGGACCACTGGTCGCCGGCATCGAGCTCGAAGGTGACGGTCTCCTCGGCGCGGACGTCGGCCGTCTCCACGACGTTTCCGTCGTCGTCCTCGCCGATGCTGAAATCGGCATTGCTGAAGGTGAGCGTCTCTGTGGCTCCGGCGGCCGACAGGAGGCTCACGCGCACCTGGAACGCCGGAGAGCCCGGCTCGTGGAACTGACCCTCCTCGTACTCGATCGGCTCGCCCGGCGGCGCGACGAGGGTCAGCGTCAGCGCGTCGCCCGCCAGAGGGACCCCCGCGTCGGCGACGGTCAGCGCCTCGCCGAGGGCCGCGGGGTCGATGGTTCCGCCCGCGTCGAGCATGACCTCACCGAGTTCCCGTGCCTCGACGGCCAGGATCGGGATGCGGCCGTCGGCGCCCTGGGCGCTCATCGGGCGCGCGAGCATCGCGGCATCGGGCGAGCCCGCGGACGCCACCTCGGCGGCGGCCACGTCGTCGGGGATCGTGCCGACCTTGACGTCGGCCCCGACGCGCAGCGCCTCGGGAGCGTCGCCGAGCGCGGTGAGACTCGCCTGGTAGGCCCCGGCGACGGTGATCGTGCCGATGGCGAAGGCGACCACGGTGATCGAGAGGGCATGGCGGGCGGGGCGCCGCGATGCCAGCCGGAGTGGAGTGATCGGCGAGACTCCGCGGATGGGCGCGAACGCCGCGGCGACGCCACGCGCGATCGGCGTCGCCAGCGCCACCGCGACGAGCGCCGCGAGGGCGAGGGCGAGCGCGGGGGCGATCGCGACGAGCGGATCCAGCACGGTGCCGCCGTCTCCTCGCTCGACGACCGGCGTACCCGACTGCACGAACTGCCAGACGGCCAGACCGGTGACGACGGCGAGCAGGACGACCGCGCCGATGTCCGCGACGGCGCGCGCACGCGGCGATCCGCGGTCCGCTCCGCGTGCGGTGGCGACGGCGACGACGGCCGCGGCCACGACCGCGATGCCGGTTGCGACGGCGAGGGCGCCGAGGATGCTGGGGCCGGTGCCCGTCCACAGACCCGCAGCGAACCCGCCCGCGAACGCTCCCACCAGCGAGCCGACCAGAGCGACGACCGACGTCTCGAGCGCACCGAGCCATACGAGGTCGCGGCGACGCGCGCCGCGGGCGCGCAGGAGCATGCTCTCGGACTCCCGCGCGCGCACCGCCTCGATCGCGACCGCCCCGACCACGACGGCCGTGAGCAGTCCGAGCAGTCCGAGGGCGACGGCGGTCGGCCCGCGACGCACTTCGATGCCGTCCTGCACCTCGCCGAGCGTGTCGCGCAGGCCGCCGGACCCCTGCGGACGGTCGCCGGTCCTCTCTTCGACGGCGTCGCGCAGGCCCCCCAGGCTGTCGGCGAGCACGAGCGACTGCGCCCCGGTGATGCGGTCGAGAGCGGGCGTCAGCACGACGTCGCCGTCCTCGACGGTGACGTCGAGCGCCCCGCCGGCGCCCCAGCCGCCGACGGCATCACGTGCGGCGGCGGCGATCTCGTCGGCCGAGGCATCCGCTCCCGTGGTCAGGACGATGCGCGAGCGGTCGCCGGTCGCTGCGGCGAGCGCGCCGCGGGCCTCACGTGTCTCGACGGACCCGATGAGGGCGGCGACCGCGACCACGAGGAGCGCGGACAGCGCGGCGACGACGGCGAGCGTGACGAGGGGCGCAGCGGCGGCCCGGGCCCGGGCCAGGGCGAAACGGAGTCCTCCGATCACGCGGCCAGCCTTTGCACTCTGGCACTCTAACCCAGGCGATCGGCGCCCTCCGCTGCGCGCACCCGGCCTGGGGAAACGGTTCGCACGACGTCCGCCAGCGCGGCGTCGGCCTGCGGATGGCGGAACCGATAGCCGGCTTCCACGAGCACGCCGGGCGTCACCCACCGGCTCTTGAGCACGAGCTCGGGCTCGGTACGAAGCGCCCACATCGCCGCCTCGAGCATGAAGCGCCATGCGGGCAGGCCGACCGGCGCTCCCACCAGCCGGCGCAGCGTCGCCATCAGGGTGGCGTTGTCGATGGCGTCCGGCGCGGCGAGGTTGACGGGACCGGCGATGTCGTCGCGGTCGCGCAGGAACCGCGCCGCCCCGACGACGTCGTCGATGTGGATCCAGCTGAAGCGCTGGCGGCCGTGCGACCGGTGCCCGTGCGGGGAACCCTCGGGCGTCGGGTTCGGTCCGATGCCGCGGTACCTGCGATGACGGAACCAGCGGCCGTCGTACTGCGGACCGCCGAGGCCGAGTCGCGCCAGGCGCACGAGCGTGCGGGTCGCCGGCCCGTCGCCGAGGACGATCGCCATGCGCAGTGCGACGCGCCGCGTGCGGGGCAGGTCGCCCGCGAAGAACTCGCCCTCCCAGGTGCGCGCCACGTCGACCGAGAACCCCGACCCCAGCTCGCCGTCCGCCTCGGACTGCGGACGATCGAGCGCGTAGCGGTAGATCGTCGCCGTGCTCGCGTTGAGCCAGACGGCGGGCGGGGATGAGGCATCCGTCACCGTCTCGCGCAGCAGCCGGGTCGTCTCGACGCGCGACCGCAGGATCTCGTCGCGATGGGTGTCGGTGTATCGGCAGTTCACCGATCTGCCGGCGAGGTTCAGGAGCAGGTCCGCACCCTCGAGCGCGCGGCGCAGCCGGGCGGGGTCCGACCAGGTGGCATCGGGCCCGTCGCGGCCGATGAGGCGGAGGTCGTAGCCGTCGTCCGTGAGGGCTGCGCGCAGCGCCCGTCCGACGAAGCCCGACCCGCCCGCGACGACGGCGACCCGCCGGGTCACCGGTGCCTCCCGTGGGTGCGCCCGGCCGCGGCATCCGTCGCGGTGCTCCACAGCGCCCACGCGACCAGCAGCGGCTGCAGCAGCAGTCTCACGAACCGCGCACGATCGGTCCGCATGAGCGGCGCCTCGCGCCCGGTGCGCCATTGGTGCACGTTTCCCGGGAACACCGCGACGAAGAACGCGGCGACGAGCCACCCGACCCGCCGACGCTCGCGAGGCAGGCACACGAGCGCTCCGCCGAGCATGAGCTCGACGACTCCGGATGCCACGACGATCGCGTCCTTGTCGGTGCGCAGCAGCCGCGTCGCCCAGTCCGGCACGACGATCCGGTACCCGCGCCGGCCCCACGTGAGATGCGACGCGCCCGCGACGACGAGGAGACCGGCCAGGAGCAGGCGCGCGGTGGTGCGCAGAGCCTGCACGGTGCGGGGCTGTCGCCGTCGGGAAGTCATCGTGCCCAGTCTGTCACCGCGTTCGCGACACCCCGCGTTCTTTGCCCGGCCACCTTCGGCGCTTACCGTTGTAGGGCTGTCGCCGTCGTCGCCGACCGGCGCCGTCGGCGCAGCGCACTTCCCCCCGCGCCGTCCACGAGACGGCGTCGCACCCGAAGGAGAACCGATGTCCCCCCGCATCCGCGGCGTCCTCGCCGCCGCCACCGCCGCCGCCCTCATCGGCGCCGGCGCCGCCGCCCCGGCGATCGCCGCCCCCGCACCGCAGCGAGGAGATGCGCTCTTCCAGAAGGAGCCGCTCCGCGTCGCGACGTACAACCTCTCGCTGAACCGCGGTGCCGCCGGACAGCTCGTCGCCGACCTCAGCACCGGTACGAACGCTCAGGCCCGCACCGTCGCCGAGGTGATCCAGCGTGCCAACCCCGACGTGGTGCTCCTCAACGAGTTCGACTACGTCGACGGCGAGGTCGCCGTCGACCTGTTCCGCGACAACTATCTCGAGGTCGGGCAGCAGGGCGCGGCGCCGGTGGAGTACCCCTACGCGTTCGTCGCGCCGTCGAACACCGGCATCGCGAGCGGGTTCGATCTCAACAACAACGGCACGATCGGCGGCGGCGACGACGCGTTCGGGTTCGGCGCGTACGAGGGCCAGTACGGCATGGTCGTGCTGTCGAAGCACCCGATCGTCACCGACGACGTGCGCACGTTCCAGAAGTTCCTGTGGAAGGCCATGCCGGGGGCACTGCTGCCCGACGACCCCGCGACGGCGTCGCCTGCCGACTGGTACTCGCCGGAGGAGCTCGACGTGTTCCGCCTGTCGAGCAAGTCGCACTGGGACGTGCCGGTGCAGGTCGGACGTCACACCGTGCACATCCTCGCCTCGCACCCCACCCCGCCGACCTTCGACGGGCCGGAGGACCGCAACGGCCGCCGCAACCACGACGAGATCCGGTTCTGGGCGGACTACATCACCCCGGGCAAGGGGAAGTACATCTACGACGACGAGGGCGCCCGCGGAGGCCTGCGTCCCGCCTCGTCGTTCGTGATCGTGGGCGACCAGAACGCCGACCCGCTGGACGGCGACTCGGTGGATGCCGCGATCGACCAAATCCTCGGCAACCGCTGGCTGCGCGACCCGAAGCCCGCGTCCGACGGCGCTGTCGAGGCGGCGACGCTGCAGGGCGGGGCGAATGCCACGCACCGGGGCGACCCGGCCTACGACACGGCCGACTTCAGCGACACCGCGCCGGGCAACCTCCGCGCCGACTACGTGCTGCCGTCGTGGACGCTCGAGGCGGTCGACGCAGGAGTGTTCTGGCCGGTGCAGGCCGACCCGCTGTCGCGCCTGACCGGCGTGTTCCCGTTCCCGAGCAGTGACCACCGGCTGGTGTGGGTCGACGTGAAGGTGCCGCGCGTCGGGCACTGACCCGGCCGGCCCCGGTCGTGCGGTTCGACGCCCTCGCGCTCGCGTGAGGCGCCGATGCCCGCGGACCGGGTTCTCGCATCGCGGGGGTCGTCGCGGTCAGAGCACCGCGGCGGCCCCCGCGACGAACCGCAGGTAGTCGTCGACGCCGTCTCCCGGCGTGATCGCCCGCAGGACGACCTCGTCGGCGGCGGCGCGATACGCCGCGACCTGCTCCCGCTCGCGCCCCGGCCGGATCGTCGTGTCGGGCGCGGCGATCCCGAGCCGCGCGAAGTTCGCGGCGTACGAGGGATACGACGTGTAGGCGGCGCTCTCGGCGTCGAGACGCGACGCGGCCGCCGGGTCGAGCGCGGCACGCACGTAGAGCGCGACGTGCGCGTCGCGCGACACCTCATGCGCGCCGGCCGCCTGCCGCGCCGCGATCTCCGGCGTGAGCCAGCTGAGCAGAAGACCGTCGGATGCCTCGGCGCCGAGTCTCCGCATCCTCGGACCGAGCGCGCCGACGAGCACCCGCGCGGTCGTCGCCGCCCGGAGCGCCGAGGCCGCCTGCTCCACCCGCGCGAGCGAGCCTGGCCCTCGCCCGCCTGAGCCGATCCCGAGCACGAGCCGCTCGGGAGGCAGGCCCCGTGCCGACACGCGATCGAGGATCTCGTCGGGCGAACGCCGATCGACCGGAAGGACGCCCGTGGCGAGCACGAGCCCGTCGGTCTCGCGCGCGGCCGCCGCGAGCACCGCGAGCGCGTCGTGACCGGGCGTGTCGTTCACCCACAGCGCGTGCAGCCCGGCCGCCTGGACAGCCGGAGCGAGCCGGGCCGCGAGGTCGGCGCCGACGGCTGCCGCGATGCCGATCGAGAGGAGTCCCCGGTGCGCGGTCATACCCTCGAGCATGAAGCATCGCGAGATCGAACGGGCCGCTGCGGGCCCGCCGTGACAGAGCGGACCGTCACACCGCGCGACTCGCCACGTCGGCCACCTGGCGCAGGAAGCCGCCGAGCTCAGTCTCGTCGGGCAGCGGCTGCAGGATGACGGCGTCGGCGCCGGCGTCGTGGTACTCGCCGATCGCGCGTGCGACGGTGGCCGCGTCGCCCGTCAGGATCCGCTCGGTCTCGCCGGGAAGGTTCCAGCGCTCGAGCTGCTCGGCGGCGCGCGCGGCGGAGCCGTCGCCGAACGCCACCGCGACGTAGACGACGACGTCGTGATGACCGTCGCGGCCCGCCTCGGCGCGACCCTCGGCGATGAGCGCGCGCGCCGCGGCGACCTGGGCGGGACTCGTGCCGCCGGTGAGGACGGTGCCGTCGGCCACCTCGCCCGTGAGCCGGAGCGTCTTGGGTCCCTCGCCGGCGGCGTACACGGCAGGGGCGTCGGCGGGCGGCCAGTCGAGGGTGACGTCGTCGAGGGTGACGTAGCGGCCCGCGGTGTTCAGCGTCTCGCCGGCGACCAGGCCGCGCAGCGCCGGCACGTACTCGCGCATGAGGGTGAGGGGCGACGCCACGCGGGCGCCGACCTGCCCCATCCACGACAGCACGCCGTGGCCGACGCCCGGCAGCAGCCGGCCGGGGAACATGCGCTCGACCGACGCGATCTCCATCGCCGTGAGGGCGACGTTGCGCAGCGGCATCGGCGAGATGCCGATGCCGATGCGCAGGCGCTCCGTCCAGGCGAGGGCGGCGCCGGCGTTCGAGAACGCCGCCTCGCGGAAGCAGTCCTCCCACAGCCACAGCTCGCCGACCCCGGCGGCTTCGGCGTCGAGCACGGCGCCTCGGAGCTGCTCGGGCGGGAGATCGGGGATGAAGATGGCGCCGACTCTGCGCGCAGGTGAGCTCATGCCCTCACCCTGCCAGAGGCCGCCGACACCCGCCCGCGCCGGGTCAGGCCGCGGCCGGGACCGCGACCTCCGACCGGACGATCAGCGCACCGTCCGCGGCATCGACCGTCACCGCTCCCCCGTCGACCAGCGCGCCCGTCACGAGCAGGTCGGCGATGCGGTCGTCGACCTCGCGCTGGATGAGCCGGCGCAGCGGGCGGGCGCCGTACTCGGGCTCGTACCCGTTCTCGGCGAGCCAGTCGGTCGCGGCATCCGTCACCGTCAACTCGATCTCGCGCTTCGCGAGCCGCGCCTCGGAGGCGCCGAGCAGCAGGCTCACGATGTCGTGGAGCTGGGCCTTCTCGAGCTTCCGGAAGAGCACGATCTCGTCGATGCGGTTGAGGAACTCCGGCCGCATCGCCTCCCGCAGCTTCGCGAAGACGCGGTCGCGCAGGTCCTTCTCGGAGCCGAAGCCCGTCGTTCCGCCGCCGTCGGCGAGGAAGCCGATGGCGCCGCCGCGCGACGCGAGGAACTCGGAGCCGAGGTTCGACGTCATCACGACGACCGTGTTGCGGAAGTCGACCGTGCGGCCCTGACCGTCGGTGAGGCGCCCGTCGTCGAGCACCTGCAGCAGCAGGTTGAAGACGTCCGGGTGCGCCTTCTCGATCTCGTCGAAAAGCACGATCGAGTACGGGTTGCGCCGCACGCGCTCGGTGAGCTGGCCGGCCTCGTCGTAGCCGACGTATCCGGGAGGCGCTCCGACGAGCCGCGACACGGTGTGGCGCTCGCCGAACTCGCTCATGTCGAAGCGGATCACCGCGCCCTCGTCGTCGAAGAGCGACGCGGCGAGCGCCTTGGCCAGTTCGGTCTTGCCGACACCGGTGGGTCCGAGGAACAGGAAGGAGCCGACCGGGCGACGGGCGTCTCCCATGCCGGTGCGGTTGCGGCGCACGGCCCTGGCGACGGCAGCCACGGCGTCGTCCTGCCCGATCACGCGGTCGTGCAGCTCGTCCTCCAGGACGGCCAGGCGCTCGCGCTCGGTCTCAGTGAGCCGGTTCACCGGGATGCCGGTCGCGCGACTGATGACCGCGGCGATCTCGGGCTCGCCGACGACGGCCTCCCCGCGCGTGGCGGCGCCGGCGGCCGTCACCTCGTCGAGCTTCGCCTGCACGGCGGCGATGCGGTCGCGGATGCGTGACGCCTCCTCGTAGTGCTCGGCCGAGACGGCGGCGTTCTTGTCGGCCTCGAGCTCGGCGAGCTGGGCGATGAGCGCACTCACGTCGACCTTCGCGCCGAGGCGCAGCCGCAGCCTCGCGCCGGCCTGGTCGATCAGGTCGATCGCCTTGTCGGGCAGCACGCGCTCGGTGAGGTACCGGTCGCTCAGCTCGACGGCCGCGCGGATCGCGTCGTCGGTGTACGCGATGCCGTGGTGCTCCTCGTACGCCGGCTGGAGGCCGCGCAGGATCAGGACGGCGTCCTCGACCGACGGCTCGCCTACGCGCACCGGCTGGAACCGGCGCTCGAGCGCCGGGTCCTTCTCGATGACGCGGTACTCCTTGAGCGTCGTGGCGCCGACGAGGTGCAGCTCGCCGCGTGCGAGGCGGGGCTTGAGGATGTTGCCGGCGTCCATGCCGCCGTCGCCCGCACCGCCGGCGCCGACCACGGTGTGCACCTCGTCGAGGAACACGATGAGCTGGCCCTTGTGCGCGGCGATCTCGTCCATCGTCTTGGTCAGGCGCTCCTCGAAGTCGCCGCGGTAGCGCGTGCCCGCCAGCATCGCGGGCAGGTCGAGGGCGACCACGCGCTTGCCGAGCAGCTGCTCGGGCACGCCCCCGTCGACGATCGCCTGCGCGAGCCCCTCGACGATCGCCGTCTTCCCGACACCGGCCTCGCCGACGAGCACAGGGTTGTTCTTCGTGCGGCGGCTCAGGATCTCGATGGTCTGCTCGATCTCGTCGGTGCGCCCGATGACAGGGTCGAGCTCGCCGGCCACGGCCTGGGCGGTGAGGTCGGTCCCGTAGGTGTCGAGCATCGGGGTGACGGATGCCGCGGCATCCGTCTCCTCCTCCGCCGACGGAGCCGCGCCCGGGGCGACCGTCTCGCGCAGCCCCTGCGTCAGGGCCTCGGCCGTCACACCGGCGCGCGCCAGCACCTGACCGGCGGGCGTGTCCTGCGCGAGGACGAGCGCGAAGAACAGGTGCTCGGGGTCGACGTACGTCGAGCCCGACGAGCGTGCGACCTGGAAGGCGTGGAAGAGCGCACGCTGCACCGAGGGGGTGATGACGGCGCCGTCGACGTCGGCGGGAGCGGATGCCGCGGGCAGGCGCTCGTCGGTCGCGCGGAGGATCGCGCGGGGGTCGGCACCGATGTGCTCGACCGCGTCGCGTGCCGGCGCCTCGTCGACGAGGACGCGCAGCACGTGGAGGGCGTCCAGCTCGCGCTGGCCGCGCTCGAGGGCGAAGCGGCCGGCGCGCTGCAGCAGCTCCTGGGTGCGGGCGCCCAGGAACCGGCTGAGGTCGATGGACCGCTCGGCGCGGGCGCGTTCTCCCGCGAGGTACCGCGAGAGGAACTCGTCGAACGAGCCCTCCTGGTCGTCGGCACCGGCGGAGGGGGTGAAATCTTCGGGCATTCCGTCTCTCCTGAACAAACTTGAGTACAGCCGTATCAAGTTCAAGGGGCTGCACACGCGATGTATTCCCGGCGTCCCCCCGCGCTCCTTCCTCCCGGTGCGGATTTCCGTGTGCTGCACGGATGCCCTTCCGGCGCGACCGGAGAAACCTGGAAGGCGTCCCACCGAACCAGAAAGAAGAGGACACACCATGACTGATCTCAGCACCCTCACCATCGACGAGGCGGACAAGGCCCTCAAGGCCAAGCACCGGGCGATGTGGGCGTCGGGCGACTACCCGACCCTCGCGCACGACCTCATCTGGTCGCTCGGACCGCGGGTGGTCGAGGCCGTCGGCATCCGGCCGGGCGAGCACGTGATCGACATCGCCGCGGGCAGCGGCAACGCGGCGATCCCCGCCGCGCTGCGCGGCGCCCACGTCGTCGCGACGGACCTCACGCCCGAGCTGTTCGGCGAGGGGCATCGCCGCGCCGATGAGGCGGGCGCCGAGCTGGAGTGGCGTCCGGCGGATGCCGAGGCTCTGCCCTTCGGCGCCGACGAGTTCGACGTCGCGATCTCGACGGTCGGCGTCATGTTCGCGCCGCACCACGAGCGCAGCGCCGACGAGATCGTGCGCGTCGTGCGACCCGGCGGCCGTGTGGGTCTCATCAGCTGGACGCCGCAGGGGTTCATCGGCCGGCTGTTCGCGGCGCTCAAGCCGTTCAACGCGCCGCTGCCCGAGGGCGCGAAGCCCGCACCCCTGTGGGGCGACGAGGCGCACGTGCGCGAGCTCTTCGGCGACCGCGTCACCGACGTGCAGGCGAGCCGCGAGACGGTCCGCTTCGCCCCGTTCGCGACGGGCGAGGAGTTCCGCGCCTACTTCGCGTCGCACTACGGCCCGACGATCGCGGTCTACAACCGCAACGCCGACGACCCGGCGGCGGTGGCCGCCATCGACGACGCGCTGCGGAGCCTCGGCGACGAGGCGATCGCCCGCGACGGCGGCATCGACTCGGAATACCTGCTGTTCACGGCGACGGTCCGCTGACCGCCGCTGCACCCGGAAGGAGGCGGACCCGTGTCCGCATACGATCTGTTCGCCCTGCACCTGAGCGAGCGGGAGACCGCTCACGTCGACCTCGAACGCCGCCGCGTGATCCTCGAGCACCTCGCTCGCGAGAAGGCGGCGACGACGGATGCCTCGCCCGCCACGGCGCCGCGCACGCGGGTCGGACTGATCCGCCTCCTCCCTCGCCGGGCATGACGCCTGTTCAGGCGCCGCCCCGGCGCGCGACCCACGTGAGTACACTGGGCCGCGTGCTGGGGCCGCCCCTGACACCGCGCGAGCGCGCGGTCCTCGCCGGCGTGGAGCGGCGACTGACCAACCCCGAGATCGCCTCGGAGTTGTTCATCTCCGTGCGCACGGTCGAGAGCCACATCGCGAGCCTGCGACGCAAGCTCGACGCCGACACGCGCGCCGACCTCGTCTCGGCCGCCCGGCACCGGCGCGAGGCATCCGTCCAGGTGCCCGCCAATCCGCTCCGCGGTCGCGGGCGCGACCTGGCACGGATCGGCGCGGCTCTGGCCGTGGGCGATCAGCTGACCCTCGTCGGGCCGGGCGGCGTCGGGAAGACTCGCCTCGCACTCGAGTTCGCCAAGGCGCAGGAGCGGTGCACGCCCCTCGTGGTCGAGTTCGAGCACGCGACACCCGGCGACGTCGTCAACCGGATCACGCGCACCCTCGGCATGGAGGTGTCGCCCCACGAGGATCTGCTGGGATCCGTGGGCATCGCGCTCGCCGCGCAGGATTACCTGCTCGTGCTGGACAACGCCGACCACGTGGGCGCCGCGACGCGGCGGCTGATCGCCGGCCTGCGCGCCCTCGCGCCCGGCCTCCAGGTGATCGTGACCTCGCGCACCCCGCTCGGCGGGGAGGACGAGCGCGTGCACCTCGTGCAGCCCTTGGCCGCGGACGGCGTGGACGCACCGGCGAGCGCGCTCCTGAGCGACCGGCTGGCGTCGTACGGGCATCCGCCCACCGCCGACGAACAGTCGCACGTGGATCGCATCGCGGTGCGGCTGGACGGTCTGCCGCTGGCGCTCGAGCTCGCAGCATCCGCCGCCCGTCATCTGCCCCTCGCCGAGCTCGCCCAGCGACTCGACCACGACTTCGGCACCCTCGACCGCGCGACGCCCGAGGGGCGCCACCGGAGCCTGGAGACCGCGTTCGAATGGACGTGGCACCTCCTCACCGACGACGAGCGGGACGTGCTGCGGCGCCTCGCAGCGCTCCCCCGCACGTTCGACATGGACCTCGCGATCGCCGTGACCCGTCCCGGCGTCGAGGGCATCGTGCTGCGCCTGCTCGACCGCTCGCTGCTGGTGCGCGCGACGAGCGCGCCCGGCCGCTGGCGCCTGCTCGCGGTCATGCGCGAGTTCGTCCTGGCCCGCACCGACGCCGATGTCGTGCGCGACGTGCTGCAGCGGCACGCCGCGATCGTCACGGTCGTGTCCGAGGGCTTCATCGCACGGGCGCGGACGGATGCCAGCCCCGAGGCCATGGCGCTGTCGACGATGCTGTGCCCCGAGGTCAACGCCGCGCTGCGCTGGTCGCTCGCCGAGCGCGACCCGCTCGCTATGCGACTCTCGGCGCTCCTCGCGGTGGGCGTGGAGCAGTACGGGTCGGATGCCGACAGCGTCGAGGCGCTCGCGATGGGTGCGCACGACGAATGGCTGCTCGCGCGGGCGACACCGTCGCAGCTGCTCGTGCTCGGCAACGCCCTCGCCTTCTTCGACGTCGAGGTGGTCACGACGCTCGCCGAGCGCGCCCTCGCCGCAGCCGACACACGCGACCCGGACGAGGCGCGCGCGGCGCACCAGCTCGCGGGCCTCGCCGCCGCGTACGGCCCGGAGCCTGCCGCAGCCCTCCCGCATCTCGACATCGCCGAGCGCCTCGCGCTCGAGCACGATCACGTGTGGGATGCCGCGGCCGCACGCCAGTTCCGCGGCGTCGCGCTGCGCAGCATCGCCATCGCCGAGGGCCGGCGCACCGACATCTCGGACGCCGTCGACGAGTTCGAGGGGGCGATGCGCGCCTACGCCCGGGCGGGCGACCACACGCACGTCAACAACGTGCGGTTCATGATGGCGCTGACGGCCGCCGAGACCGGCTTCGACCCGGAGCGCGCGGCGCGGTGGGCCGCGGAGTGCGTGGCCTACTCCGAGGCGATGGCCAACGAGCACGAGCTGGCCCACGGGCGGCTCGTGCAGGCCACGCTCGGGCTCGACGAAGCCGGCGACCTGGACGACCTGCTCGACGCCTTCCGCCACCTGGGCGACCTGCGCTGCGTGCACCGGGTGCTCATGCTGCGCGCCGCGGGCGCCGCAGACCCGCGCCGCCGCGTCGACATCCTGCGGGAGGCGGCGGCGATCGCGGCAGCGTCGGGCGACCGCTCGCGGCAGGTCGCGGCTGCCGAGGCCCTCGTCGCCGCGCACGGCGCGACGGGCGACCGCGAGTCCCTGCTCGGCGCGCTCGACGCGCTCGCCGACCTCGCCGGCCACGGCGCCGCCGTCGCCGCGTGCCCTCCCGACCAGCTCGCGGCGTTTCTCAGCGAGAGCGCCCCGGCCTGAGGCCGGGTCGCCCGGGATCTCCCGCACTGCGGTCGCCCGGTGTCCGGGTCGGGGCGTAGCGTGTGGACCGCGCCGGGTCTCCGGCCGCTCACGCAGAGGAAGGCAGCACCATGGATTGGAAGATCGAGCTCATCTTCGTGCCGGTGACCGACGTCGACCGCGCGAAGGACTTCTACGAGAGGATCGGGTTCAACGCCGACCACGACCAGGTTCCGTTCGACGGCCTCCGGTTCGTGCAGATGACGCCTCCCGGATCGGCGTGCTCGATCGCCTTCGGCACCGGACTGGGCGTCGACCTCGAACCCGGCAAGCAGAACACCATCCAGGTGGTCGTTCCCGACGCCGACGAGGCGCTCGTGCATCTGCGCGGCCTCGGGGTCGAGGCGCAGGGCGTGGACGAGCAGGGCTGGGGTCGGTTCGTCAGCTTCGACGACCCCGACGGCAACACCTGGACCCTCCAGCAGCTCCCCGCCAGGACCTGACACGACGCGCTCGGGGCGGGCGTCGCGCGCCCGCCCCGGTAGCCTCGTGCCAGGTTTCGAGCGAGGAGCACACATGAGCGCAGAGCCGAGCGCGGGCGGCGTCCTCACGCAGCCCGCCCCGCCCGAGATCTCCGAGGCGGAGGCGGCGCGGATCGCGCTCGACCAGTGGGGCATCGAGGCGACGGCGCGCTCGCTGGGCAGCCATCAGGACCGCAACTTCCTGCTGGAGCGCCCGGACGCGGCATCCGTGCTGCTGAAGATCGCGAACCCCAGCGTCTCGGCCGCCGAGCTCGAGGCGCAGTCCGCCGCGGCGCTCCTGATCGCCGAGCGGGCCGGATGCCGCGCCCCGCGCGCGCTCGCATCGGACGGCACGACCACGCGGACCGTGACGGTCGACGGCGTCACGATGCAGGCCCGCGTGCTCGAGTTCCTCCCCGGTCGCACTCTCAGCGGGCACCTCTCCGGTGCCGTGATCGAGGCCATGGGCACGCTGGCGGCGCGGGTCGCCCTCGCCCTGGCCGACCTCGACGCGCCCGGCGCCGAGCGCGCGCACCAGTGGGACCTCCGGCACACCCCTGCCGTGCTCGCAGAACTGCTGCCGTACGTCGACGACACGGAGCTCCGGTCGCGGCTGCGCGCCGTGGCCGCGGAGGCATGGGACGCCGTCGCGGCGGTCGCCGACGACCTGCCGCTGCAGTTCATCCACGGCGACCTCACCGACGACAACGTCGTCACCGCCGATGCGATCGGTCGCATCCCCGACGGGGTGATCGATCTGGGCGACCTCAACCGGTCGTGGACCGTCGGCGAGCTGGCGATCACGCTCTCCTCCCTCCTCCACCACGACGGCGTCGATCTGCCGGGCGCGATGCGCGCCGTCACGGCCTACCGCGCGGTCCGCCCGCTCGCCGCGGCCGAGGGTCGCGCGCTGTGGCCTCTCGTCGTCCTGCGCGCGGCGACGCTCGTCGCGAGCGCCCATCACGTGCTCGTGACCGACCCGGGCAACGACTACGCCGCCGGCAACCTCGCGCACGAGCAGGCGATCCTCGAGGCGGCGACGGCGTTGCCGCTCGACGTCGCGGGTTCCCTCGTGGGCCGTGCGGTGGGCCACGAGCCCCACGCGCTCGCCCTGCCGCCGGGCCTCCCCCTCCTGCCGTGGCTGGCCGACGACGACGCGGTCGTCGCCGACCTCTCGCCGACGAGCCCCGCGCTCCACGAGGGACGATGGCTCGACGACTCCGCCGAGCACGACGTGATGAGCGGATGCCTCGCCCCGGCGAGCGCCGCGCGCGTGTCGATCGCACGGTTCGGCGAGGCCAGGCTGACCCGCTCGCGCCCGTACCAGCGGACCGCTCCGCACAACGTCGCGCTCGGCCTCGAGCTGCTGTTCGCGGATCAGCAGCCGGTCGCCGCGCCGTGGGACGGCACGGTCGAGATCGTCGACGACGACGCCGTCGTCCTCAGGACGGACGAGGTGTGCCTCCGCCTCGAGGGCCTTCGTCCGGCCCCTGACGACGGCGGGGAGGTCGCCGCCGGGGAGCTCCTCGGCGAGGCCGACAGCACGCTCCGGGTGCAGGTCGTCCGCGCCGGCGTCGCCGCGCCGTGGTTCACGACCGGCGCACTCGCGGCGGCCTGGCGCACAGTCGTGGCCGATCCGTCGGAGCTGGTGCCGCAGCATCCGTCCGCCGTTCGGCTCGATGGGGCGAGACTGCTCGCACGGCGCGATGCGGTGTTCGCCGACGTGCAGGAGCACTATTTCGACGAGCCGCCGGTCATGGTGCGCGGCTGGCGCGAGCACCTCGTCGACACCGACGGGCGGGTGTACCTCGACACGCTCAACAACGTCACGTCTGTCGGGCACGCCCATCCGCGACTGGTCGCTGCCGCCGCCGAGCAGTGGCGGCTGCTCAACACGAACTCGCGGTTCCACTACCCCGCGGTCGTCGAGTTCTCGGAGCGGCTGGCGTCCTTGCTGCCGGAGCCGCTCGACACGGTGTTCCTCGTCAACAGCGGGTCCGAGGCCGTCGACCTGGCGCTGCGGCTCGGCCAGGCGTGGTCGGGCAGGCGCGACGTGCTCGCCGTGCGTGAGGCGTACCACGGCTGGACCTACCTGTCGGATGCGGTCTCCACGTCGGTGGCCGACAACCCCGCCGCCCTCGAGACCCGTCCTGAGTGGGTGCACACGGTCCCCGCACCCTACGGCGACCGGGGCGCTGACCGCGCGCGGTTCGCCGACGGCGCCGTCGCCGAGGTGGAACGGCTCGCCGCCGAGGGCACGCCGGTCGGGGCGTTCATCGCCGAGCCGATCTTCGGCAATGCCGGCGGCGTGATGCTGCCCGACGGCTACCTGCGCGACGTGTACGCCGCGGTGCGAGCCCACGGCGGTCTGGCGATCGCCGACGAGGTGCAGGTCGGCTACGGGCGGCTGGGCGAATGGTTCTGGGGCTTCGCGCAGCAGGGCGTCGTGCCCGACATCGTGACCGTCGCCAAGGCGATGGGCAGCGGGCATCCCCTCGGCGCGGTCGTCACGACGCGTGCCATCGCGGAGCGCTATCGCGACGGCGGGTACTTCTTCTCCTCTGCAGGTGGCAGTCCGGTCTCGAGCGTCGTCGGGCTGGCCGTGCTCGACATCATCCGCGACGAGGGTCTGCAGGAGAACGCGAGAGAGGTCGGCGGGTACCTGAAGGCGCGGTTGGACGACCTCGGCACGCGGCATCCGCTCCTCGCCGCCGTGCACGGCTCGGGCTTCTATCTCGGACCGGAGTTCGCGCGCGACCGGCTGACGGGCGAGCCCGCGACGGCCGAGACCGCCGCGATCTGCGCGCGTCTGCGCGACCTCGGCGTCATCGCGCAGCCGACCGGCGACCACCAGAACATCCTGAAGATCAAGCCGCCGATGTGCTTCACGCGCGAGAGCGCCGATGCGCTCGTCGACGCCCTGGACGAGGTGCTGACGACCGGATGGTGAGCCGCGTGGGGCGCGCGGTCAGGGCACCCTGACCACCACGGCGCCGCGCTTGCGTCCGGTGTCGACGTAGCGATGGGCACGGGCGATGTCGTCGAGGTCGAATGTGCGGTCGATGACGGGTCGCAGCTCGCCCGCCGCCGCGTGCGCGGCGACCCTCTCCAGCGCCGCCTTGCCGAAGACCGACCCCTCGTGGGTGACGAGCAGGCCGGAACGCCGGGACTGTGAGCGCTCGCGCAGCATCGAGGGCCCGTCGGCGATCACGAGGAGGAGCGCGCCGCCCGGTGCGAGCACGCGCTCGACGCGCGTGAACGGCGCATTGCCGACGCACTCGACGACGACGTCCCACCGATCGTCGCCCGCGGCGAAGTCCTCTGAGAGGTAGTCGACGACGCGCTCGGCGCCGAGCGAGCGCACGAGATCGGCGTTGCGGGCGCTCGTGACCGCGGTCACGTGCGCGCCGGCCGCAGCTGCCAGCTGGACGGCCGCCGTCCCGACCGCGCCCGATGCGCCGTTGACGAGCACGCGGGTGCCGGGCTGCAGCTCGACGCGGTCGAGGAACGACACGGCCGTGTAGCCGCCGAACAGGATCGCCGCGGCGTCCTCGTACGACATCGCGCCGGGGATCGGCACGACCGCGCCGCCGGCGCGAGCACGGACGTACTGCGCGTGGCAGCCCATCGCACTGCCGCGCATGACCATGACGCGCTCCCCCACGGCGAAGTCCGTCACGTCGGCGCCGACGCGCACGATCTCGCCCGCGGCCTCCATGCCGAGGACCGGCTTGCGCGGGCGGAAGGCGCCGAGCGCCACGATACGCAGGAATCCGAGGCCGCGGGGCAGGTCCGCCGCCCGCAGGCGGTGGTCGGCGATGCTCACCGTGGTCGCGCGCACGCGCACCAGCACCTCGTCCGCGCGGGGCTCGGGCGTGGGCACCTGGGTCACCTCGACCACGTCGGGTCCGCCGAAGCGCCGGGCGACCGCGGCTGTCATCGTCCGCGGCACCGCGGGGGTCGCGGCATCCGTCGAGAAGGGGATGGAAGTGGTCATGACTGCTCCCTTACTATGTAAGCCTTACGACGTAAGGTAGCGCGCTCGGAACCTCCTGTCCAGGGCCGGTTCGTGAACTCGACGAGGTACGGTGAGTGCGAGGAGGTGAGCGGATGCCGCAGCGCAGCGTCGCCGAGCGCACCACGCTCACCCGCGATCGGGTCGTGACGACAGCGATGACGATCGCCGACGTCGCCGGCCTGGACGGCCTGACGATGCGGCGCCTCGCCGAAGAGCTCGGCGTCGAGGCGATGTCGCTCTACCACCACTTCCCCAACAAGGGCGCGATCCTCGACGGGCTGCTCGAGCGCACCTTCGCCGAGATCGAGGACGAGGTCGGCGGCTTCGACGTGGACGCGTCGGAGGACACGTGGCAATCCCGGCTGCGCGAGCGCATCCTCGGGGCGCGGCGCGTGATGCTCCGCCACTCCTGGGTGCCCGCGGTGCTCGAGGCGCGGGCGACCCTCGCGCCGACGATGGCCCGCTACATCGACGCGAACGTCGGGCTCATGCGCCGCGGCGGACTGTCCCACGACCTCATCCACCACTCGATGCACGCCCTCGGCAGCCGCCAGTACGGTTTCAGCCAGGAGCTGACCCTCGACGATCCGCCGTCGGCGTCCGGGCCGGAGGCCGAGCAGATGGCCGCCCTCGTGCCGCACCTCGCCGCGATGCTGAAAGAGGTCGTCCACGACGACCCGGACTCGACGCTCGGGTGGTGCGACGACCAGACCGAGTTCGAGTTCGGGCTGGACATCCTCCTCGAGGGGATCGCACGGCGGCACCTCGCAGGGCGCCCGGCGCCGTGAGCGACATTCGCTGAGTCACCCCCGGCGAGTCAGGCGTCACGCCTCGGGCCCGGGCTCAGGACCCGCGGGTCAGTCGCGGCCGCCCGGCGGGCCGACGATCAGCAGCACGACGTACAGCACGACCACGGCCAGCGCGATGAGCACCGCCAGCAGCCACGCGCGATTCAGGAACCACCGCATGAGCCGGTCGTGCCACGCCGAGTCGCGCGGGTCGTCGGTCGCGGCGAGGCGCCACTCCCCCGCGAGGCGTCCGGTGCCGTGCAGCCACAGCTCGGTCGGGATCGTCGCATAGGGGACGATCGCACTGCCGATCGCGACCACCGTCGGGAGCACACCCCACCGCTGGTTCTTCGCAACCAGCACGGCGGTCGCACCGTACGACAGGAAGACGAAACCGTGGATGCCGCCACCGACCGTCACGCCGATCGCGACGTCGGTCGTCGCACGCAGGACGATGCCTGCGATGAGGAGCGTCCATGAGATCGCCTCCGCGACGGCCAGCACTCGGAAGAGGTTCAAGGGCGTGCGGAACACAGGTCTCCTTCGGGTGGGGATGGTTCCAGCCTACGTGCGCGCGGCGGGCGGTCACGGCGGCCCGCCCGGCCGTGCCCCGGGCCCACCCACCTCCGCGCGCGGGCGACTACCGTGGTCGGGTGCACTTCTCCCTCGCCGCGCTGCGTCGCTGGCCCGACCTCGAGGGTCCCGATCTTCCGGCGACGGATGCCGCGGACCGCCTGATCCTCGACGAGTCGGCCGACGCCCGCCGTGGGGCCACTCCCGGCGAGGTCGTCGTGATCGGCGACGGCTACGGCGCGCTGACCGTCGGGGCTGCCGCCGACGGCGCGCGCGGCATCCGGGTGCACCAGGACGCGCTCACCGGAGAGCAGGCGCTCGCGGCGAACGCCGAGCGGCTCGCCCTGACCGGCGCGTTCACCTCGCTTCCCCTCGAGTCCGGGCTCACCGCCGACGCGAGGGTGGTCCTGGTCCGGCTGCCTCGCTCACTCGACGCGCTGCGCGACCTCGCGGGCCTGATCGCCGCACACGCCGCACCCGACGTCGTGGTGTTCGCCGGTGGGCGGATCAAGCACATGACGCCGGCGATGAACGACGTGCTGCGCGAGCACTTCGCCCGCGTCGACGTCACCCATGCCCGGCAGAAGTCGCGGATTCTCGTGTCACGCGGGCCGCACGACGGACGCGACCCTGCTCCGCGCCGCGAAGAGCACGACGGTCTCGTCGTATGCGCGTTCGGGGGCGCCTTCGCGGGCACGGCCATCGACATCGGCACGCGGATGCTGCTCGCCCACCTGCCCGATCTCTCCGGGGTGCACGGCGACGTGGTCGACCTCGCGTGCGGCACCGGGGTCGTGGCGGCGACGCTGGCGCTGCGGCATCCGGATCTCGTCGTCCATGCGTGCGATCAGTCCGCCGCCGCCGTGGCATCGGCGCGCGAGACCGCCCGGGCGAACGGCGTCTCCGACCGGGTGGAGGTGACCCGCGACGACATGCTGCGCAGCCGGCCCGATGCGAGCGCCGGGTTCATCGCGCTGAACCCGCCGTTCCACGTCGGCGCGGCGATCAGCGAGGGCGTCGCGCCGCGGATGTTCGCCGACGCGGGGCGCGCGCTGCGCCCCGGCGGCGAACTGTGGACCGTCTGGAACTCGGGGCTGCAGTACCGCCCCGCGCTCGAACGCCTGGTCGGTCCGACGCGTCAGATCGCGCGCAACGCCAAGTTCACCGTCACTGCATCGACGCGGCGCTGACCGCAAGGGCGACGGCCTCCGGTCACTCCTCGGGCGCGGCGGGCGGCGCGAACGACACCCAGCTGCCGTCGGAGCACTGGTAGAACATGGGTGCCGAGGTGTCGATGTAGATGTCGTCTGCCTGGCAGGTCGCGGGCGGCTCGCCCACGCCGAGGCTCACCTGCGTGCCGGCCGCACCGGCCTCGCCCTGCTCGCCCTGCTCCCCTTGCTCGCCCTGCTCGCCCTGGGATCCCGTGGCACCGGTCGCACCCGTGGCGCCCGTCGCGCCGGTGAGGTTCTCGGCGGCGGATTCGCGGATGTTGCCGACGAGCGTCCACCCTCCGTCCTCGAAGAGGTAGACGTCGGCGTCGTCGATGTCGATGTAGATGTCACCGTCGCTCCCCTTCCCTTCCTCGGGTGTGCCAGAACCGGCGCGCACGGCCGAGCCAGCCGGCAGGATCTCCTCGAGTGCGGCCTCGTAGTCCTCGACGGTCGCCGTCCCTTCCGGCGTGGAGGCGGCCGCGGGCACCGGCTCGGCGGTGTCGACCGACCTCGCCAGCCACGACCCGAGGAAGGCGGCGAAGAAGGCGAGGACGACGATCGCGAGCCCGAACCAGACGAGCGTCGCCTTGCTGATGCCGCCGGAATGAGGGGCAGGCGGCACCGTCGCGGGGGCGCGCGTGATCGGAGGGGTGCTTCCATCGGACATGGCGAGGCTCCATTCGACCGCTCCCCAGAGCGTCTGGGGGTCGACGCGGAGCGGCGTGCCGCTCACTGTAGACAAGCGCGCACAGGCGAGCCTCACCCGATGCGGATGATCCCGGGGGGCGACGGGCCCGGCTGTCTGCCGGGGCAACGAATAAGCCGCCTCCTGACCCGATTGGGAGGGGTCAGGAGGCGGCGAAAGCCGGACCCGAGGGTCGCGACTCGAAGACGGTTGGGGTCGTCTTACCCAAGAGACGGCGGACCTCGCCGATTATGACGCGAGGTCGGCGAGAAAGTCGCCGCGCGCCGAAGCCGGCATCGGCTCTACGATCACGGCCACGGGAACACCCAGGTAGGAGTCACCACTGGGGAGACCACGGCAACCAGTGGGTGGACATCACCGCCAACTCGCGATGCGCTGAACCGCCGACTGAGGGCGAGAGTCGTGATCGTCGAGTGGGAAGCGCCGGGCGGGCGGGCGGCGTCGTCGCTTGGCGCCACGCCATAGCTCGTCGCAGGCGACCGTGCCGGTTACCCTTGACCGGTGTCCCCGCCGCCCGCTCGTCTTCACGCGCTGGACTACGCGCGCGGGCTCGCAGCGGCGGGCATCATGCTCTACCACTACCTCACGTGGTGGGTGCAGCCGTTTGACGCGACGTCCCCGCTCGGCCGCATCGGGATCTACGGCGTCGCCGTCTTCTACGTCCTCAGTGGGCTCACGATGTTCCATGTCTACAACGACAAGACGCGCACTGTAGGCGACGTCGGCCGGTTTTTCGCCCGCCGACTGTTCCGTATCCTGCCGCTGCTCTGGATCGTGACAATCCTGTCGCTCTCGCTCGGAAATCTCCTTCGCGCGCAGGGCGACCTCGCGCCCTACCTGGTTCCGCGCCCTGCTACTCCGGGCGACCTCGCGCTGAATCTGACCGGCCTCTTCGGCTTCATCGACTGGAGCACCTACTTCTCGGCCGGCGTCTGGTCGATCGGGAACGAGCTCGTCTTCTACGCCATCTTCCCGCTGCTCGTCGCCGCAGCCTACGTCAGCCGGTGGGCGCTGGCTGCACTCGGGGCCGCGCTCCTCGGCGCCTACCTCCTGTTCGCGTACGTGCTCATCGACGACCGGATCCCGATCACCGCGCAGTGGGCGACGTACATCAACCCCGCCAACCAGGCGTTCCTGTTCTTCGGCGGCTTCGCCATCGGCTTCCTGCTCCGTCGCGTGCACGTGCGAATGCGCGTCGCTATCGCGTCGATCGCCGTCGGCGTCGCGGTGCTGCTGCTATGGCCGTCAGGCACCGACCAGGTCTCGATCGTCACCGACGGCAACCGTGTCGCATTCACGATCGCCTGTCTCGTCATCTGCGCCGGCGCGTACAAGCTGACCGCCACCTTCCCGCGGATGGTCGACCGCCCGCTGGCCCTCCTCGGCGAGGCGAGCTACTCGGTGTACCTGATCCACCCGATCGTCGCGGCGGCGCTCATGCTGACCGCTGCGGCGCACTGGCCCGCCGCGGTCAAGATCCCACTCGCCGTCGCCGCCACCCTCGTCGTGAGCTGGGCATGCTACAGATTCTTCGAGTCTCCGATGATGCGGCTCGGGCGCAGGATTACGCCCTATCCCTCGATCGTCGTCGTGCGGGCATGACGAAAGAGCCCCCGGTGCCCGGAATGGGCGACCGAGGGCTCTATCGAGCGCAGGCGCTAGCTGTACCTGGCAGGGACGTTGGTGAC
>NZ_JSYE01000019.1:0-132900 GCF_054824025.1 Microbacterium sp. HJ5
AGCGGATGCCTCGGCCGAGGCATCCGCTCCCTGAAACGGCTCAGCCCGCGAGCAGGCTCTCGAGCGGCCCGCGCGCGAAGTAGAGCACGAATCCGGCGGCGACCACCCACAGCAGCGGGCTGATCTCCTTGGCCTTGCCCGACAGCGACCGCACGATCACCCACGAGATGAAGCCGGCCCCGATGCCGTTGGCGATCGAGTAGGTCAGGGGCATGACGGTGATCGCCAGGAAGACCGGCAGCAGCACCGAGAAGTCCGAGAAGTCGATGTAGCGGATCTGCGCCATCATGAGCGCGCCGACGATGACCAGAGCGGATGCCGCCACCTCGCTCGGCACGATCGAGACGAGCGGGGTGAAGAACATCGCGACGAGGAACAGCAGGCCCGTGACGACGTTGGCGAAGCCGGTGCGCGCGCCCTCGCCGATGCCGGCGCCGGACTCGATGAACACGGTGTTCGACGACGCCGAGGCGTAGCCGCCCGCGACCGCGCCGACGCCCTCGACGATGAGCGCCGACTTGATGCGCGGGAAGTCGCCCTTCGCGTCGGCGAGGCCGGCCTCCTTCGACAGACCGGTCATCGTGCCCATCGCGTCGAAGAAGTTCGTGAACACCAGGGTGAAGACGAGCATGAGGGCAGCCAGCCAGCCGATGCGCTCGAACGAGCCGAGAGACACCTGCCCGATGAGCGACAGGTCGGGCACGCTCACGAGCGACGTGGGCAGCTCCGGCACGGACAGCCCCCAGCCGCCGGGGTTGACCTCGTCGCCGTCGAACTTCGGGCCGATGTTCCAGATGGCCTCGACGATCACCGCGACCACGGTGCCCGTCACAAGGCCGATGAGGATGCCGCCCTTCACCTTGCGTGCGACCAGGATGCCGGTCAGCAGCAGCGTGAAGACGAAGATGAGCGTCGGCACGGTGGCGACCGAGCCGTTGATGCCGAGCCCGACCGGGGGAGAGGACGCGCCCGTCGACGTCACGAAGCCGGCGTCGACGAACCCGATGAAGGCGATGAACAGACCGATGCCGACCGTGATGGCGAGCTTCAGCTGGATGGGCACGGCGTCGAAGATCATGCGCCGCAGGCCGGTCGCCGCGAGCAGCACGATGATGAGGCCGTTGATGACCACGAGGCCCATCGCCTCGGGCCACGTGACCTGGCCGACCACGGCGACGGCGAGGAATGAGTTGATGCCGAGGCCGGCGGCGAACGCGAACGGCAGGCGCGTGATGAGGCCGAACAGCACGGTCATGACGCCGGCGGTCAGAGCCGTCACCGCGGCCACCTGCGTGAAGCCGAGGCTGTTGCCGTCGACGTCGACGCCGCTCGACAGGATGATCGGATTGAGGATGACGATGTACGCCATCGTCACGAAGGTCACGAGACCGCCGCGCACCTCCGTGCCGACCGTCGATCCGCGGCGCGTGATGTCGAAGAATCGGTCGAAGCCGTTGCGCGGCTCGGGGGTTTCGATGGTGTCGGCTGCGGGCGACGGGGCTGTGCTCATGAAAGACCTCCGCAGAAGACGTTAGTGCCCGCACGCCCGCGATCTCGAACGATTCCGGATGCCGCGACCGGCCGGACCGCCGCCCCGGGACCCGCGCCGCGCCTGGGTAGGGTCGATGGCGCATGCATCGCCTCATCGTCGCCTTCCTCTCCGCCGTCGACGCCGCCATCGCGGCGGCCGTCGGCGTCGCGGCGACCCTCGCGCCGCTGACCCTCCTCTTCGTCTTCACGTTCGGGGCCGGCGCGGACTGGTCCGCGCTGTGGCCGTCCGCCGTGACGGTGTGGCAGTTCGGCAACCTCGTGCCGATGCTCGTGGCGCTGCCCGCCGAGTACCTCGCGGCGGCCGGGATCGACCCGGCCGCGGCATCCTTCACCCTCTCGCTCTTCCCGCTCGCGTTCGCGGCATTCACTGCGATCTTCGCGGCGCGCTCGGGCGTGCGGTCGTCGCAGGCCGATGCCTGGATGACCGGCGTGCTTTCGGGGACAGCGGTATTCGGCGTGCTCGCGGCGATCGCGGGCTTCACGGCGCAGAACATCGTGGTCGATGCCGAACTGTGGCAGGCGATCCTCGTCCCGACCGCGCTGTTCGGTGCGATGTCGCTGGCGGGCGCGGTCGTGACGGAGTGGCGCGAGGCGGGCTCGGGCGTCGTCGCCCGGCTCCGCGACCGCGTCGAGGCCGCACCCCACGGCTGGGGCGAGGTGCCGGGACTCGTCGCCCGCGGCGCGGCCGTCGTCGTAGTGGGGCTGATCGGGTTCGGCGCCGTCCTGGCCGGGGTCGCCCTGGTGCTGCGCGGGGGAGAGGTCGTCGCCCTGTTCCAGGCCGGCAACGTGGACGCGCTGGGCGCGACCGTCGTCACCCTCGCCCAGCTCGCGTATCTGCCGACACTGGTCGTGTGGGCCGTCGCCTTCACCGCCGGTCCCGGCTTCGCCGTCGGGGCCGGCACGTCGGTGTCGCCGGCGGGGACGCAGACCGGCGTGGTCCCCGGCATCCCGCTTCTCGGGGCCATCCCGGATTCCACGTCGCCGTGGTTGCTCCTGCTCGCGCTCGTGCCCGTCGCGCTCGGCGCGCTCGCCGGCTGGATCGCGCGGTCGCGGCTCGTGGGACGGCGTGCGGCGGCGCCCGAGCGCCCGACGACGCCCGAGCGCCCGACGACGCCCCAGCGCCCGACGACGCCCGCAGGGGCGCCGGCCGACGAGGGGCGCACGTCCGTCCTCACCGGCCTGCTGGCGTCCGCGCCGGTGATCGAGCCCGAGCCGGACCCATCGCCGCCGACCGACGATGACGACGACCCGCTCGGTGCGCGCGCGGTGGTCGCGGCCGGCATCGCCGTGCTCGCGGCCGCCGCGGCGGCGATGCTCGCCGCTCTTGCCTCCGGCTCGCTCGGACCCGGGCGTCTGACGCAGCTCGGCCCCGAGCCCGGACCGGTGGCGCTGGCGGTCGGACTCGAGGTGCTGGTGGGCGCGTCCATCCTGCTGCTGGCGCCGCGCGGACGCGAGCGCGGGCCGCTGTCACGCGCCGACGACGGCATGGGGGGCGGCCAGCTCCGCGAGAACCCCTCGACGGCTCCGGATGCCGCGCCCGACACCGCCCTCGACGACCATGCGACGCTGGATCTCGGGCCCCGACGGCCGGGCTCGACCGCGCCGGTAGACTAGCCGGGTGCTCACGGTCGCCGTCCTCATCTCGGGCACAGGGTCGAATCTGCGCGCTCTGCTCGATGCGGCCGCCGACCCCGGGTACCCCGCCGAGATCGTCGTCGTCGGCGCCGACCGCGAGGCCGAGGGCTTCGCACACGCCGAGGAGTACGGCCTCCCGTCGTTCATGGTCCCGTGGGCGCAGTTCGACTCGCGCGAGGCGTGGGGCGCGGAGCTCGGCGCGCAGCTCGGCGTCTGGAAGCCGGACCTCGTCGTGCTGAGCGGCCTCATGCGCCTGCTGCCCGCGCAGCTGGTAGACGAGTGGTCGCCGCGCATCATCAACACCCACCCGGCGTATCTGCCGGAGTTCCCCGGAGCGCACGGCGTGCGCGACGCGATCGCCGCCGGCGTCGCCCAGACCGGGGCCAGCGTCATCATCGTCGACAACGGGGTCGACTCCGGCCCGATCCTCGCCCAGGAGCGCGTTCCCGTGCTGCCCGGCGATGACGAGCACACGCTCCACGACCGCATCAAGCCCGTCGAGCGCCGGCTGCTCATCGACGTCGTCCGCCGCATCGCGACGGGCGAGCTCGATCTGCAGACCGCCTCTGCGTCCGCCGCTTCCTGACCCCACCACCGAGGAGAGCCTCCATGGCCGGCCCGAGCCACGACCCCGCCCTGTATCGTCACCGCGACGTCGTCCCGATCCGCCGCGCGCTCGTCTCGGTGAGCGACAAGACCGACCTCCTCAAGCTCGCCGAGGCGCTCTCGGCAGCCGGCGTCGAGATCGTCTCGACCGGATCCACTGCGGCGACGATCCGCGACGCCGGGCATGAGGTGACCGATGTCGCGTCCGTCACCGGCTTCCCCGAGTCGCTCGGCGGCCGTGTCAAGACGCTCCACCCCGGCGTGCACGCGGGCCTCCTCGCCGACCTGCGCCTCGAGGACCACCTGCAGCAGCTCACCGAGCTCGGCATCGAGCCGTTCGAGCTCGTGGTGGTCAACCTCTACCCGTTCGTCGAGACCGTGCGCTCGGGTGCGCAGGGCGACGACGTCGTGGAGCAGATCGACATCGGCGGCCCGGCCATGGTGCGCGCGTCGGCCAAGAACTTCGCCAACGTCGCGATCGTGGTCTCGCCGGAGTCGTATCCCGCGATCATCGATGCCCTCGGCACCGGCGGCACGACGCTCACGCAGCGCCGCGAGCTCGCCGCGCGCGCCTTCGCCCACACGTGCGAGTACGACAAGGCCGTGGCGACCTGGTTCGCCGAGGAGACGCTGAGCACGGCCGACCTGCCGCAGCACCTCACCATCAAGGCCGAGCGCCTCGCGACGCTGCGCTACGGCGAGAACGCTCACCAGCGCGCCGCGATCTACACGCGCGTGGGCGGCCATGGCATCGCGCAGGCGACCCAGCTCCAGGGCAAGGAGATGTCGTACAACAACTACGTCGACGCCGATGCCGCCCTCCGCGCCGCGTTCGACATGGTCAAGCCGGCGGTCGCGATCATCAAGCACGCGAACCCCTGCGGCATCGCGGTGGCGGCGCCGAACGCGCTCGATCCGATCGCGAGCGCCCACCTGCGGGCCCACGAGTGCGATCCGGTGTCGGCCTACGGCGGCGTCATCGCCGCCAACGGCACGGTGACGCTCAAGATGGCCGAGAACCTCAAGGACATCTTCACCGAGGTGATCGTCGCACCGTCGTTCGAGCCGGCGGCCCTCGAGGTGTTCAAGGCGAAGAAGAACCTGCGCCTCCTGCAGCTGCCCGCCGACTGGCAGCAGGAACGCATGGACGTGCGCCTCGTCTCGGGCGGCCTGCTGCTGCAGGACGCCGACCGGTTCCCGTCCGACATCGAGTCGGTCGCGAAAGACTGGGAGCTCGTCTCGGGCGAGCGTCCCGCCGCCGATGAGATGCAGAACCTGATCTTCGCGTGGAAGGCCTGTCGCGCGGTCAAGTCGAACGCGATCGTGCTCGCCAAGGGCTCCGCGACGGTCGGCATCGGCATGGGCCAGGTCAACCGCGTCGACTCGTGCCGGCTCGCGGTCGAGCGCGCCGGTGACCGCGCGGCCGGGTCGGTCGCGGCGTCCGATGCGTTCTTCCCCTTCGCCGACGGCCCGCAGGTGCTGCTGGATGCCGGCATCAGCGCGATCGTGCAGCCGGGCGGCTCCGTGCGCGACGACGAAGTCGTCGAGGCCGCCCGTGCCGCGAACGTGACGATGTTCTTCACGGGCGAGCGCCACTTCTTCCACTGAGCCGCGTGCTCCGCTGACACCTCGAGGGGGCCAGCCGACTACACCCCCTTGTGCCCTGGCACAAGGGGGTGTCTTTCCCGCTCAAACCGGTTTAGTATCGCCTGAACCGGTTTAGTCCACCGGGAACGAGGGAGTTCCGATGGAAGACGCAGCTCGCCCGACGATCGCGGATGTCGCGCGACGTGCCGGCGTGAGCAAGGGCCTCGTCTCGTTCGCATTGAACGACCGGCCCGGCGTCTCGCCCGAGAGTCGGGCGCGCATCCTCGAGGTCGCCCGGGAGATGGGCTGGACGCCGAGCCTGCGCGCGCGCGCCCTCAGCACCGGGCGGTCGTTCGCGTGCGGGCTGGTCATCGGCCGCTCCACAGACGTCGTCGCCGCGGATCCCTTCTTCCACTCGTTCATGGCCGGCCTCGAGGACGTGTTCTCGATGTCCGGCCAGGTGCTCGTGCTCGCCGTGGCCACCCCCGGCCGCCAGGAGACCGAGACGTACCGCGGACTCGCGGAGGATCGCCGCGTCGACGGCGTCGTGCTGACCGATCTGCGCGCCGACGACGACCGCATCGCCCTGGTCGCATCGCTCGGGCTCGCCGCGGTGACACTCGGCCGGCCCGACGGCGACAGCCCGTTCTCGTCGGTCTCGGTCGACGACGGCGCCGGCATCCGCAGTGCCGTCGCGCACCTGGCCGGGCTGGGTCACCGCCGCATCGCCCACGTCGCGGGTCCGTCCCGCATGCTCCACGCGCGACGCCGGGCCGAGGCGTTCACCCGCGCGGCGGCGGACGCCGGCATCGACACCCTCGTCGTCGAGACCGACTTCAGCGCCGCCGAGGGCGCCGACGCCACGAGGGTGCTCCTGGCGCGGGACGAGCGTCCGACGGCGATCGTGTACTCGAACGACCACATGGCGATGGCCGGCCTGGGGGTCGCCCAGCGCGAAGGTCTCCGCGTGCCGGAGGACCTCTCGATCACCGGCTTCGATGACACCGACATCGGTCGTCACCTGTTCCCCGCGCTGACGTCGGTCGCCACCGACGCGCGGGAGTGGGGCTCCGTCGCCGCCCGCGCGCTGCTCGACGCGCTCGCCGGTGCGACGCCCACCCATGCCGAGCTCGCCGAGCCGGCCCTCATCGTCCGCGGGTCCACCGGCCCCGCACCCCAACACCACCCCCGCGGCGCCGGCCGCGACTGAGCAAGGAGCGATCATGCGACGACGCATACTCATCGCGGCGGCAGCCGCGGCGGCAGCACTGACTCTCACCGCCTGCGGCGGCGGAGGAGGCGGCGGCAGTCAGGCCGAGGGCCTCGACAGTCGCGGCGACATCACGATCTGGTACTCGAACAACGAGGCCGAGATCGCGTGGGGCAAGCAGATGGTCGAGGCATGGAACGCCGAGAACCCCGACGAGCAGATCAAGGCGCAGGAGATCCCCGCCGGAGCCTCCAGTGAGGAGGTGATCGGCGCGGCGATCACGGCAGGGAACGCGCCCTGCCTGATCTTCAACACCTCGCCCGCGGCCGTCCCGGCCTTCCAGAAGCAGGGCGGTCTGGTCAACCTCTCCGAGTTCGAGGACGGCGACGACTACATCGCCGAGCGCAGCGGCGACCTCGCCGAGCAGTACCGCTCCGAGGACGGCGGCTTCTACCAGATGCCGTGGAAGTCGAACCCGGTCATGATCTTCTACAACAAGGCGATGTTCGCCGAAGCCGGGCTCGACCCCGAGAGCCCCGCTCTCTCGACGTACGACGAGTTCCTCGAGTCGGCGCGCGCGATCAAGGAGTCGGGCGCCGCGAACTTCGCGATCAACCCGGCCCCGACGAGCGAGTTCTTCCAGTCGTGGTTCGACTTCTATCCGCTGTACGCCGCGCAGACGGGCGGCACGCAGCTGGTCGAGGACGGCGCGGCGACCTTCGACTCCGAGGACGGCAAGGCGGTCGCCGACTTCTGGCGCACGCTCTACGAGGAGCAGCTCGCCGGCCAGGAGCAGTACCAGGGCGATGCGTTCGCCGACGGCTACTCGGCGATGGCGATCGTCGGGCCGTGGGCGATCTCCGTCTACGGCGACGCCGTCGAGTGGGGCGCGGTCCCCGTGCCCACGCAGGACGGCACGGCGCCGGAGGAGACCTGGACGTTCAGCGATGCCAAGAACGTCGGTCTGTTCACGGCGTGCGACAACAAGGCCACCGCGTGGGACGTGCTGAAGTTCGCGACGAGCGAGGAGCAGGACGGCATCTGGCTCGAGGAGACCGGCCAGATGCCGCTGCGCCAGAACCTCACCGAGACCTACCCGGACTACTTCGAGGCCAACCCGGCATACGAGCAGTTCGGCGACCAGGCCTCGCGCACGGTCGAGGTGCCCAACGTCCCGAACTCGGTCGAGATCTGGCAGACCTTCCGCGACGGCTACTCCGAGGCGGTGATCTTCGGCGAGACCGAGGTCGACACCTTCCTCAGCGACACCGCGGGCCAGGTCGACGAGCTGGCGGCGGGCAACTGACATGACCACGGATGTCGCGGGCGCGGCGGGCCGGACCGGGGGCGACCCCGGACCGGACCCCGTGCCCCCGCCCTCCGAGGGCGAGGCGCCCGAGGGGCGCAAGAAGCGCCGCCTGCTCGGCGAGCACCCGCTGGGGATCCTGTTCGCCGCCCCCTACATCGTGTTCGTGCTGGTGGTGTTCGCGTACCCGATCGTGTTCGCGGTGTGGATCTCGTTCCACGACTACTTCTTCGCCGCGCCGGGAGCCGTCGTCGATCGGCCGTTCGTCGGGTTCGACAACTACGTGCAGGTGCTGACCGATCCCGACGTCTGGCAGTCCTTCCGCAACGTGGGCGTCTTCCTCATCATCAACGTGCCACTGACGGTCATCCTCTCGATCGTGCTCGCCACCGCGCTCGATCGGGTCGTCCACGCGCGGACGTTCTTCCGCGTGAGCTACTACGTGCCGTACGTCACTGCGTCGGTCGCCGTCGTCGCGGTCTGGCTGTTCCTGTTCTCGAGGGACGGTCTCGTCAACAACGTGCTCGGCCCCCTCGCCCCCGACCCCTCGTGGCTCATCAACCCGGTGCTCGCCATGCCGACGATCGCGCTCTTCGTCACCTGGAAGGGCCTCGGGTTCTACATCCTGCTGTACCTGGCCGCTCTGCAGAACGTGCCCAAGGAGCTCTACGAGTCGGTGTCGGTGGACGGCGGCGGACGCCTGCGGCAGTTCTTCTCCGTGACGGTGCCGGGGGTCCGCACTGCGACGTTCCTGGTCGTGCTCCTGTCGACCATCACAGGAGCCAACCTCTTCACCGAGCCGTACCTGCTCACCGGTGGCGGCGGCCCGAACGGGGCATCCGCCTCGCCCGTCCTGCTGATGTATCAGCGCGGGATCGAGCAGTCGAATCCGGGTGTTGCGGCGGCCATCGGCGTCATCCTCATCATCGGCGTCCTGGTGATCGCCGCGATACAGCGGCGATTCGTCGGGGGTGATGAGTCGTGAGGCGCGCGCTCGGGAGCAAGGTCGCGCTCTACGTGGTGCTGAGCCTCGGAGCCCTCGCCTTCCTCTTCCCGTTCTGGTACATGGTCGTCGGATCTCTTCAGACCGACGTCGACCCGACGATCGGGGGCGCGTTCCCCGACCCCGCGAACATCACCGGCGAGAACTACGTCGCCATCAACGAGCGGATCAACCTCGCCCAGGGACTGCTCAACTCGGGCATCTTCACCGGAGGCGTGCTGCTGGGCACCCTCGTCTTCGGGGTGCTCGCGGGCTACGCGCTGGCGGTGCTGCAGTGGCGCGGCCGGGGGACGACGTTCGCGGTCCTCCTGCTCGTGCAGGTCGTCCCGTTCCAGATGCTGATGATCCCGCTGTACGTCATGATCGCGAGGGACTTCGGGCTGTCCGACAACTACTTCGGCATGATCCTGCCGTTCCTCATCAGCTCCACGGCGGTGCTCATCTTCCGGCAGTACTTCCTCCAGCTGCCGAAGGACCTGTTCTCGGCGGCGCGCATCGACGGCGCGGGAGAGTTCCGGCTGCTCTGGAACGTCGCGCTGCCGCTCGTGCGGCCGGCGCTGCTGACGGCGCTGCTGCTGACGTTCATCGGCCCGTGGAACGAGTTCCTGTGGCCCTTCCTCATCACGAAGGAGGCGTCGATGCAGCCGCTCGCGGTGTCGCTCGCCAACTTCATCTCCAATGTGGCGGCCTCGACCGCCAACCCCTTCGGAGCCATGATGGCGGGCGCCGTCGTGCTCGCCGTCCCCGCAGTGACGCTGTTCATCCTGCTCCAGCGCTACTTCACCTCGAACGACCTCGGCTCCGGGGTGAAAGGCTGATCATGCACGAGTCCATTCCTTACCGCCTCACCCGCATGGGCGTCGTCATGACGCCCGATCCCGACGAGCCGAACGAGGCCGAGGGCGTTCTCAACCCGGCATCCGGCCGCGGATCCGACGGCGAGCTCTACCTCCTGCCGCGCCTGGTCGCGGCGGGCAACGTCTCGCGCGTCGGACTGGCGAAGGTCGTCGTCGACGACGGCGTGCCCGTCGGCGTCGAGCGCCAGGGGGTCGTGCTCGAGCCGGACCGCGGGTGGGAGCGCGGCGTCGGCAACGCGGGCGTCGAGGATCCCCGCACGACCTGGATCGATGCGCTGGGGCTCCATGTCATGACGTACGTCGCCTACGGCCCGCTCGGGCCCCGCACGGCGATCGCCGTGTCGGACGACCTGCGCGAATGGCGCCGCCTGGGTCCGGTGCTGTTCCGGTACGACGACGCGCTCGACATGGACCTCAACCTGTTCCACAACAAGGACACGGTGTTCTTCCCCGAGCCCGTCACGGCGCCCGACGGCACGCGCAGCCTCGCGGTGCTCCATCGCCCCATGTGGGACCTGGGTGAGACCAAGCCGGGCCAGGGAATCCGCGTCCCCGCGGGCGTCACCGACCAGCGCCAGTCGATCTGGATCAGCTATGTGCCGCTGGACGCGGTCCTCGACGACATCGCCGAGCTCACCCTGTGGGGTCAGCACCGCTTCGTCGCCGGCCCCGCGTACGCCTTCGAGGAGCTCAAGATCGGCGGCGGCCCCCCGCCGCTGCGCATCCCGGAGGGATGGCTCGTGATCCACCACGGGGTGACCGGCGTCCTCGACAGCGCGTTCGCGCAGCAGCAGCGCGTCAACTACGCCGCGGGTGCGCTCATCCTCGACGCCGAGGATCCTTCGCGCGTCGTCGCCCGCACGCCGGAGCCGCTGCTGGCCCCCGAGACCGACGACGAGCGGAGCGGCATCGTGCCGAACGTCGTCTTCCCGACCGCGATCGAGGAGGTGGACGGGCGGCTCTTCGTGTTCTACGGCATGGCGGACTCCAAGATCGGCGTCGCCCTCCTCGAGCGCACAGACCTCGCCGGACCCTGAATCGCACGATCGGAGAACGACGATGAAGACATCCGCACGACGGAGTGCGCTCGCGACGGCCGCCCTCGGCGCCGCCGCCGCACTCGTCCTGGGGCTCGGCGCCCCCGCCACCGCTGTCACCACTGCCGAGCCTCGAGCGGCGACGGCCGCCGCGGCCGCGGCATCCGCTCCTCTCGCCAATCTCGCGCACCTCGACTTCCTGCTGGATGAGGCGACGCCTCCGGCCGGCGTCGAGGGGCACACGACGTACCGGCTCGCGGAGGAGCCGACGCTCGTCCTGCCGTGGACGTACGCCGACGCGCGGCCGGGCGGCACGTTCGAGCGGGTCGGCGGCGGCGGGATCGACCCCGAGACCGGCCTGTGGCGGCAGGGCGCGTACAACGCCGACGACATCGCGCGCGCTGCCGTCGTGTACCTGCGCCACTGGACGCAGACGGGTGACGACGGCAGCCGCACGAAGGCGTACGAGCTGCTGCGGTCGATCGCATACCTGCAGACGACGGAGGGGGAGAACGCGGGCAACGTCGTGCTGTGGATGCAGGAGGACGGCACCCTCACCCCCTCGGCCGAGCCTGTCGAGCTCCCCGATCCGTCGGACTCCGGCCCGAGCTACTGGCTGGCGCGCACCATCTGGGCGCTGGGCGAGGGATACGCCGCGTTCCACGACGAGGACCCGGCGTTCGCCGCCTTCCTCGAGGAGCGCCTCGACCTCGCCGTCGACGCGATCCAGCGCCAGGTGCTCGTGCGCTACGGCGAGTGGACCGACTCGGACGGCATGCGGGTGCCCGCATGGCTGATCGTGAACGGAGCGGATGCCTCTGCCGAGGCGGTCCTGGGGCTCGCGGCCCGCGTCCGGGTCGAGCCCGCCGATGCCGACGCGCGCTTCGCGCTGCGTGCGCTCGCCGAGGGCATCGCCGCCATGGGCGCGGGTGGCCCGGACTCGTGGCCGTACGGCGCGGTGCTGCCCTGGGCGGAGTCGCGCAGCATGTGGCACGCGTGGGGGTCGCAGATGCCCGCCGCGCTGGCCGAGGCATCCGTCGTCCTCGACGATCCTGCGCTGGCCGCTCCGGCGGTGCGCGACGCCGCGGTCTTCACACCCACGCTGCTGACCGCGGGCGGCCCCGACAACGGCTGGTTCCCGACGCCCGCCGACCGCGTGCAGATCGCGTACGGCGCGGACTCCCGCGTGCAGTCGCTGCTGGCCGTGGCCGACGCCACCGGCTCGAGCGGGTTCGAGGAGCTCGCGGCGATGCAGGCGGCGTGGTTCTTCGGCGCCAACCACGCGGGCGCCGTCATGTACGACCCGGCGACCGGCATCGGCTACGACGGGCTGCAGCCGAACGGCGACGTGAACCGCAACAGCGGCGCCGAGAGCACGATCCATGCGCTGCTGACGATGCTCGCGCTCGACGAGCGTCCCGACGTCGCCGCACGCACCCTCGCGAGCACGCAGATCGAGGAGCGCGAGGGCCTGCGCGTGGTCGAGGCCGAAGCAGCGTCCAGCACGACCGGGACGGTGATCACCCCGACGCCGTGGACGGGGGAGTCGCTCTGGTCGGGCGGCGGCCTGCGCCTGGAGGCCGGCCAGACGGCGGTCTTCGACATCGGCGGCGTCGGGACGGTGCGGGCGGTCGAGCCCGTCGTCTGGTCGGCTCCGGGATCGCCGAGCACGTCGACGTGGACGGCGGCGGGCGGGCGGCTCGGCGAGCTCGCCGAGGACGCGCCGCCGCAGGGGATCTCGCCCGTGCCGGGAGTGCTCCTGCCGCGTGCGCTGGACCGAGCGGTGGCGGCGAACCGCGCCTCGGTCACCGTGACGGTGGCGGACGGCTCCCTCGAGCTGGACGCGCTGCTGGTGCGACCGGCGGTGTCGCGGCTCGTGCTCGACGGCGACGTGCGGGTCGAGCTGCTGCATGCGGCCGCGACGAAGCCGACGACGGCGCGGGTCGGCGGCGGCTCGGACACGGTGATCCGCGTGTATGACGCCGACGGCGCGCTTGTGCGGGAGACCCTGCGGCGCGGCGCCGGCACGGTGGTCCTGCCCGCGGGCGGATTCGCGATCGCGACGGGGTGAGCGGGGACGGCCGGCCGGGGCGGGCGCCCCGGCCGGTTCGGCTCGCCGGCTCGGGCCGGCCCCCGTCTCGGACCGGTCCGGTTCGGATCCGGGGCCGAACCGTCGTGTCCGATTTCCGCGAGCGGTTGTCGGAGGGGCATGTCAGGCTAGGGGCATGAGCAGCCTCGTCATGACCCACGGCGCCTCGGCGCCGGCGTCGATGACCTTCGACGAGAGGTACCGCGCGATCGACTCGCGCGACACCCGCTTCGACGGGCAATTCGTCACGGCCGTGCGCTCGACGGGGATCTACTGCCGCCCGAGCTGTCCCGCGCGCACGCCGAAGCCGTCGAACGTCACGTTCTACCCGACATCGGCAGCGGCGCACGAGGCGGGCTACCGCGCCTGCAAGAGGTGTCTGCCCGAGGCGGCGCCGGGTTCGCCGCAGTGGAACCTGCGCGGCGATACGGCCGGGCGGGCGATGCGGCTCATCGCCGACGGCGTCGTCGAGCGCGAGGGCGTCCCGGGCCTCGCGCGGCGCCTCGGCTACTCTCCCCGCCATCTCACGCGCCTGCTCTCCACCGAGCTCGGCGCGGGGCCGCTCGCCCTCAGCCGCGCCCACCGCGCGCAGACAGCCCGCATGCTGCTCGTGGGCACCGACCTGCCCGCCGCAGACGTGGCGTTCTCGGCCGGCTTCGCGAGCGTGCGCCAGTTCAACGACACCGTGCGCGAGGTGTTCGGCATGGCACCGCTCGAACTGCGCGCACGCCGTCGCGTGCTCCCCGGCACGCGGGTCGCCGCGCCGACCCCGGGCGCGATCGACCTCGTTCTGCCCCACCGGGGTCCGCTCGACGCCGCCGGGCTCTTCGCCTGGATGGCCGCGCGTGCCGTCGACGGTGCCGAGACGGCGACGTCCACGTCGTTCGCGCGCACGCTGCGCCTCGCCGGCGGACCGGCCTGGTTCGAGCTGCGCCTCGACGACGACGGCCGCGTACGGCTGCGCGCGAGACTCACCCACCTCGGCGACCTCTCGACCCTCGTGACCCGCGCTCGCCGGCTGTTCGACCTCGACGCCGATCCGATCGCGGTCGATGAGGCGCTGTCGCGGCACCCCGAGCTCGCGCCCCTGGTGGCGGGTCTCCCCGGCATCCGGGTCCCCGGCGCCGCCGACCCGCACGAGATGCTCATCCGGGCGATGGTCGGGCAGCAGATCACCGTGGTCGCCGCGCGCACGGCGCTGTCCGCGCTCACGGTGGCGCTGGGCGACACCGTCGAGGGCTTCGACGGTGCGACGCGGCTGTTCCCCGCGATGACGGCGATCGCCGAGCACGGCGCCGAGGTGCTGCGCGGGCCGGCGGCGCGCATCCGCTCCATCGTCGGCGCGGCGGCCGCCCTCGCCGACGGCTCGCTCGTGCTCACCACCGGCGACGACGCCGACGACCAGCGCGCCGCGCTCCTGGCCATGCCGGGCATCGGCCCGTGGACGGCCGACTACGTGCGCATGCGGGTGCTCGGCGACCCCGACGTCTTCCTGCCGGGCGACGTCGCCGTGCGCTCCGGCGCCGCGGCGGCGGGGCTGCCGTCCGACCCCAAACCCCTCACTGCGTGGGCGGCGCGCACCGCGCCGTGGCGCAGCTACCTCACCGCGCACCTGTGGCGCGCGGTTCCGCCGAAGCCCCCGCGTGCGCGCCGGGGTGCGGCATCCGCTCTCGATAAGGAGGCGATCGCATGAGCATCGCGACCAGACAGACCATCTCCACGCCCGACGGGCCGTTCACGATCCTCGCCGACGATGCGCAGCGCGTGCTCGTCTCGGGCTGGACCGACGACGTCGACCGCATCCTCGGCAGGCTCCGCGCGGCCGACCGGCCGGCGACCGTCCGTGAAGGGGTGACGGATGCCGCGTCCGCCGCGCTCGCCTACTACGACGGTGATCTCTCGGCCATCGACGACGTGACCGTCGTCCAGCACGGCACCGCCATGCAGCACGCGGGCTGGCACGCGCTGCGCCGGATCGAGCCCGGCCGGCCTCTGACCTACGCCGAGTTCGCAACCCACCTCGGGTCGCCGAACGCCGTTCGGGCAGCGGCTTCCATCTGCGCGCGCAACGCTCCCGCGCTGTTCGTCCCGTGCCACCGCGTGCTGCGCACGGGCGGAGCGCTCGGGGGATTCGCGTGGGGACTCGACGTCAAGCAGCGTCTGCTCGACCGCGAGGCCGGGGTGCCGGCGCTCATCGGGTGAGTCGTCCCATCGGGGCGCCGCGATCGCTTTCCGGGGACCCCGGAAAGCGATTGTTGCGTTCAGCGAACTCTCAGATATAGGCTGGAGGGCTGTCGCGCCCGTCGGGCTCCGGCAGTCCAGTCCGCTCTCACCAAGGAGGATGCCATGTATCAGGCCGCCATCGCCGCGAAGACCGTCTTCGTCCTCCGTGTCGCCGGGCCCCGCCGAATCCGCGTCCAGGGGTAACCGCTCCCGCTTCGCACTCCGGCGATTCCGCCGGCTTCGGCATACCGCCGCCCACGGGAGCGTTCCCTTCACCGGGGCTCCGTCGCGCCTCGCGCATCCCTCCGACCCGATGTCGGGTCATCCGCACCACCCCTTGCAAGGATCATGACCACCACCGCCCTCCCCGACGAACTCACTCCGTCGCCACGGTCCGAACAGTCGACCCTCCAAGCCCTCGCACGGCTGCTGCCGTTCGCGAAGCCCGTCCTGCCGCGCCTCACGATGGGCGCTGCCAGTGCGCTCGCCGCCAGCCTGCTCGCGCTGTCCATCCCGCTCGTCCTCGAGGCGATCGTCGCCGGGCCGATCGCCTCGGGCGACATCAGCCAGATCGCGTGGGGATCCGCCGCCATCCTCGCCCTGGGCCTCGCCGAGGCGTTCATGGTGTGGCTGCGACGCTGGTTCGTGCTCGGCCCGGCCACCAAGGTCGAGTACGAGATCCGCCAGACCTTCTACTCGCGCCTGCAGCGCCTGCCCGTCTCGTTCCACGACAAGTGGCAGTCCGGCCAGCTGCTGAGCCGCATGATGCAGGACATCAGCATGCTGCGCCGCTGGATGGCCTTCGGCATCGTGCTCCTCGTCGTCAACGTCATCACGATCGTCGTCGGCACCGTTCTGCTGTTCCGCTGGCACTGGCTGCTCGGCACGATCTTCCTCGTCACCTCGGCGCCGCTCTGGTACGCCGGATACCGGTTCGAGAAGACGTACGGCTCGCTCGCGCGTCAGAGCCAGGATCAGGCCGGCGACCTCGCCACGTCGGTCGAGGAGAGCGTCCACGGCATCCGCGTGCTCAAGGCGTTCGGCCGCGGCAAGCACGCGCTGCGCAAGTTCGCCCAGCAGGCCGAGACGCTGCGCGAGACCGAGCTCAGCAAGGCGCGGGCCATCGGCTGGATCTGGTTCTGGCTGGTGCTCCTCCCCGACATCGCGTTCGCCCTGTGCCTCGGCGCGGGCATCTACCTCGTGTCGGTCGAGCAGCTGCACACCGCCGAGCTCATCGCGTTCTTCGCGATGGCCACCGTGCTCCGCTGGCCGATGGAGTCGATCGGCTTCCTGTTCTCGTTCACGCTGGACGCGCGCACGGCGACGGACCGCATCTTCGAGGTCTTCGACGAGGAGAACGCCATCGTCGACCCCGAGACGCCGGCCACGATCGACCGTCCGCGCGGTGCGCTGGTGTTCGAGGACGTGCACTTCCGGTACCAGGACGCCGCCGCGCGCGAGCGCGATCTGCTCGACGGCGTCGACCTGGCACTGCGTCCGGGTGAGACCATGGCCCTCGTCGGCCTGACGGGTTCGGGCAAGACCACGCTCACGACGCTGCCCGCGCGCCTGTACGACGTGACCGCCGGCCGCGTGACGGTCGACGGCGTCGACGTGCGCGACCTCACGCTCGACGAGCTCCGCCGCCACGTCGGCATGGCCTTCGAGGACGCGACGCTGTTCTCGCAGTCCGTGCGCGACAACGTGCTGCTCGGCCGGGAGGATCTCGCTCCGGGCAGCCCCGAGGCCGAGGCGGTCATGCGCGAGGCGCTTCAGGTCGCCCAGGCCGGCTTCGTGGAAGACCTCCCCGACGGCGTCGACACCATCATCGGCGAGGAGGGCCTGTCGCTCTCCGGCGGCCAGCGCCAGCGGCTCGCCCTCGCGCGCGCGGTGGCGGCGCGTCCGGCGGTGCTCGTCCTCGACGACCCGCTGTCGGCGCTCGACGTCGACACCGAGGCCCTCGTCGAGGACGCGCTGCGCGAGGTCCTCCACGAGACGACGGCGCTCGTCGTGGCGCACCGTCCGTCGACCGTCATGCTCGCGGACCGGGTCGCCCTCCTCGAAGCCGGCCGCATCACAGCGGTCGGCACCCACTCGGAGCTGCTCCGCAAGAGCGAGCACTACCGGCACGTGATCTCGAGCCTCGAGGTCGAAGAGGCCCGGATGCGGGCCAGACAGCAGGACCAGGACTGGGAGGTGAACCTGTGAGCACCACGACCGTCACCGGCACGAGCGGCGAAGACCGCTCGGACTACACGCGCGTCGAGAGCAAGGCGATCCGCAAGCGCTCGCTGCGCCTGCTGGGCTCGCTCGTCACGCCCGTGCGCGGCCAGCTCTGGCTCGCCGCGATCGTCCTCGTCGTCTCGACGGCGTTCCGGGTCGCGGGCCCCGCGCTGATCGCGTTCGGCATCGACAACGCGCTCCCCGCGGCCGTCGAGCAGATGAACTGGCTGCCGACGATCGGCGTGGTCGTCGTCTACCTCGCGACCGGCATCGCGGGCGCGGCGCTCATCGGCTGGTACGTCGTCGTCGCCGCACGGCTCACCCAGGCGATCATGCTCGACCTGCGCAAGCGGATCTTCCTGCACACGCAGCGGCTCAGCCTCGAGTTCCACGAGTCGTACACGTCCGGCCGCATCATCTCGCGCCAGACGAGCGACCTCGACTCGATCCGCGAGCTGCTGGACGGCGGCTTGAACGAACTCGTCTCGGGCATCCTGTACGGCGGCTTCACGCTCATCGCGCTGCTGCTCGTCGACTGGCAGTCGGGTGTGATCCTCGCGATCATGGGCATCCCGCTGCTGCTCCTGATGCGCTGGTTCTACACCCGCTCCCAGGTCGTGTACCGCGAGTCGCGCGTCGTCAGCGCGAAGGTGATCGTGAAGTTCGTCGAGACCATGACGGGCATCCGCGCCGTCAAGGCGTTCCGCAAGGAGCCGCGCAACGACGGCGAATTCGGCGAGCTCGCGAGCGACTACCGCGACGTGAACATGCGCTCCATCAAGCTGTTCGGCACCTTCGAGCCGGGGCTCATGGCCGTGGCGTCCGTGACTGTCGCCCTCGTGCTGCTGTGGGGCGGCATCCGGGTCATCGACGGCGCGATCGAGGTCGGCGTGCTCCTGGCCGCGGTGCTGTACGTCCGCAACTTCTTCTCGCCGCTGCAGGAGGTCGCGTTCTTCCTGAACTCGTACCAGTCGGCGACGGCGGCACTCGAGAAGGTCTCGGGCGTGCTGGAGGAGGAGCCGACGGTTCCCGATCCCGCCAAGCCGGTCGACCTGTGGAACGCACGCGGACACGTGCGGTTCGACGACGTGCTGTTCGGCTACTCGAACGACCGCGTCATCCTGCCGGACTTCTCGCTCGACATCCCTGCTGGCCAGACGATCGCCCTCGTCGGCACCACCGGCGCCGGCAAGTCGACGCTCGCCAAGCTCGTGTCGCGGTTCTACGACCCGACGCGCGGCTCGGTGTCGCTCGACGGCGTCGACCTGCGGTCGCTGCACCCGAAGGATCTGCGCCGGGCGATCGTGATGGTGACGCAGGAGGCGTACCTCTTCAGCGGAACCGTGGCCGACAACATCGCGCTGGGCAAGCCCGACGCGACCCTCGACGAGATCCGGGCCGCCGCGCGGGCGGTCGGAGCGGATGCCTTCATCGAGGCCCTGCCCGACGGGTATGCGACCGACGTCAACAAGCGAGGCGGTCGTGTGTCGGCGGGTCAGCGCCAGCTGATCTCGTTCGCGCGAGCGTTCCTCGCCGACCCGGCGGTGCTCATCCTCGACGAGGCGACGGCGTCGCTCGACATCCCGAGCGAGCGGCAGATCCAGGACGCCCTGCAGACGCTGCTCGCCGATCGCACGGCGATCATCATCGCCCACCGTCTGTCGACGGTCGCGATCGCCGACCGCGTCCTGGTGATGGAGCACGGCCGCATCATCGAGGACGACGCGCCCGAGGCGCTCATCGGCGGCGACGGCCGGTTCGCCCGGCTGCACGCGGCCTGGCGCGAGTCGCTGGTCTGACATCGATTCCGGATGCCCCGTCCCCGCCCGCACGCGGGGGGGCGGGGCATCCGCCGTCTCCGGCCTTGCCGGTCGCCCGACCTTCCGGTCGCCCGGCCTTCCGGTCGCCCGGACCTGCCGGGTTGCCCTCGTGTTCTCGGAGAATGGTCGTTTCCTCGGAGCATTGGCCGCGAATCCTCCGAGATCCGCACGATCCTCCGAGATTCCGCGCCGTGCACCTCACCGGCGGTGCGCGCCGGCGGCCAGTGCGCGGACGACGGTGCGTTCGACCGCGGGCCAGTCGTGGATGACCTGCGCGTAGGTGAACCGCAGGACGACATAGCCGCGAAGAGCCAGCTCGGCGTCGTGCGCGGCATCCCGAGCGCGCTGCGCGGCCGTCGAGTGGAACGCGAACCCGTCGAGCTGGACGATGAGCCGATCGCCGATGAGAACGTCCACGCGGTGGCCGGCGATCACGATCTGCTGACGGATCGGCAGCCCCCAGGACGACAGGCGCACGACGAAGATCGTCTCGAGACCGGAGTCGGACAGGCCGGTCACCCGTTGCGCGAGTTCCGCTGCGGCGCGCGACATCCAGCGGATGCGCCGCACCGCCTCGACGGAGAGGCGCTCAGTCCTCAGCGCCGACTCCCAGACGACGAGCGCGGCTTCGCGGTCGAGGCAACGTGCGACGTGCTCCAGCACGTCTTCAGTCGCATCGACGAGTGCATGCGGAGAGGCGGGCGCGAGGGGCGTCGTCCAGTGGACGACGCCATCGAACTCGGGACCCAGGCCCGTGGGGCCGGCGTGCGGCGGCACATGGAGATGGATGCCGGATGCCTCGACCTCCGGCATCCACCCACCCCTTCCGTCGCGCTGCCGAGACGCACGTGACCCGCCCGCCGGCGCGCGCAGCCGTGATCAGGTCGGGATCGGCAGTGTCGAGGGCAACCCAGGCGCGCCGGATCCGGAGCACCGCGCCCGACGCGATCGCACGCCGGATCGTCGGAACCGGGAATCCCGCCCGTGACGCCTCATCGCGGTGGGCGATGCCGTCGCGCAGCGAAAGCCAGGTGCACAGGTCCATGCCCAGATCGTCGCCGTCGGCCGACAGTCGGAGGAGACCCGTCAGCGCTTCCGGGCCGAGCTCGCCGCCCTGCTCGCCTGGGGAGGAGGCGTCGCCGGGCGGATCCGCCTCGGATCTCGGAGGATCGCCCGGATCTCGGAGCTTCCGCGCCGAAAAACTCCGAGGAAACGACGATCCTCCGAGAACAGGCGGGGTCAGCGGTGGGCGCTCCACACGTCGGCGGAGAGCGGATGCTGCGACCCCAGATCGGCGAGGGCGACGACCCCGTCGATGCCTTGGCCGCGGGGTGCGACGAACCGCGCGGCGATCGCGGACTCGCGGACGTGCGACTCGAACGCCGCTCGCAGCGCAGGCGCCCCGAAGACGCCCCCGATCGCGCACACCTCGAGCTCATCGCCATCGCCGACGCGCCGCAGCGCGGTCTCCGCACTGTGCGCGAGTTCGCGCCCGGCGCGGATGAGGATCCCCCTCGACACCGGGTCGCCGCCCTCCGCCAGCTCGGCCACCGCCGTGGCGAACGACGCCACGATGCTCACGCGATCCTCGGACGACTGCAGTTCGATGTAGGCCTCGCTCAGGTCCGGCCAGCGGGCCTCCGCCACCCGGCGGAGGGGAGTGTACGGACCGCGGCCGTCGAAGTCGCGCATGACGGCATCGAGCGCCTCGCGCCCGATCCAGAAGCCGCTGCCGGCGTCTCCCATCAGGTGGCCCCAGCCGTCGACGCGCGCGACGCGCTCGCGGCCGACGGCGAGGGTGACGACGCCCGTGCCCGACGCGACGACCGCACCCCGCGCGTCGCCCATCGCGCCCAGGAACGAAGTCGTCGAGTCGTGCGCGAGCAGCACTCCGTCGATGCCGGTGTCGTCGATGAGGGACAGCAGGGCCGAGGCATCCGCTTCCCGCGATGTCAGTCCCGACACGCCTGCAGCGAGCACGTCCACCGGAGCGGCGAATCGGTCGAGAGCGAGTCGCGCGGCCGAGGCGAGCTGGGGCAGAAGCGGCTCATGGGTCCGGATGCCGGGGAGCACGGCGTCCTGCGCGTCGGAGCCGGTGCTCATCCGCACCTTCATGCCGGACTGCCCGGCATCGATGGCCAGGACGCTTCGCGCGGTCACGGCGCTCCCTTCGCGGACGGCTCGCCGCCGGCAGCGGAGTCGTCTCGACGCCACCCTAGCCCGCAGGGCCGCGGAGCCCGGAAACGCGAAAGGCGACGGGGCCTCGATGGGGGAGGGGTATTCGAGGCCCCGCCGCCGGTCTCAGGAGCCCGGACGGGCTGTTCGCGATGCTCTTTTCGGGTAGTAGCGCGAGGGGTCGGTCAGAGTCGGATCTCTGCGATGACTTCACCGTACTCGGTCTCGCCGACGGGTGTGAAGCCTACACGCTGGAAGAATGCTTCGGGTCCGCCTTCACCGGCCTCGTAGATGACGGCGACGCGGTCGAGCCCGCGGTTGCGCGCCTCTTCGAGCAGCTGCTCGACAGCGAATCGCCCGACACCGCGTCCCTGGTCGTCGGCGTCGACGTTGATGCGCCAGAGGACCGAGCGGAAGTGCTCCTGCGGAGCCTCCGGATCGAAGTTCGCGCTGACGAAGGCGACGACCTGCTCGCCGTCGAGGACGACGCGCTGCCAGGTCGTCTGCGGGTTGACGACGGTGGCGGCGATGCCGTAGCTGACCGGAGCGAGGAACTGTTCCTGCCCCGGCTTCAATGACAGGGTGTTGACCGCCACGATCGTGGCGGCGGAGAGTTCGACGAGTCGCAGTTCACCCATACGCACAGGCTAGCCCGGATGCGACGGCGGAGCACCGCCGTGCACTTTTCTTAACATACTCACGAGACGAAGTATCTCGACGTCGAGATACTTTTGCGCTTGCGATAGGCTGGAAAGACCACCCGAACGGAGACGAACCCGGTGACCGACTCGACCATCATCTACACCTACACCGACGAGGCTCCGGCACTTGCCACCGCCTCGTTCCTGCCGATCGTGAAGGCCGTCACCAGCCAGGCGGGGGTGGATGTCGAGACCCGTGACATCTCGCTCGCGGGCCGCGTGCTCGCGGCTTTCCCGCAGAAGCTCACGACCGATCAGCAGGTGGGCGACGCGCTGGCCGAGCTCGGCGGACTGGCGACGCTCCCCGAGGCCAACATCATCAAGCTGCCGAACATCTCCGCCTCGATCCCGCAGCTCAAGGCAGCGATCGCCGAGCTGCAGGCCGCGGGTTACGACATCCCCGACTACCCGGACGAGCCCGAGACGGTCGAAGACAAGGACATCCGGGCGCGCTACGACCGCATCAAGGGATCCGCAGTCAACCCGGTGCTCCGCGAGGGCAACAGCGACCGCCGTGCGCCCCTGTCGGTGAAGAACTACGCCCGCAAGCACCCGCACCGCAACAAGGCGTTCGCGGACGGGTCGAAGACGCGGGTCGCGACCCTCGGCCACGACGATTTCAAGTCCAACGAGAAGACCACCCTCATTCCGGCCGACGACGTGCTCACGATCCAGCACGTCGCCGCCGATGGCACCACGACCGTGCTCAAGGAGGCGGTGAAGGTGCTCCCGGGCGAGATCGTCGACGCGACGTTCCTCTCCGCCGCCGCACTCGACGAGTTCCTCGCCGCCACGCTGCGCGAGGCCGCCGAGGACGACCTCCTCTACTCGGTGCACCTCAAGGCCACGATGATGAAGGTCAGCGACCCGATCATCTTCGGTCACGTGGTCAAGGCCTACTTCGCCGACGTGTTCGCGACCTACGGCGACAAGATCGCCGAGGCCGGGCTGACCGCGAACGACGGCCTCGGCGCGATCCTCGCGGGTCTGCCGTCGGTCGAGGGCGGCGACGCGATCGTCGCGGCGATCACGGCCGACCTCGAGCGCGGCCCGCGGCTGTCGTACGTCAACTCCGACAAGGGCATCACCAACCTGCACGTCCCGTCCGACGTCATCGTCGATGCGTCGATGCCGGCGCTCATCCGGAATGGCGGAAAGCTCTGGGGCGCCGACGGCGGCGAGGATGACACGCTCGCCGTGATCCCCGACTCCTCGTACGCGAGCGTCTACCAGACGGTGATCGACGACGTCATCGCCCACGGCCCGCTCGACCCGGCCGCCATCGGCACCGTGCCCAACGTCGGCCTCATGGCGCAGGCCGCCGAGGAGTACGGCAGCCATGACAAGACGTTCGAGATCGCAGCCGCCGGCACCGTGCAGGTGCTGAATCAGGCCGGCGACGTGCTGATCGAGCACGCGGTGCAGCCGGGCGACATCTGGCGCGCGACGCAGACGAAGGACATCGCAGTCCGTGACTGGGTGAAGCTCGCCGTGAGCCGCGCCCGTGCCACGGGCGCTCCGGCCGTGTTCTGGCTCGACGCGGCCCGCTCGCACGATGCCGCGCTCATCGCGAAGGTCGACGAGTACCTCGGCGACCACGACACCGACGGCCTCACGATCGAGATCCTCGCCCCGGCCGCGGCCACGCAGTACTCGCTCGACCGGCTGCGCAAGGGCGAAGACACCATCTCGGTGACCGGCAACGTGCTGCGCGACTATCTCACCGACCTCTTCCCGATCCTCGAGGTCGGCACGAGCGCCAAGATGCTGTCCATCGTCCCGCTGCTCGCGGGCGGCGGTCTGTTCGAGACCGGTGCAGGCGGCTCGGCGCCGAAGCACGTGCAGCAGCTCCTCGAGGAGAACTACCTCCGATGGGACTCGCTGGGCGAGTTCTTCGCCCTCGCCGCGTCGCTCGAGCACCTCGCGACCACGACAGGCAACGTCCGCGCGCAGGTGCTGGCCGACACGCTGGATGCCGCGACCGGGACGTTCCTCGAGAACGACAAGTCCCCCGGTCGCGCGCTCGGCACGATCGACAACCGCGGCAGCCACTTCTACCTCGCGCTCTACTGGGCGCAGGAACTGGCGTCGCAGCAGGCCGACCCCGAGCTGGCCGCGGCGTTCGGCCCGGTGGCCGAGGCGCTCGCCGCGCGTGAGGACGACATCGTCGCCGAGCTCATCGCCGTGCAGGGCTCGCCGGCCGACATCGGCGGGTACTACCGCCCCGACGCCGAGCTCGTCGAAGCGGTGATGCGCCCCTCGCGCACGTTCAACGAGATCATCGACTCGATCGGCTGATCACGAGGAGAAGAGCGGATGCCCCGACCCGGGGCATCCGCTCTTCTCATTCGTGGCGTGCGAGGGGCGCGCTCAGGCGTGGACCCAGACCTCGGTGCCGGTGGCCGTCCAGTCGTAGACGAACTTCGCGTCGGCGTCCCACATGTTCACGCAGCCGTGGCTCTGCTGGAACCCCAGCGAAGAGCGGAAGGACGATGCGCCGTGGAAGGCGATGTCGGGCGCGAACCACGTGATCCAGGGCACGTCCTCGGTGCAGTAGCTGTTGACCGCCTTCGGGTTGTAGCACAGCGCGCCCATGTCCTGGATGCGGGTGTAGGCGTTCACGGTGAAGTGCCCCGTCGGCGTCGGCGTGGCGTCCATGCCCGACGAGATCGTGTACGAACCGACGACCTTGTCGTTCTCGAACAGGTAGGTCGTCTGCGCGCTCAGGTCGACCTCGATGCGGCGCTCGAGCGTCGTCGACGCGAACTCGGTCTCGGTCACGGGCAGCTGATACGCGCCGTTGCCCGAGGCGAGTTGAGCGGCGAAGTCGTCGGCGACCGTGGCGGTGTCGCCGAGCGCGCGACCGGTGACGCCCGCAGTCAGCTCGCGGAGCACCTCTCCGGCCGAGTTCGTGATGACGGTGGCGTCGACCACGTCGCGGTCGACCTGCTCGGGCAGGCCCGCGACGAGTTCTTCGATCGCGGCCTCGTCGGCGGTGATGACGAAGGTGCCGCGCTCGTCCGGCGTGACGGTCAGCCACGACGCCGCCACGTCGCGCGCGACCGGGACCGTGCGCTCGCTGCCGACGTAGAAGCCCGCGGTGGTGAGGATGCCGTTCAGCCGCGCGGCCGTCGAATCAGCGACGTACGTGGGGGTCGTCGCCTCGATCGGGGCGACGGTGGTCTCGAGCTCGACGCGGGTCTCGCCTGCGGCGAAGGCCTCTTGCAGGGCGGTGCGCACGGCGTCGACGTCGATGCCCTCGCCGGTCACGGCCGGGGTGGTGACGTAGGAGGTGGACGCCGCGTCGAACGCGAGCGTCGCGTCGACGGGCTCGACGAAGAGTTCCGGTGCGGCGGCGCGCAGCGCTGAGTTCGCAGCATCGTCGTCGATCCACACGGGCGCGTCGACGGATGCCGGGAACCACGCGGTCACGTTCCACAGCGGGTTCGAGGCGAACGCGTCTGCGACGAGTCCGCTCGCGTCGACCGACGCGCCGAGATCGGCGCCTGTCACCTCGGCGTCGCCGCCGGCGCCCGTGAGGACGATGGTGGTGGACGCGAGGCGCTGCTGGACCGCGTCGATGGCGATCGACGTGGGGAGCAGCCCGACCGAGACGCCGCCGATCGAGGTACCCGGGGCGAAGAGGGTGACGGATGCCACGGCGAGACCCACCACCGCGGCACCGGCGCCGAGGCCGATCCACAGAGGCTTGCGGCTCTTCTTGGGCGCGGGCTCGCTCGGCGCCCACGCGTAGGTGGGGGAGTCGGGGCCTCCGCCGACCGGAGCGTCGCCTGCAGGGGTTGCGGGCTCGGCCGTGCCCTCGGCGTCGGACGTCTCGTCTGCGATCGCGGGGTCGTCGACCAGCGCGCTGTCGTCAGACGGCGCTTCGTCGGCTCCCGACTTGGTCGCCAGATCCGTCACGTCTTCACCCCCCGGTTATGAGCAACGTTCGTCCCATGGTAAAGGACATGTCTGAGCGTCCGCGCAACGACTGGGTCACGGGCGGAGCCGAAGTGCCGCACCTACTCGGCGGGGGTGCAGAGCTCGTTGAACTGCTCCATCGAGGTCTGCAGATCGGCGCCCAGCTCCTGGAACTCCTCGGTGCGCGAGGTGTCGCCCTCGATGATCGCGGGGAGCACCTCGGCCACCCGCTCGAAGACGTCCTGAAGGGGCGGGAGCAGTGCGGCGACCTCTTCGTTGGACACCTCGCCGGTCGCGTCGGCGATGCTCTGCGCTGCGGCCTGGAACGCCTCGGCCACCGCGGCGGGGTCGTCGGTGGTCGCCTGCTCGAACTCGGCGGTCGCGTCGGTGATCGTGTCCTGCACGAGCTGGCACGCTTCTGCGGTGGTCTGGGTGCCGTCGTCGGACCCCGCGCCCGCGCCGCCGTCGGCGGTGGACGAGGTCGACGGGGCGGGCGTGCCGGAGCCCGCGGGGAAGCCGGTGCAGCCGGCGAGGCCGAAGACGGCGACGGCGGCGAGAGTGAGGGCGGCGATGCGGCGGGAGAAGGTCGGCGTACGCATCGTGCCACTGTACCGACGGGTCCGTCACCGGCGGGCTCTCGCCGCGAACCGTTGGCCAGCCGTGATGTAACGGTTTTGTAAATACGCCGCCCAAAAGGGGGCGAACACTTGCGCTGTCGTTTGTTCGTAAGGTCTACTAACAAACATGTCTGCATCGGAAGTGCAGCGCGGCTCTTCCACCATCGAGTCGCCGCACCCCTCAGGAAACGCGAACGGCCGCGGCTTCGGCTCCGGGCGTGCGCTCCGCCAGGGCGGCAAGGTGCTCCCCGAGCACGCTCGCGGTCACAACCGCGCCCTCGTGCTGCAGACCCTCTTCCACCAGGGAGCGATGAGCCGCGCCGATCTCTCGCGGGAGACCGGTCTGACCCGCGTCACGATCTCCGATCTCGTCGCCGAGCTGATCGCCGACGGCTTCGTCGCCGAGATCGGCGTGCGCGAGGCCTCCGGCCCCGGCAAGCCCGCGATCCTGGTCGACCTCGACCGCGCCGGCCACCGCATCGTCGGCATCGACCTGTCCGGCAGCGACACCTTCATCGGCGCCGTGCTGACGCTCGACGGCGACATCGTCGCGCGTCGCGAGGTGCCTCTCCCGCCCGCCGGCGATGTCGTCGCGACGGTCGTCGAGCTCGCGCGGGTCCTGGTCGAGGACTCCCATGCTCCCGTGCTCGGCATCGGCGTCGGCACCCCCGGCGTCGTGGACGACCGTGGCGTGATCCTCACCGCGCCGAACTTCGGCTGGGCCGGGTTCGACCTCGAGGGAGCGCTGCAGAACGCGCTCGGCCTGCCGGTGCTCGTCGCGAACGACGCGAACGCCGCGGTGCTGGCCGAGTACACCTTCGGCGGAGCGGGCGACGACGTGCTGCTGGTCAAGGTCGGCCGAGGCGTCGGCTCCGGTCTTCTCGCGGGGGGTCAGCCGATGCGCGGCAGCCGCTTCGCGGCGGGCGAGATCGGCCACGTGACGGTCGGCACGGACGGCGGCCCGGTGTGCGGCTGCGGCAAGGTCGGATGCCTCGAGGCCTGGCTGTCGGTGCCTTCCCTGACGTCGCGGCTGGCCGCGGCATCCGCTCCCCACGATCGCGAGGGGATCCTCCGCGATGCGGGGGAGCGCCTGGGGATCGCCCTCGCGCCCGTCGTGGGCGTGCTCGATCTGTCGGAGATCGTGCTCTCCGGCCCCACCGAACTTCTCGACGGACCACTCGCGGAAGCGACCGTCGAGACCCTCCGCACCCGGACGCTGGCGCAGTTCCACGACAGCATCCGGCTGCGGATGACGGAGCAAGGCCAGGACATCGTCCTGCGCGGCGCCGCCGTCATGGTCCTGTCGGGACAACTCGGGGTGTCGTAGCGACGAACGCTGCCTCCGGATCACCCGGACCCCACAACCCCCCCGGATGGGTCACCCGGCCCTTCCACATCACCAAGAGAACAACACGAAGGAAGACACCATGAACAAGAAGCTCGGAGCCCTCGCGCTCGTCGGCGCTTCGGCTGTCGTTCTGGCCGGCTGTGCGGGTGGCGGCGAAGCGGCCGCACCCAGCGAGGCCGCAACCGGCGACCTCACCGTGTGGCTGGTCGGCACCGACACGCCGCAGACCGCTCGCGACTACCTCAAGGAGACCTTCGAGGACGAGAACGACGGCTGGACCCTCACCATCGAGGAGAAGACCTGGGCGGACGTCTCCGACACGTACGAGGCCGCGCTGTCGTCGAACGACGCTCCCGACGTCGTCGAGGTCGGCAACACACAGGCCATCGGCTTCGCCGACAAGGGCCTGTTCCTCGACATCTCCGACATTCAGGAAGACCTCGGCGGCGATGACCTGCTGCCCGGTCTCGTCGAGGCGGGCACGTACGACGGCTCGCTGTGGGCCGCGCCGTACTACGCCGGTGGCCGCGTCGTCTTCTACACGCCGCAGATCGTCGGCGACACCGTTCCCGAGACTCTCGAGGACTACGTCGCACAGGGCACGGAGCTGACCACCGCGACGGTCTCGGGCATCTACGCCCCGGGTCGCGACTGGTACAACGCGCTTCCCTACGTGTGGGCCAACGGCGGCGAGATCGCCGTGCAGGACGGCGACGTCTGGGACGCGCAGTTCGCCAGCGACGAGAGCGTCAAGGGCCTCGAGATGCTGCAGGACGTCTACGAGAACGCGACGGTCGCGCCGGTCGACGGCAACGAGCGCCTCGGCAACATCGCGTTCTGCGCGGGCGAGGTCGGCTTCCTCTCGACCCCGGCGTGGGCCGAGGGCAACCTGACCGGTGCCTGGCCGTGGGGTGACGAGGCGGCGGGTGAAGAGGTGTCCAACGGATGCCCCGACACCTACGCCAAGGACCTCGGCGCGTTCGCGCTCCCCGGCCTCGAGTCGGGCGAGACCGCTCCGATCTTCGCCGGTGGCTCCAACGTCGCCGTCGCGTTCAAGAGCGACGCCCAGGGCAAGGCGAAGGCCGCGCTCGAGATCATGCTCTCGTCGGGTTACCAGGAGCTGCTCGCGGCTCAGGGTCTCGTCCCGGGCATCAAGTCGGCCGCTTCGGCGCTGCCCGACACCGAGTCGGCCAAGGCTCAGGCCGCGGCGCTCGCCAACTCGAAGTTCACTCCGGCCAGCCCGAACTGGGGCGAGGTCGAGGCGGCTCAGATCATCCCCGACGCGCTGGTCCGCATCGCCCAGGGCGAGGACGTGAAGACCGTCGCCGAGGAGCTCGACACGCAGATCGAGGACATCCTCAACAAGTAGGTCCCCCCGGAGGTGAGGGGTCCCGGTTTATTCCCGGGCCGGGACCCCGACACCCGGACCGAGCACTCGGTCGGATGCAGGACGCGAGCCCTGCGCCCGACCCGGAGAGCGGTCCTCTTCGCACCACCGCTTCGCCGGACACCTCGTCGTGCCCGGCCGCAACACCCCAGAGAGGAGACGACATGAGCGACACCGCAACCGCGGCCCGCCCCGCCGCGAAGCCGCGACGCCAGGATCCCCGCCCACCCGTCTCACGGGAGAAGGCGCGCGCCCGCCGCGACGCCCGCAGCGCCTGGACGCTGCTCGCGCCCTCCCTCATCATCCTCGGCGTCATGGTCGCCTACCCGGCCGTGCTCATGGTGATCCAGTCGTTCACCGACTACACCGTGCGCAACAAGGTGCAGGGCACGATGCCGAACTTCGTCGGCTTCGAGAACTACCTCGAGCTCTTCCAGCAGTCCGAGTTCCCGGCCGTGCTGCTGCGCAGCCTCGCGCTCATGGTGGTCATGACCGCGTTCATCATGCTGTTCGGCGTGACGATCGCCGTGCTCATGACCCGGCTCAGCCGCGCGTGGCGGATCACGGTCTCGATCGGACTGCTGCTCGCATGGGCCATGCCGCCGCTCACGGCGACGGTTGTATGGGGCTGGATCTTCGACACCCAGTACGGCCTGGTCAACTGGGCGCTGAACACCATCACCGGCACCGACGACTGGACCAACCACTCGTGGCTGCTCAACCCGTTCTCGTTCTTCTTCGTGCTGACGATCATCGTCGTGTGGCAGGGCGTGCCGTTCGTCGCGTTCACCACCTATGCGGGCCTCGGCCAGGTGCCCGCCGAAGTGCTCGAGGCTTCTTCGCTCGACGGCGCCAACGGCTGGAAGCGGTTCTGGAACATCGTGTTCCCCTACCTGCGCAGCATCCTGACCGTCGTGCTCGTCCTTCAGATCATCTGGAACCTGCGCATCTTCACCCAGGTGTACGCGCTCCAGAGCCGCGGCGGCATCGCCCGCGACACGAACGTGCTGGGCACCTTCCTGTTCCGTCAGGGGCCCGGAGAGGTCGCCTTCACCGCGGCGATCGGCGTCGTGATGGTGGTGCTGCTGCTCATCCTCTCGTGGGGATACGTGCGCACCACGCTCAAGGAGGAGGAATCGTGAGCACCCAGGTCAGCACCGGCACCCAGCTCGGCATCGTCGGCGTCGACGAGGTGCTCGGCGAGGTCGGCAACGCCAAGACCCCCAAGCGGCGCTCGATCGACGTCCGCCGCCCTTCGCCCAAGCGCGTCATCACGAGGACGTTCCTCAACATCGCGGCGCTCATCGTCTTCGTGGTGTCGGTCTTCCCCGTCTACTACATGGTGAACCTGTCGTTCACGCAGAACTCCAAGATCATCAGCCGCGAGCCGAGTCTCTTCCCGTTCGACTTCACGTTCAGCAACTACCGTTCCGCGTGGGGGCGAGAGGCGGCGCCCGGCCAGACGGACTTCGCGCACGCTCTGCCGACGACGCTCACGGTGACCGCCGGCGTCCTCATCGTGACGCTGCTGTTCGCGTTCCTCGCGTCGATCGCGCTCGCGCGCTTCCGGTTCCGCGGACGCTGGACCTTCATCGTGGCCGTGCTCGTCGTGCAGATGATCCCCGGCGAGGCGATGATGTTCACGATCTACGGCATGATCGACGACTGGCGCCTCATGAACACCCTGCTGGGCCTCGGCATCGTCTACGTCGCCGCGGTGGTGCCGTTCACGATCTGGACGCTGCGCGGCTTCGTCGCCGGCGTGCCCGCCGACCTCGAGGAGGCGGCAATGATCGACGGCTGCACCAAGTCGCAGGCGTTCTGGAAGGTCACCTTCCCGCTCCTCGCACCGGGTCTGGTCGCGACCGGCATCTTCGCCTTCATCCAGGCGTGGAACGAGTTCACGATGGCGCTCCTGTTCATGCGGGGCTACAACCTCACCCTCATGCCCTGGCTCAACGCCTTCCAGTCATCGTCGGTCGGCGGCGCGGTCAACTGGGGCGCCGTCATGGCCGGCTCCACGATGATCGCGATCCCCGTCGTCATCTTCTTCCTCATCGTGCAGGGCCGCATGGCCGGCGGCCTCGTGTCGGGGGCGGTCAAGGGCTGATGCGCGCGGTGCACAGGACCGTCTTCCGCGGGGAGACGGGTCGATGAAGGTCGGACTCGACGTCGGAGGCACGAAGACCGACGCCGTCGCGGTCGACGCGGCCGGCACGGTCATCGGGCGCGTCCGCCTCGCGACGGGATGGGGACCGGATGCCGTCACGGCGACCGTCCTCGATGCGGTGAGCACCCTCGGGCGCGAGGCCGGGGTCGACGTCTCGTCCATCCGCTCGGTCGGCATCGGCATCCCGGGCCAGATCGAGCCGGGGACGGGCCGCGTGGTCCACGCCGTCAACCTGGGTGTCGAGGAGCTCGACCTCGTCGCGGCGACGGCCCCGCGCCTCGGAGTGCCGGTCGGCGTCGAGAACGACGTGAAGGCGGCGGCGCTCGGCGCCTTCGCCCTGCACGGCGGATCCGGCTCGATGGGCTACCTCAACCTGGGCACGGGCATCGCCGCCGGGATCGTCGTCGAGGGCGTCCTGTGGCGCGGTGCGCGCGGGACGGCCGGCGAGGTCGGCCACATCTCGGTCGACCCGAACGGCCCGCTGTGCCGCTGCGGGCAGCACGGCTGCATCGAGGCCCTTGCGGGCGGCGGAGCGATCGCCGAGCGCTGGGGCCGTGCCGCTGCCCTTCCGGTGCGCGACGTGTTCGACGCCGCGGATGCCGGCGACCCGGTCGCTCGCGAGCTGCGCGCCGGGATGGCGCGCGGCGTCGCGTCGGCGATCCGCGTGCTGGTGCTCACCGCGGACGTCGACACCGTGGTGCTCGGCGGGGGAGTGACCGCGCTCGGCGACCGCCTGCTGGCGGACGTGTCGGCCGAGCTCGCCGCGAGCGCCGAGGCCTCGCCGTTCATGCGCTCGCTGCGGCTGGAGGAGCGCGTCGAACTGCTGCCTGCAGGCTCGCCCGCGGCGGCGCTCGGCGCCGCTCTCATCGGAGCGGCACGCGACGCCGAGGGGGCGCTCGCGCATGGCTGAGATCGTCATCGTCCGCGACGAGGCGGAGGCCGGCGCGGCCGTCGCCGACGAGATCGTGCGACTGATCCGCGCGAATCCCGAGACCGTGCTGGGGCTCGCGACCGGTTCGACGCCCATTCCGGTGTACGAGGCCCTGCGCTCGCGGACGACCGATCTCGATGTGTCCCGCGTGCGGGGCTTCGCCCTCGACGAGTACGTGGGACTCGATCCCACTCATCCGGAGAGCTACCGCTCGGTCATCACGCGCGAGGTCGTCGAGCCGCTCGGCCTCGACCCCGCCCGCATCCGGGTCCCCGACGGTTCGCTCGAGGGCATCGAGCACGCCGGCGACGACTACGAGCGCGCGATCGCCGAAGCGGGCGGCGTCGATCTCCAGATCCTGGGGATCGGCACGGACGGGCACATCGGCTTCAACGAGCCGGGCTCGTCGTTCGCGTCGCTGACGAGGGTGAAGACCCTCACCGAGCAGACCCGCGAAGACAACGCGCGTTTCTTCGACAGCATCCACGACGTGCCCCGCCACTGCATCACCCAGGGCCTCGGCACGATCATGCGGGCCCGCCACCTGGTGATGCTGGCGTTCGGAGCGGGCAAGGCCGACGCCGTGGCGGCCGCCGTCGAGGGCCCGCTGACCGCGTCGCTGCCGGGTTCCGCGATCCAGCTCCATCCGCACGTCACCGTCTTCCTCGACGAGGCCGCCGCGGGATCGCTCGCGCACGCCGACTACTACCGCTATGCCTTCGCGAACAAGCCAGACTGGCAGGGCATCTGAGGGGTCCGGCGGGTTCTCCACAGCGTGCGGCGCCCGACGGCGGGGGCGGAGCCGCCCGGTTAGGCTGACGCCATGACGGATGCCTCGGCCACCGCTGTCCGGGATGCCAGGCTGGCCTGGATCATCGGCGGCTCGCTCTTCATCGGGTACGGCGTGCTGCTGCTCGCGCTCGGCGCGATGACGGGTGCTGCGGTGCCCGGCAGCGGCGCGATCGCGAGCGCGGTGTGGGCGGGCGGATTCCTCGTCTTCGCCTTCGGCGTCCGCAGGTCCGGAAGCGTCGTCGATCGACAGCCGGTCGGTGTCGCCGCAATGGTCGTGGCGGGGGTGCTGCCCGTGCTGTCGACCGTGCTGTGGTGGATCCTGCCCGCCCCGGCCATCGATTCGGCCGTGCTGATCATGATCGGCCAAGGACTCGCGGTGCTCATGCTGGCATCGCTCCTCGTCGCCACGATCACGATCGGCCGGTCGGCAGCGCTGCCGCAGCGGGTCCGCTGGCTGCCGCTCATCGCCTTCGCCGTCGTGTCGGCGGCGCAGATCCTGGGTCAATTCGTACCATCGGCCACCTCCTTGCCCGCCGAGGCGATGATCGGCCTGTATTTCGGCAGCGTCTTGCTGACTCCGCTGGCATTGCTGCTGCTCGGCATCCTGGCCATCGTCCTCGCGCCGCGCGAGGCGCCGGCCGCCCCCGTCGACCGCACCGTGCCTGTCTACGGGCCGCCGCCGGCGGACTGACGCCGGGGCGCGATCAGTCGCCGAAGACCTTGCCCGGATTGAGGATCCCGAGCGGGTCGAACTGGCGCATGATGCGGCGCTGAAGCTCCCACTGGTCGTCGCCGAGCTCGTCGGCGAGCCACCGGCGTTTGAGCACGCCCACACCGTGCTCGCCGGTGAGCGTTCCTCCCAGGCGCAGGGCCGCCCGGAACAGGTCGTCCGCCGCTGCCCAGACGTGATCCGGCACCTCCACGATGCCGTCGGGGTCGGGCTGCGCGTCGAAGACGAAGTTCGGGTGCAGGTTGCCGTCGCCCGCGTGCGCGACGGTGGGGATGACGACCCCGTGGTCGCGTTCGATGCGCGCGATCTCGTCGAACATCGCCGGGAGGGCGCTGCGCGGCACCGAGACGTCCTCGATGAGCGTCGTCCCGAGCGTCTCCATCGCGGGGTGCATGGAACGGCGGATCGTGAGCAGGCGCTCGCCCTCGGCGCGGTCGTGAGACACCGCGACGGTGCCTCCCGTTGCTTCGAGGATCGCCCCGATCGTGTCGGCCTCGGCGGCCGCTGCCGGCCCGTCGGTCTGGATCGTCAGCTGCGCTGCGCCGGGAGTCGGCGCATCCAGCGCCAGCAGCGCGTGGACGGCGGCGAGGGACGCGGCATCCATCAACTCCATGATCGCCGGCTGCCCGCCGGACGCCGTCACGGCGGCGGATGCCTCGGCGGCCGCCCGCACGCCGGGAAAGGTCGCGGCGATGGTGCACACCTCGCCCGGCACGAGTCGCCGCAGCTTGAGCGTGGCGCCCACGATGACGCCGATCGTTCCCTCCGAGCCGATGACGAGGGACGTGAGGTCGAGACCCGTGACCCCCTTCACCGTGCGGTGCCCGAGATGCAGCAGGCGGCCGTCGGCGAGGACGAGGTCGACGCCGAGGACCGCGTCGCGCACGACGCCGTACTTCGCGCAGAGCAGCCCTCCGGCGCCGGTCGCGATGTTGCCGCCGACCGTGGAGATGGCGCGGCTCGCAGGATCGGGCGCCCACCAGAGTCCCTGCGCGGCCAGGACGGCGTTGAGGTCGGCATTGATGATCCCGGGCTCGACGACGGCGAGGAGGTCGTCGGGACGGATCTCGAGGATGCGGTCCATCGCGCGCACAGACAGCGCGATCTCGCCGCCCCCGGCGTTCGCCCCGCCGGCGAGGCCGGTGCCCGCTCCCCGCGTCACGACAGGGGTTCGCGTGGCGGTGGCGATGCGCAGGGTCTCCTGGACGTCGGCGATCGATGCGGCATGCACGACGGCGAGAGGAGTGCCGGATGCCGCGTGCCCCGACTTGTCGGCACGCGCGCGCCGTCGCGACTCGAGGGTCACGTCGACCCGCTCTCCGAGGGCGTCGCGCAGCAGCGCCACGGCCTCGGAGGGATCGGTCATGCGAAGCGGCGCCGGCCGGCGATGACGCCGATGGTCACGGCGACCACGCCGAACACGAGTCCGATCCAGGCCTGCCCCATGCTCCACCAGGCGATGGTGGCCGACGCGTAGACGAGAAGCTCGACGAAGGCGCGCACGAAGGGGTGCACCGAGAAGACGGCGCGGGGGGAGACGAAGAGGGCCCACACCACGATCGCGAGAACGGGCGCGCCGATGCCGGCGACGATGTTCCAGGGGAAGGGCCATGAGGCGAAGCCCCAGATCGCCAGGGTCGCGAAGGCGAACAGTTCGCACAGGAAGGCGAGGATGTCGATCGCCGACAGCGGCGCGCGTGTGCCCGGCGCGGGCTCGGCGGACGCGGGGCGGGCGGAGTCGGACATGGCTCCAGTTTAGGCGCCGGGTGGGCGCGTCCGATGCGCCGGCCGGAGCCGGCGGACGTCAGAGAAGCTCGCTGATGCGGTGGCTCGCCACCTGGCCGCCCTGCGCGCCGGCCACGTAGCGGAACTCGACGCGGCTGTCGGCCGCGACCTCCTGGCTGCTCGGGTGCACGATGAGGGTCGCGGACCCGCCCACACCGATGGTCGCGCTCGCGCGCACGGAGCCGCGGATCCGCGCCTGGACGGTCGCCCCCGCCGGTCCCTGCAGGGTGATCTCGATCGTCGTCGCGCCGTCGGCGGCGATCGAAGTGCTGGACACGATCGACGGGATCACGGCCGGCTCGCTCGCCCCGCCCCCGGTGCCCCCGTTGCCGGTGCCTCCGTTGCCGTTGCCGGTGCCGCCGTTGCCGTTGCCGTTGCCGTTGCCGTTGCCGGTGTTGCCGTTGCCGCTGTTTCCGCCGGCGTTCCCGGACCCGCCGAGCGCGCCGTTGCCGTTCGCCGCACCGTTGCCCGGGGTGCCGCTTCCCGCTCCTCCGCCGACCGGGTTCGCGTTGCCTGCGTTCGCGTTACCCGTGTTGCCGGCGTTCGCGTTTCCGGTGTTCGCGTTCCCCGCGTTTCCGGTGTTCGTGTTCCCCGTGTTCCCGTTCCCCGTGTTCCCGGTGTTCGCGTTTCCCGGGTTCCCGTTCCCCGTGCCGGCGTTCACGTTCCCGGTGTTCCCGGTGTTCCCTGTGCCGGCAGTGCCTCCGGGGGCGTTGCCGTGGCCGGCGTTGCCGCCCTGCACGGGCGCGGCGTCGCCGCCGCCGTTGCCGACGGGTGCCGTGCCGCCGTTCCCCGCGCCGGGCTCTTGCTCTGCGGCCGAACCGCCCGCGTTCTCGTTTCCGTTGTTGGAGCCGCCCTGCTCGGCGCGCGGAGACGGATCAGCGCCCTCGGACTTCGCACCGGGCTCCTCCGCCGGAAGCGTCGGGATGTCGGAGGGCGACGGGCCATCGGCCGCGCTCAGAGCGACCGCGGCCTCGGGCATGCTCTCGAGCGGAGGAATCGGCTCGTCGGTCGCGCGGACGGCCGAAGACGATGACACGCGCTCGGCGAGGTCCGTCTCGGCGGGGGCGGGAAGCGCGACGGCGGCGACCGTGCCGGCGACCACGAGCCCGGCGGCTGCCAGTCCTGCGACGCCCGCGCTGACCACGCCGCTCGTCGCGACGGTCGCCGTCGTGACCGCGGCCACTCCGGCGGCGCTCGCCGCGCTCGCTGTTCCGGCGACGGCAGCCCCCAGCGATCCGGCACCTGCCGTCGCTCCCGCACCGGCCGCGCCCGCCGTGCCGGCGCCCGCGCTCATGCCGGCGCCGACGAGGGCCGGGGAGCCCGCCGCTGTCGTGCCGGCACCGACCGTTCCGGCGGCTCCCGCGCCGCTGACGGCGCCCTGGAAGACGGACGACGGCATGGCGGCGAGGGCGACGACCGGAGCGCCGCCGCCTTGCAGCGACGCCAGATAGCCCGCGGTGCCGGCGATGCCGACGGTGATCGGGATGAGGACGAGCGCGAGACGGCTCGACACCTCTTTCGCCTCGCTCGCCACGATGGCGCAACGGGCGCAGCCGGCCAGGTGCGTCTCGAGCCGCGCACGATCACGGCGACCGATGTTGTTGCGCGAGTAGGCGCCCAGGCGCTCGATCGACCAGGCGCAGTCGGAGCCGTCGGCCACCGACCGCAGGTGCGCCTGGATCCACGCTTCGCGCAGGCCTTCGCGTGCGCGGAACGTCAGCTGCGCGACCGCCGTCGGCTTCATGCCGAGCAGCGGGGCGATCTCTGCCGGCTTCATGCCCTCGATCTCGGAGTACCAGAGGACCTCCTGCCAGCGAGTGGGCAGACTCCGGAACGCCTGGTGCGTGAGGCTGCGGTCGAGCGAGTCGGCGGTCGCCTGCTCGGTCGTGGCAGGGTCTTCCAGCGATTCGAGCTCGTCGATCGCGGTCTCGCGCCGGGCGCGTCCCCATCCGGCCGCCGTGTTGCGGATGCTGGTGAAGAGGTACGCGCGGAAGGATCCCGTCGGGCCGCCGCCCTTGAGGATCGACTGGTAGATCCTGGTGTACGCCTCTTGCACGAGATCGTCGGCGTCCGTGCCGGGAGACACGTTGCGCGCCACGGTGATCCCGGATCGGTAGTGACGACGCCAGAGTTCGCCGAAGGCACCTCGGTCGCCGGATCGCGTGCGCAGCACGAGGTCGGCGTCGCCGGGCTCGGTGAAGCCACCGGTCGTCGTGTCGTCCTGATCGGTCACGTCTCTCCCCGGGCGGCTGGGCGGTCGTGATCGCTCCCCAATGGCGACCCAGCCTGTGCGGAGCCGTGCTGGAACGGTCCGCAGGACCCATTCTCACCGCCGACCGGCGATTTGACCAGGGCTGTGCGCGAAGAGGCCATTCGCGCGCCTGCCGGGCCGGGCGAGGCATCCGTCGGGAAATTCTCGGGAACGCCGTAATAGAACCCGTGCGGGCACGTCTCATGGGTCAAGAGACGTTGCTCGTCAATGGTGGGGATCACGGCGAGCACGGCGAACGACAGACCATCGTCCGTTCGCCGGAGGCGGGGCTCGGTGGGAACTCGGGGGAGGGACCATCGACCCCCGCCCTACTCTCTCCTGCACCGGCCGTTGCCCCTGAAGGCAGCGGCCGCCTTGTCCTCCGCCCGCCGTGCGACACCCCGGGTTGTACGGCGGGCGGACCCGGTCAGACGGCCGCGCCGGCCGCCCAGACCCTCTGCACGCGCAGCCCGTCGTCGAGCAGCACGGCATCCGCGGGTGCGCCCGAGCGGAGCCGGCCGAGGTCCGGGCGTCCGACCACCCGTGCGGGCGTGGACGTGAGGGCACGCACGGCCGACGCGAGCGGCACGCCCGCCGCGACGACGCGGCGCAGCGCCTCGTCCTGGGTGAGCGTCGAGCCCGCGATCGTGTCTCCGTCGGCGAGCCGCGCCACGCCTCCGCGGACGGCGACGGCCAGCCCGCCCAGTTCGTAGTCGCCGTCATCCGAGCCGGCGGCAGCCATGGCGTCGGTGACGAGAGCCACCCGACCGTCGGCGGCGGCGAAGAGCACGCCGATCAGATCGAGGTCGACGTGCGTGCCGTCGGCGATCACCTCGAGGGTCACGCGCTCGTCGGCGAGCGCCGCGACGACGGGGCCGGGCTCCCGGTGATGGATGCCCGGCATGGCGTTGAACGCGTGGGTGAGAAGGGTCGCGCCCGCGTCGAAAGCCCGGCGGCACGTCGCCGCATCGGCATTCGTGTGCCCCACGGCGACGGTCGTGCCCGACGCGACGAACGCCGCGATCGCGGCGTCCGCTCCCGGCAGTTCCGGCGCGAAAGTCACCTGGCGGATGGTGCCGCGCCCCGCAGTGAGAAGGAGATCGACGGATGCCGCGTCCGGCGCCCGCAGGAGCCCTTCGGTGTGGGCGCCCTTGTGTCCGGGGTCGAGGAACGGCCCCTCGAGGTGCGACCCCAGGATCGTCGGGTCGCTCTCGACGAGGTCGGCGATCTGCGCGGCGCGCCGGGCGAGATCGTCGATCGACGCCGTGACGAGCGAGATCACCGCGTGCGTCGTGCCGTGGGCGAGGTGCAGGGCCCGGGCCGCGCGGATCGCGTCCGGGCCGTCGTCGTAGCTCGCGCCCCCGCCGCCGTGGCCGTGGATGTCGACGAACCCGGGGGTGAGGCATCCGTCACCGCCGTCGACGACCTCGTCGGCGGCCGGTCGCCCGTCGCCCACGCCGACGGCGCGCACGACGCCGTCGGCGAAGTGCACCCATGCGTCGTCCGTGATGCGGCCGTCGTCGACGAGCCGCACCGAGTGGACGACCGTGCTCACTCGGTGGCCCAGTCGATCTCGCCGCTCGGGTGGAAGCCGATGCCGAGGCTCGTCCACAGCGGGCCGAGCGCGCCGACGCGGGCGCGGAACGACTCCCACGTGCGCAGATCGCTCGCCCCGGTCGCGGGCGACCATGCCGCCTCGGCGGCCGCGGCGATCCGCGGGAAGGCCATGGTCTCGATGTCGTCGAGCGATCGCAGCGTCTCGCTCCAGAGGGGTGCCTCGACGCCGAGGATGTCGGCATCGTCGATGCCCGGGATCACCGTGGACGGCTCCCAGTCGTATGCGCGCTGCACGCTGGTCGGGCCGTTGGCCCACGACAGGCCGAGGTCGGGACCGGTCGGGTACTTCATGTCGAGGTAGATCGCGTCGGCGGGCGACAGGATCAGCTGCCCGCCGTTGGAGACGAATCCCCGCGCACGGTCGTCCATGCCGTCGGTCGGCGTCACGTAGCCCCAGTACTGCCCCACGGTCGCCCCGGCGAGGCCCCCCGCGTCGCCCGCCTCGTGCCACGCGACGGGCGTCTTGCCGAGGTCGGCGATGATCGTGCTCACGCGCGACACGAACAGGGCGAAGTCCTCCTCGGCGGTGCCGTGCGCCTCGTCGCCGCCCAGGTGAAGGTACGGGCCGGGGGTCATCCCCGCGAGCTCGCCGAACACGTCGGCCGCGAAGTCGTAGGTCGCCTCGTCGTGGATCTTCAGCGACGAGAACCCGACCTCGATCCCCAGGTAGGGCGTGCCGCTCTCGGGCAGCGCACCGCCGGTGGCCGCCGCGGTCTCGCGCATCGGGTCGGTGATGACCGGCTCCTCCGCGAGCTCGGGGTAGGCGAGTCCGATCGCGTGGGTGTGGCTCGGCATGTCGATCTCGGGCACGACGATCATGTGACGGGATGCCGCATACTCGACGATCTCGCGGTAGTCGTCCTTCGTGTAGAAGCCGCCCGGGTCGCCGCCGACGGCCGTCGACGAGGCGAGCGCGGTGAGCTCCGGCCGCGAGTGCAGCTCGATGCGCCATCCCTGGTCGTCGCTGAGGTGCAGGTGCAGGGCGTTGAGCTTGAGGCTCGCCGCGTGACCGATGTAGGCCTTGACCGTCTCGACGGGGTGGAAGTGGCGGGCGACGTCGAGCATGACGCCGCGGTAGGCGAAGCGCGGGGCGTCCTCGATCGAGACGGCCGGCACGACCCACGCGTCGCCGTCGCGGGCGAGCAGCTGGCCGAGGGTCTGCACGCCGTAGAAGAGTCCCGCAGCGTCGGCGCCCGTGACGGTGACGGATGCCTCGTCCGCCGTGAGCGCGTACGACTCGGCCGGGCCGCCTCCCTCGATGCGGAGGGCGATCACGGCACCATCGCCCCCGGTCGCGGGGGCCAGGCCGGTGCGGGCTTCGAGGAGAGCGGACAGGGCGGACGCGGCATCCGCTTCTCCTTCGATCCGCGTCGACGCGTCGAGGCGGAACGGCGCGCCGGTCGCCTGCTCGATGGCGGCGGGGGCGGGCACGACGGCGGGAAGGGGCACAGTGTCTCCATTCTGGGCGGCGGGGCTGCACCCCGCCAGCGACGCGGCGAGCACCGTGGCGGCGGCGATGGCCCGTCCTCGGCGACGATTCATGTAAAGAGTCCTAACAAAAGGTCTGGCACAAGCCTAGCGGCCGGACGTCGACCATCCAAGACTCGGCGGCCGCGCGCAGCCCACGGTCGCGTCACGGATGGTCACTGCGGGAGGCGCCGGCGGCGGCATCCGTTATGCTCGGGATGTCGCGACTGGCGTTGAGGTGGGTAACCACCGGGGAGCGACCGACTACGGCATTCGACCGCACGCCTGGGCCGATGTGTTTCCCGGCACCCCGTGCCGCGCACCCCCGAAAGCCGCAGTCAAGGAGATCGCCATGACCGATCAGTACTTCAACGCCCCGCTCGCCGAGGTCGACCCCGAGATCGCCCAGGTGCTCGAGCGCGAGCTCGACCGGCAGCGCGGCTACCTCGAGATGATCGCGTCCGAGAACTTCGTGCCCGTCTCGGTGCTGCAGTCGCAGGGCTCGGTGCTCACCAACAAGTACGCCGAGGGCTACCCGGGCCGCCGCTACTACGGCGGCTGCGAAGAGGTGGACGTCGCCGAAGAGCTGGCGATCGCCCGCGCGAAGGAGCTGTTCGGCGCGGAGTTCGCGAACGTCCAGCCGCACTCGGGCGCCACGGCGAACGCCGCCGTGCTGCACGCGATCGCCCGTCCCGGCGACACGCTGCTCGGCCTCTCGCTCGACCAGGGCGGCCACCTCACGCACGGCATGAAGATCAACTTCTCGGGTCGCCTCTACGACATCGTCGCCTACGGCGTCGACCCCGAGACGTCGACCATCGACATGGACGAGGTGCGCCGACTCGCCGTCGAGCACCAGCCCAAGGTCATCATCGCCGGCTGGTCGGCCTACCCGCGTCAGCTCGACTTCGCCGCGTTCCGCGCGATCGCCGACGAGGTCGGCGCGCAGCTGTGGGTCGACATGGCGCACTTCGCGGGCCTCGTGGCCGCGGGCCTCCACCCGAACCCCGTGCCGCACGCTCACGTCGTCTCGTCGACCGTGCACAAGACCATCGGCGGACCCCGCTCGGGCTTCATCCTCACCAACGACGCCGACATCGCCAAGAAGATCAACTCGGCCGTCTTCCCGGGTCAGCAGGGCGGCCCGCTCATGCACGTGATCGCCGCGAAGGCCACCGCGTTCAAGCTCGCCGGCACCCCGGAGTTCAAGGAGCGCCAGGAGCGGGTGCTGCGCGGCGCGCACCTCATCGCGGAGCGTCTGTCGCAGCAGGATGTGGCGGATGCCGGCATCACCGTCCGCTCGGGCGGCACCGACGTGCACCTCGTGCTCGTCGACCTGCGCAACGCCGAGATCGATGGCAAGCAGGCCGAGGACCTCCTCCACGAGATCCACATCACCGTCAACCGCAACGCCGTGCCCAACGACCCGCGTCCGCCGATGGTGACGTCGGGTCTGCGCATCGGCACCCCGGCGCTCGCGACCCGCGGCTTCGGCGACGCCGAGTTCACAGAGGTCGCCGACGTGATCGCGCTCGCGCTGCTGCCGGGCGCCGACGTCGAGGCGCTCCGCGCCCGCGTCGCCGCGCTGACCGCGGCGTTCCCGCTCTACCCCGGCCTGCAGCAGTAGTCCGCGGCATCCGTCGTCGGCGAGACAGGGGATCGCTGCCGAGGCAGGGGGCGATGCCCCTCGTGTCGGCGACATCCCCTGTCTCGATGAAGCTCGAGGAGAAGACATGACAGCTCAGAAGCTCGACGGCAAGGCCGCCGCGGCCGAGATCAAAGAGGAGTTGCGCGACCGCGTCGCCGCGCTGCGCGAGCGCGGCATCGTGCCGGGCATCGCGACCGTGCTCGTCGGCGCCGACCCCGCCTCGCAGCTGTACGTGGGCATGAAGCACCGCGAGTCCGAGTCGATCGGCATGAACTCGATCCAGCGGGAGTTGCCGGCGGATGCCACGCAGGCCGAGGTCGAGGCGCTGATCGACGAGCTCAACGCCGACCCGGACTGCCACGGGTACATCGTGCAGCTGCCGCTGCCGAAGCACATCGACACCGACGCGATCCTCGAGCGCATCGACCCCGCCAAGGACGCCGACGGCCTGCACCCGACGAACCTCGGGCGGCTGGTGCTGAACGTCAACACCCCGATCACGTCACCGTTGCCCTGCACCCCGCGCGGCGTCATCGAGCTGCTGCTCCGCAACGGCTACGACCTCCGCGGCAAGCACGTGGTCGTCGTCGGCCGCGGCGTCACGATCGGCCGCTCCATCGGCCTGCTGCTCACCCGGCGCGAGTACAACGCGACCGTCACGCTGACCCACACGGGCACCGCCGACCTCGCGCACCATCTGCGCCAGGCCGACGTGATCGTGGCGGCCGCGGGCGTCAAGCACATCGTGCGCGCCGAGGACGTCAAGCCCGGCGCGGCCGTGCTCGACGTGGGCGTGACGCGCGAGGTCGACCCCGAGACAGGCAAGTCCAAAGTCCACGGCGACGTCGCGCCCGACGTGGCGGAGGTCGCCGGATTCCTGTCGCCGAACCCCGGCGGCGTGGGGCCGATGACCGTCGCGCTGCTCATGACCAACGTCGTCGAGGCCGCGGAGCGCGTCGCGGGCTGAGCAGGCTCAGGCGTCGAGCACGCGCGGGCGCGCTCGGGCTCAGGCTCGGGCGCGCTGCGGCTTCCGGTCGCCGCGGCGTAAGGCGTGGGGAACGGCGGCGGGCTGACGCCCGCCGCGTGCTCACCCGACGCGCGCTCTACGTGCGCTGCGCCCGTTCGTCCCCGCCGGCGCGGGCCTCGACCGCTGCCAGGGCGGCCCGGGCGCCGGTGGTCGGCGCGATCGCGACGAGCCCGCGGTAGAGCGTCACGAGCGCGTCGACGTCGAGCTCGCCGGTGCGGGCCCGGTCGCAGTGCACCGCCTGGATCGCGGCCTCCAGCTGGAAGCGCCCGAGCGGGGCGCCCAGCGCCGACGCGCGCCGCAGCAGCGCGGCCGCCTCGGCGATCATCGCGCGATCCCACAGCGCGGGGTCCTGCGCGTCGAGCGGCGGCCATGGGGCGGTCGCCCGCGCGCCGGCGCGCGACTGCGCGTACGTCAAGAGGGCGGCCAGCCCCCACGCCTCCGGCTCGTCGTCGAGGAGGCTCGCCAGCAGCACGGCCAGCCAGCGCGCCTCGTCGGCCAGCGAGGCGCGGGGGTCGTCGCCCTGGTCGAGCCAGTCGATCGCGTACGCGCCGTAGATCGCCTCGAGCACGGCGGGGAGCCGCGAGGGCATGTCGGCGCGCGTCGGCACGGCGAACGGGATGCCGGCGTCGCGGATGCGCCGCTTCGCCCGGACCAGGCGCTGGGCCATCGTCGCGGGCGGCACGTCGAATGCGCTCGCGACCTCGACGGCGTCGAATCCGAGCACGGTCTGGAGCATCAGCGGAGCGCGCACCGCCGCGTCGATCGCCGGGTGCCCGCAGGCGAAGAGCAGCTCGAGGCGCTTGTCGGGAATCGTGTCCTGCCCGGCGATGACGTCGGCGACGTCGAGCACCCGCTCATCGGCGAGGGCGTCGGCCACTGCGTCGTCGAGCGGCACACCGGTGCGGCGCGCGGCCGAGCCGAGCTGATCGCGCAGGCGGTTGCGGGCCACGGTGAGGAGCCACCCTTCGGGATTGGACGGGATGCCGGCATCCGGCCATGTCTGGAGAGCGCGCTCGAACGCGTCGGCCAGTGCATCCTCGGCGAGCGCGACGTCGCGCGTGCCGGCGGCGAGGAGAGCCAGGAGATGGCCGTACGAGGTGCGAGCCGCTCGCTCGGCGGCCGCCCGCACCTCGTCGGCGGAGGTCATCGGTGCGTGAAGGAGGTCCACGCGCCGTCGACGAAGCGCGTCGCGGTCGGGCGGATCTCGACGGTGCCCCAGCTGATCGACGGAGCCTTACCGGCCCACGCGATGGCGGCGTCGAGATCGTCGACCTCGATCACGAACGTGCCGCCGAGCTGTTCCTTCGTGTCGGCGAACGGGCCGTCCTGCACCCGCAACGTGCCGTCCGGCGCGGTGACGGACGTGGTGACCGCGGACGGCTGGAGCACTTCCGCCGACTGGAGGACGCCGGCGGCCTCGAGCGCCTTGGCGTAGTCGTCGAACTCGCGCATGCCTTCGGCGAGGGCTTCGGGGCCTAGGTCGTCGGCGGTCATCTCGGGGTAGTGGAGGAGGAGCGTGTACCGCATGATGTCGTCCTTTCGTCAGTGCTGCGACACCACGATGACGATCGAGGGCGCCGCCGATCGACAGCCCGGGGCGATCGGCTCAGCTCTTTCCGAGTTCGTCGAGCATCCGCCGCTGCTCCTCGGTGAGGCCGTCGTTCAGCTCGCGGCGGCCCGCTGCCTCTTCGGGGGTCGGGATGCGGGGCCCGTCGGCGCTCGCCGGCGTCGACGCCCTGCCGCCCGAGGCTCTGTCGTACAGCGTCCCCGCGTGGGCCTCGACCTTGTCGTCGACGGCGTCGTAGATCGCCCAGCCGATCAGCAGGATGATCGGCGGCAGCACGTAGCCCCAGAACGCGCCGAAGAAGCCGCCGCCGATGGAGACGCCGGAGAGCCACACCGTGACGATCCACACGAGGAACGCGACAGCGAAGGCGAGGAGCGCTTCGATGACCTTCTCACCCGCCTTGGTGCGCTGGTGGGCTGACTTCGCCGCCATCGAGCGGAACCATTTGTGCACGGCCGGCTTGATCCAGATCACCAGCGCCGTGAGGATGATGCCCGCCCACAGCGCCGACCAGCCGACGCGCGCGGGCGTCAGGAACCCGATGACGAGCAGCACCACGATGTTGAAGACCAGCAGCGACGCGAAACGCACGATCCACTTCTTCATGGGATCACTGTGCCACGTCGGGGGCGCGGCCGGGGCGCGGCGGACGGGCGCGGTCGTCGGGCGCGGTCGCGGGGCGCGGTCTTCAGGAGATCGAGACGAGCTGCGTGATGTCGTCGTGGGGCAGCACGTCGGCCGTCGCGGTCACCTCGACGTCGACGAGGTCGGCCCGGCCGGACATCACCGTGAGGAACGCCGTGTCGGCGGCATCCCTCCCCGTCGCGATGCGCACGAGCGACGACCGCGGCGCGAGGGTGGTGGCGTCGACGGCGCACCAGGCGTCGTCGATCCACGCCTCGGCCACCGCGTGGAAATCCATGGGCATGACCCCCGGGGCATACACCGCGGCCATGCGCGCCGGCACGCCCATGCCGCGCAGGAGGGCCACGCACAGATGCGCGTAGTCGCGGCAGACGCCCTGCCGCGCGAGGAGGGTGCGGGTCGCCCCGTCCGTCGGCAGTGACGAGCCCGAGACGTACCGCAGCCGGGTGCCGACCCACGACGACACCGACGCGAGGAGCTCGGCCGGGTCGTCGATGCCGGCGAACTCGCCGGCGGCGGTCGGTGCGAGGGCGTCGGACTCGGCATAGCGGCTGGGACGGCTGTAGATGAGAAGGTCGGCCTCGCTCGCATCCGCCGTCGGAGCCTCACCGTCGATGTGCGCGGTGTACGAGACGGTCAGCCGACCGGTGCCCGAGCTCAACCGGTGCTGGCGCGTGCCGTGCGCGTCGGAGACGACGTGCCAATCGAGCGATTCGCCGTCGAGGTCGGCGGTGAAGCTCTCGTCGGACGTCGCGTACTGGTCGGCGGCGGCGATCGCGAACACCAGGTCGGCGGGCTCGGTCACGTCGAGGACGATCCGGCTCGAGACATCCCTCTGCATGTGTTCAGGGTGCCACGTCCACGCTCGCGCCCGTCAGCCCTTGACACGCGCGTCGCCCCGGCACGCCCGCCGGGGCGCTGACGCCGTGCGTCGACGCTGAGCGCGCCACTTTCCTGCGACTGCGGCGTCGATCGGCGCAGCGGTCGCAGGATAGCGCAGCAGTCGCGGGCGTTGCGGGGCTCGCAGTCTCAGTACGAGGAGCGGGTGGTGCCGGATGCCTCGCCCCATCGCTCCGCCAGCGCTTCCGAGCCGCGGGCGAGCAGCGCCACGTCGGCGCCGACCAGCACGAAGGCCGCGCCCGCGTCGAGGTAGGACTGCGCCGCAGCGGGGTCGAAGGCGTTCACCCCGACGGGCTTGCCGGCGTCACGCACCGCCTCGAACGCCCGCACGACGGCGGCCACCACGTCGGGATGCGTCTGCTGCCCGAGCAGGCCCATCGACGCGGCGAGGTCGCTCGGTCCGACGAACACCCCGTCGATGCCGTCGACCGCGGCGATCTCGGCCGCGGCCTCGACGCCTTCGACGGTCTCGATCTGGACGAACAGCGAGACGTGGTCGTCGGCGTGCGCGAGGTAGTCGTCGACGCGGTTCCAGCGAGCGGAGCGGGCGAGGGCCGACCCCACGCCGCGTCGGCCGCGCGGGGGATACCGCACGGCCTCGACCAGCGCGCCGGCCTCGGAAGCCGAGGACACCATGGGCACGAGGATGTTCTGCGCACCGAGGTCGAGCACCTGCTTGAGCGTGACGACGTCGCCGATCGGCACCCGCACGACGGGTGTCACCGAGTAGGCGGCCACCGCCTGCAGCTGCGCGAGCACCGATTCCAGGCCGTTGGGGGAGTGCTCCATGTCGATCAGCAGCCAGTCGAGACCGGCGCCGGCGCAGATCTCCGCGACGAGCGGCGAGCCGGAGCACACCCACATCCCTGCCAGCGGGCGGTCGGCGCCCGCGAGCGCCTCGCGGAAGGTCGGGCTCAGACGAAGCGGCATTCGATCACTCCCATGGGTCCGTAGTCGCACCTGACGCTATCGCCCCGGCTCACCCACATGGGGCGGGTGAACGAGCCGGCGAGGATGATCTCGCCGGCCTCGAGCCGCGCGCCGTGCTGGTGGAACTTGTTCGCGAGCCATGCGACGCCCGTGGCCGGGTGCCCGAGCACTCCCGCGGCGACGCCCGTCTCCTCGATCTCGCCGTTGCGGCTCAGCACGCCGGGCACCCACCGCAGGTCGATCTCGTCGGGACTCTTGCGCACGTCGCCGAGCACCATTGCCCCGTAGGCGGCGTTGTCGGCGATCGTGTCGACGATCGTGCGCCCCTCGAGCTCGATGTGGGAGTTCAGCACCTCGAGGGCGGGGACGGCGTACTCGATCGCGTCGAGCGCGCTCTCGAGCGAGGCATCCGGACCCTCGAGCGGCTTCGCGAGCACGAACGCGAGCTCGACTTCGATGCGCACGTTGGAGAACAGCGACACCGGGATCTCGGAGCCCGTCTCGTAGACCGTGTCGTCGAACATCACGCCGTAGTCCGGTTCGGTGATGCCCGTCGCCTGCTGCATCGCCTTCGAGGTCAGGCCGATCTTGCGGCCGACGAGGCGACGCCCAGCGGCGATCATGCGGTCGCGCCACACCCCCTGGATCGCGTACGAGTCCTCGACGGTCGCGTCCGGGTAGCGGGCGGTGATGCGCGGGATCACGCCGTGCGCGCGGTCGGCCTCGGCCAGTTCGTCCGCGATCGCGGCGATGTCGTCGGGGTGCAGCATCCGTCCTCCGTTTCGTGTCCCACTTTCTGTCGTTTGGTCGGCCCCGAGCGACAGGAAGTGGGACACACCTTCCATTCGGTGTCCCACTTTCTGTCGTCTGAGCGGACCCCGGGCGACAGAAAGTGGGACATGGGCCTACAGCTGGTGGCCGAGCTTGTACTCGCCCTGCTTGTACTCCGGCATCGAGTCCTCGCCGGGGCGCGTGTACGAGAAGCCGTCGGCGCCGATCGTCACGGCCATCTCCGACGAGTCGGTGCGCGCGACGACGGGCTTCGGGTTGCCGTCGAGGTCGAGCACGAGGGACGCCTCGGTGTACCACGACGGCACGACGGGGTTGCCCCACCAGTCGCGCCGCTGGTTGTCGTGGACGTCCCACGTGATGACCGGGTTGTCGGGGTCGCCGGTGTAGTAGTCCTGCGTGTAGATCTCGACGCGGTGGCCGTCGGGGTCGCGCAGGTACAGGTAGAACGCGTTCGAGACGCCGTGGCGGCCGGGGCCGCGCTCGATCGCGTCGGAGCGGCGCAGCGCGCCGAGCTTGTCGCAGATCGCGAGGATGTTGTGCTTCTCGTGCGTGGCGAAGGCGACGTGGTGCATGCGCGGGCCGTCGCCGCCGGTCATCGCGGTGTCGTGCACGGTGGGCTTGCGGCGCATCCACGCGGCATAGACGGTGCCCTCGTCGTCCTGGATGTCCTCGGTCACGCGGAACCCGAGGTCCTGCATGAACGCGACCGCGCGCGGCACGTCGGGCGTGACCTGGTTGAAGTGGTCGAGGCGCACGAGCTCGCCGGGCGTGTGCAGGTCGTAGCGCCACGCGAGCCGCTCGACGTGCTCGGTCTGGAAGAAGAACTCGTACGGGAACCCGAGCGGGTCCTCGACGCGCACCGAGTCGCCGATGCCCTTGGTGAACCCGTCCGCGCGGCGCTCGACGCGGCATCCGAGCTCCTGGTAGAAGGCGACCGCCTTGTCGAGGTCCTCGGCGGTGCGCACGCGGTACGAGAACGCGGCGACCGCCGCCACGTCGCCCTGGCGCAGCACGAGGTTGTGGTGGATGAACTCCTCCGTCGAGCGGAGGTAGATCGCCGAGCCGTCCTCCTCGGTGACGTAGAGGCCGAGCACGTCGACGTAGAACTCGCGCGACGCCGCGAGGTCGGTCACGACGAGCTCCATGTAGGCGCAGCGCAGGATGTCGGGCGCCGGGCTCGTGGGCGTCGGCACCGGGTTGTCGGTGCGGATCGGCGCCTCCTGGCTCACGTAGAAGCCCGAGGAGGTGAGGGTCATGTCGTCACGGTGGGTCATGTCGCGTCCTTGCGTGGGATCGAGGGATCGGATGCCGCGGCCTCAGTGGCTCGCCGCTCCGCCCTTTCCGAAGGTGGGGTTGTGGGCGGGGCCGAGCGTGATGTGCACGGCCTGCTGGTCGGTGTAGAAGTCGATCGAGCGGTAGCCGCCCTCGTGGCCGAGGCCGGAGGCCTTGACGCCGCCGAACGGCGTGCGAAGATCGCGGACGTTGTTCGAGTTGAGCCACACCATGCCCGCCTCGATCGCCTGCGAGAAGTTGTGCGCGCGCTTGAGGTCGCTCGTCCACACGTAGGCGGCGAGGCCGTACTTCACGCCGTTGGCGAGGGCCAGCGCCTCTTCGTCGGTGTCGAAGGGCGTGATCGCCACGACCGGTCCGAAGATCTCCTCGTGGAAGATGCGGGCATCGGGGGCGACGTCGGCGAACACGGTCGGTGCGACGTAGTTGCCCGTCGGGAAGCCGTCGGGCCGGCCGCCGCCGGCCACCAGGCGCCCCTCGGTCTTGCCGATCTCGATGTAGCTCATGACCTTGTCGTAGTGCTCGGGGTGCACGAGCGCGCCGACCTCGGTCGCGGGGTCCTGCGGGTCGCCGACGACCACTCGCGACGCCTGGGCTGCGTAGCGCTCGACGAACTCGTCGTAGATCGGGCGCTCCACGAGGATGCGCGAACCCGCCGTGCAGCGCTCGCCGTTGAGCGAGAAGACGCCGAAGATCGTCGCGTCGATCGCCGCCTCGAGGTCGGCGTCGGCGAAGACGACGGCGGGCGACTTGCCGCCGAGCTCCATCGACAGGCCCTTCAGGAAGGGCGCCGCGTTGCCGAAGATGATCTGGCCGGTGCGGCTCTCGCCGGTGAACGAGATGAGCGGGACATCCGGATGCTTCACCAGGGCGTCGCCCGCGTCCTCGCCGAGTCCGTTGACGAGGTTGAAGACGCCCTGCGGGAGCCCCGCCTCCTCGAAGATGCCCGCCCACAGCGATGCCGACAGCGGCGTGAACTCGGCGGGCTTGAGCACGACCGTGTTGCCGGTCGCGAGTGCCGGGCCGAGCTTCCACGACTCGAGCATGAACGGCGTGTTCCACGGCGTGATGAGCCCGGCGACGCCGATCGGCTTGCGGTTGACGTAGTTCACCTGCCGGCCGGGCACCTTGAAGGCGTCGTCCGTCTGGGCGACGATCAGGTCGGCGAAGAACCGGAAGTTCTCGGCCGCGCGTCGCGCCTGGCCGAGCGCCTGCGTGATCGGGAGGCCCGAGTCGTACGACTCGAGCTCGGCGAGACGGGCGTCGCGCGACTCGACGATGTCGGCGATGCGGTGCAGAATGCGGGAGCGCTCGCGGGGAAGCATCCGGGGCCAGGGTCCGTCGGTGAACGCGCGCCGCGCGGCCGCGACGGCGCGGTCGATGTCGGCCTTCTTGCCGGCCGCCGCCTGCAGGTACGTCTCGTTCGTCACCGGGTCGAGCACGTCGAACGTGTCGCCGTCGATCGAGTCGACGAACTCGCCGTCGATGTAGTGGCGGATGTGATCGGGCAGATCGGCCGGGACGTGGCGCGTCGCGGTGGCGGTGTCGGTCATGCGGTGCTCCTTCGGAGGGGGTGTCGGGTGACGCGGGCGGCGGTGCCGGGCGTCAGAAAGCGGGGAGGCCGAGCGCCTCGTCGGGGTGCTCGTGGATCATGTACGCGTCGAGCGTGGCCGACCGGTGGCGCCGGGCGGCCTTCTCGATCTCGCCGAGCGGCGCGGAGTTCTCGATGAGCTGCAGGATGTTCTCGTGCTCGCGCACCGACTCCTGGGCGCGGCCGGGAACGAAGCTGAAGGTCGAGTCGCGCAGATGGCCGAGTCGGGCCCACTCGCCATGGACGAGGTCGAGCATGCGCGGGTTGGCGCACTTCTCGAACAGGGCGGCGTGGAACTCCTGGTTGAGCGCGGTGAACGCGCGAGGGTCGAAGTGCTCGAGCGTCTCGATCATCAGCTCGTTGATGCGCCGCGCGTTGCGGATGTCGTCGGCGGTGAGGCGTCGCGCCGCGAGCGCGGTGGCCGTGCCCTCGAGGATCGACAGCGCCTGCATGCTGTAGCGGTACTGCGAGTCGTCGACCATCGACACGCGGGCGCCGACGTTGCGCTCGAACGTCACGAGCCCCTCGGCCTCGAGCTGGCGGATCGCTTCGCGCACGGGGACGACGCTCATGTCGAGTTCGCCGGCGATCGATCCCAGCACCAGGCGATAGCCCGCCGAGAACTCCTGGTTGGCGATGCGCTCCTTGATCCAGCGGTAGGCCTGCTGGGACTTGCTCAGGGTGTCCGCCTCGGCCGGGGTCATCGCGCACCTCCCCTGCCGGCGTCGTAGCGGGCGCGCCAGCCGGCGTTCATCGGGAAGAGTCCATCGACGGGATGCCCCTCCGCCACGCGCTGGGCGATCCAGGCGTCCTCGTCCTCCTGCGCGAGCGCGGCGTCGACCACCTCCTCGACGAGCGACGGCGGGATGACGATCACGCCGTCGGCATCGCCCACGATGACGTCTCCGGGCTGGACGGTGGTGCCGCCGCATCCGATCGTCACATCGTGGTCCCACGGCACGTGCTTGCGCCCGAGAACCGCGGGGTGCGGGCCCGCCGTGTACACCGGGATGCCCACCGCGGTGACGGCATCCGCGTCGCGCACACCGCCGTCGGTCACGACGCCGGCCGCCCCGCGTGCGTGGGCGCGGATCGCGAGGATGTCGCCGAGGGTGCCCGAGCCGGTCTCGCCGCGCGCCTCGATGACGATGACCTCGCCCTCGCCCACCGCGTCGAACGTGCGCTTCTGCGCGTTGTAGCCGCCGCCGTGGCTCGCGAAGAGATCCTCCCGCAGCGGCACGAAGCGCAGCGTGCGCGCGGTGCCGACGAGCTTGACGGCGTGATGCAGCGGCCGCACGCCGTCGATCGTGACGTTGTCCAGGCCGCGCTTGCGCAGCTGCGCGCTGAGCCCGGCGACCGGCACGGCCTCCAGCTTCGCCCGCAGCTCGGGGGTCAGCGACGCGGATGCCTCGGCCGGAAGCCCCGCGGCCTCGCGCGAGCCCCACGCCTCGGCGCGCTGGAGGTCGTCGACGTCGGGGAGCGAGCCGAGCTCGGCGTCGAACGCGACCGCTCCCTGCACGACGGTGGTCACGAGCCTGCCGGACGACGGCCCGCCGGGCACGTCGACTTCGACCTCGACGACGTCTCCGGGCGCCGCGACCGACGACCCCGCGGGGGTGCCGGTGAGGATCACGTCGCCGGGCTCGAGGGTGAAGTGCTGCGAAAGGTCGGCGACGAGCTGTGCGAGCGGGAAGATCATGCCCGCAGAGGTGTCGTCCTGCACGACGGCGCCGTTGAGCCACGTCCGCACGCGGAGCGCCGCAGGGTCGACAGCGCGGGCGTCGATGAGGGACGGCCCGACCGGGGTGTAGCCGTCGCCGCCCTTCGACCGCACGTTCGATCCCTTGTCGTTCGCACGCAGGTCGTAGAGCCCGAAGTCATTGGCCGCCGTGACCCACCCGACGTGGTTCCACGCGTCGTCGAGCGAGACCCGCCGCGCGGCCCGGCCGATCACCAGCGCGATCTCACCCTCGAACGCGAGCAGCTCCGTGCCGGCGGGGCGCTCGATGGTGTCGCCCGAAGCGGCGACCGAGCTGGACGGCTTGAAGAAGTACGACGGATGCTGCGGCCGACGGCCGCGCTGGTCGGCGCGCGACCTGTAGCTGAGGTGGATGGCGATGATCTTGCCCGGACGGCCGGGCAGTGCCGCGAATCGGCGGTCGGAGCCGGGGGATGCGGCATCCGTCATCGTGTTCTCATCCATCAGGAGCGTCCTCACTCTTGCGTCGTATTCGAAATCGTATATGATCGTCGCACATCCGGCAACACCTCGCCTCAGCATTGCCGGTGACGAAGTCGTCAGCACAGACACAGGAGTCACGCACATGAGCACATCCCCTCCCGACGCGGGGTTCACGCCCACCGGGACCATCGCCAGCCCCGTCGATCGGCGTCGAGTCGTCTTCGCCACCGTGGTCGGAACCACCGTGGAGTGGTACGACTTCTTCATCTACGCCACGGCCGTCGGGCTCGTGTTCGGCCAGTTGTTCTTCGCGCCGCTCGGCGCGAACAGCGTGCTCGTCGGGTTCGCCACCGTCGGCATCAGCTTCCTCTTCCGTCCGCTCGGAGCCTTCCTCGCCGGTCATTTCGGCGACAAGTACGGCCGCAAGGTCGTGCTGATGTGGACGCTCATCCTGATGGGCGCGGCGACGGCGCTCATCGGCGTGCTGCCGACGTACGAGGCGATCGGGATCGCGGCGCCGATCCTGCTCGTGCTGCTGCGCATCCTGCAGGGCCTGTCGGCCGGCGGCGAGTGGGGCGGCGCGGTGCTGATGGCCGTCGAGCACGCGCCGAAGAAGCGCCGCGGCGCGTTCGGCGCCTCGCCGCAGATCGGCGTGCCGCTCGGCCTGCTTCTCGCGTCCGGCGTCATGGCGCTCATGGCGACGATCGCCCCCGGCGACGCCTTCCTCAAGTGGGGCTGGCGCGTGCCCTTCCTGCTGAGCGTCGTGCTGATCCTGGTGGGCTGGTACGTGCGCCGCCGCGTCGAGGAGAGCCCCGTCTTCACCGAGCTCGCCGAGCGCAAGGAGAAGGCGAAGACGCCGATCGTGCAGCTTTTCGCCAAGCACGGTCTGCTGGTCTTCATCGCGGCGCTCGTCTTCGCCGGCAACAACGCGGTCGGCTATATGACGACCGGCGGCTACATCCAGAACTACTCGACCAACCCCGAAGGACCGCTCGCGCTCGACCGCACGCCTGTGCTCTGGGCCGTGGCAGGATCGGCGGTCACCTGGCTGCTCTCGACGCTCGCCGCCGGGTTCCTCTCCGACCGCATCGGCCGCCGCACGACGTACATCATCGGCTGGATCCTCCAGCTCGCGGGCGTGTTCCTGCTCTTCCCGCTCGTCAACACCGGCGACATCGGCCTGCTCTTCCTCGGCCTCGCGGTGCTCACGATCGGACTCGGGTTCACGTACGGCCCGCAGGCGGCGCTGTACTCGGAGCTGTTCCCGGCATCCATCCGCTTCTCCGGCGTATCGATCTCGTACGCGATCGGCGCGATCCTCGGCGGCGCCTTCGCGCCGACCATCGCGACGTGGCTGGTGCAGCAGACGGGCACGACGACGTCGGTCACGTGGTACCTCGCCGGCATGACCGTCATCGGCCTCATCGCGACGCTGCTGCTGCGCGACCGCTCCGGCATCCCGCTCGGCCCCGACCACGAGGCCGAGCAGGCCGCGAGCCCCATCTACGGGGTGAAGTCGCCGGCCTGACTCCCGCGCGATCTGTACGGAATCGACCCTCGGCGCCCTGCCGGGGGTCGATTACGTACAGAGGGACAGGCCGGACAGGGGGACGCCGCGCCTCAGCGCGTGCGCATGCCGTCGAGCACGAGCGCCACGACGTCGTGCGCGAGGCGATCCGCGTCGACCGGGCCGCCGGGGCGGTACCACTCCACGAGCGAGTTGACCATGCCGAAGATCAGGCGGGTGGCGACGTGGCCGTCGATGTCGTCGCGCACGAGACCCGCCGCCTGGGCCTCCTCGACGAGCGCCGTGACGCGGTGGTCGAACGTGCGCCGGCGCTCGAGCGCGACGCGCTCCACGTCGCTGTTCCCGCGCACGCGCAGCAGGAGCGTGACGTACGGGAGGCGGTCGACGAGCACGCGCACGGCCCCGCACAGCACCGCATCGAGACGTTCGGCGGCCGAGCCGGTCGTTGCCGCAGGCTCGTCGAGCACGTCCTCGAGTCCGCCGAGGGCCTCGTCGAGTGCGAGCGAGAGCAGCTGCTCCTTCGAGTCGAAGTGGTGATAGAGCGCCGACTTCGTCAGCCCGAGGCGGCTCGCGAGGTCGGCGACCGACGTGGCGTCGTAGCCCTGCTCGTTGAACAGCGTGACGGCGATCTCGAGCACCTGCGCGCGGTCGTAGCCGGGCCGGCCGCGGCGCGGGGCGGCGCCGTTCGCGCGGCCGGTCTCGAGGGCGGACATGGCACCAGTGTGGCACGGGTGCTTGCAATACTGAACGATCGGTTAGGTATCCTGGATGTCGGGTCGCAGCGGTGCGGCCGCGGAAGGATGACGATGTCCGAGGCGTATCTGGTCGGAGGCGTGCGCACGCCTGTCGGCCGCTACGGCGGTGCCCTGGCCGGCGTCCGTCCCGACGACCTCGCGGCGCTCGTCGTGGGCGAGGCCGTCGCTCGCGCGGGTCTTCCCGCCGCAGCCGTCGAGGAGGTCATCCTCGGGGCGGCGAACCAGGCGGGCGAGGACAACCGCAACGTCGCCCGCATGGCCGCTCTGCTCGCCGGTCTGCCCGACGAGGTGCCCGGCTTCACGGTCAACCGCCTCTGCGCGTCCGGCATGACCGCGATCGCGCTCGCCGCCCAGGCGATCCGCGCCGGCGACGCCGACGCGATGGTCGCGGGCGGCGTCGAGTCGATGACCCGCGCCCCGTGGGTGCAGGCCAAGCCCGACCGGCCGTGGGGCAAGCCCGGCGACGCCTTCGACACGTCGATCGGCTGGCGCTTCGTCAATCCGCGCATGGCCGCACGTGACAAGGCCACGTTCTCGATGCCCGAGACGGCCGAGGAGGTGGCGCGCCTCGACGGGATCACGCGAGCGGATGCCGACGCCTTCGCCCTCCGCAGCCATGAGCGCGCGATCGCCGCGATCGCCGCGGGACGCTTCGCCGACGAGATCATGGCGGTGCCGACCCGCACCGGCGACGTGGCCATCGACGAAGGACCCCGCCGCGACACGTCGCTCGAGGTGCTCGCGAAGCTGCGCCCGGTCGTCGCCGGCGGCGAGGTCGTCACGGCGGGCAACGCGAGCTCGCTCAACGACGGTGCGTCGGCGATCGTCGTGGCGTCGGCCGCCGCGGTCGAGCGCCACGACCTGCGCCCGCGCGCCCGTATCGTCGCGTCGGCGACGGCCGCGCTCGCCCCCGAGATCATGGGCCTCGGACCTGTTCCGGCGACCGAGAAGGCTCTCGCCAAGGCGGGGCTCACCGTCGCCGACCTCGGCGCCGTCGAGCTCAACGAGGCGTTCGCCTCGCAGTCGCTGGCGTCGATGCGCCGGCTGGGCCTCGACCCTGAGATCGTCAACGCCGACGGCGGCGCGATCGCGCTCGGCCACCCGCTCGGCTCGAGCGGAAGCCGGCTGCTCGTGACGCTGCTCGGCCGCATGGAGCGCGAGGGCGTCCGGTACGGGCTCGCGACGATGTGCGTCGGCGTGGGGCAGGGCACCGCGATGATCGTGGAGCGGACGGATGCCTGAGCCGCTGCGCATCGAGAGCACGGACGACCGCGTGGTGGCGACGCTGACGCGCCCCGACGTGCGCAACGCGATCGACCAGGCGATGATCGACCGGCTGCACGACCTGTGCGCCGACCTCGAGGAGACCCCGCGCACGCTGATCCTCATCGGCGCGGACGGCGTGTTCGCGTCGGGCGCCGACATCGCCCAGCTGCGCGACCGCCGCGCCGACGATGCCCGCCGCGGCATCAACACGCGGGCGTTCCAGCGCCTGCGCGCCCTGCCCATGCCGGTGATCGCCGCGATCGACGGCTACGCCCTCGGCGGCGGGGCCGAACTGGCGTACGCGGCCGACCTGCGCATCGGCACGCCGCGCCTGAAGATCGGCAACCCCGAGACGGGCCTCGGCATCATCGCCGCCGCCGGCGCGACCTGGCGGCTGCCGCAGATCGTGGGCGACGCGCGCGCGGCCGAACTGCTGCTGACGGGGCGCATCCTCGACGCCGACGAGGCGCTCGCGTGGGGTCTCGTCTCGTCGCTCCACGAGCCCGACGACCTCCTCGCCGCCGCGCACGCGCTCGCCGACCGCATCGCCGCGAACGACCCCCTCGCGACGCGTCACACCAAGACCGCGCTGGGCGCCGCGCCTGACGCGCACCCGGGCATCGAGCTCGAGCTGCAGGCCGAGCTCTTCGAAAGCCCTGAGAAGAAGCGCCGCATGACCGCCTTCCTCGAGAGGCGGAAGCGATGAGCGCGCCGGCCGTGCCGTCGCGCGTCGGCGTGATCGGCGGAGGTCGCATGGGCGCGGGCATCGCGCACGCCTTCGCGCTCGCGGGCGCCGAGGTGGTGGTCGTCGAGCGCGACGCCGACGCGGCGGGCGCGGCATCCGCTCGCGTTCTCGACAGCCTGCGTCGCAGCGTCGACCGCGGCACGACCTCGCGCCCGTTCGACGAGCTCGCTGCCGGCGTCGAGACGGCGACGGATGCCGCGGCCCTGGCCGGCTGCGGACTCGTGATCGAAGCCGTGCCCGAGGACCGCGCGCTCAAGGTCGACGCGCTCACCCGGGCCGAGCTCGTGCTCGGCGACGACGCTGCCCTCGCCACCAACACGTCCTCGATCTCGATCGACGACCTCGCGACCGCGCTGGAGCGCCCCTCGCGGTTCCTGGGCCTGCACTTCTTCAACCCCGTGCCGGCGTCGCTGCTCGTCGAGATCGTCGTGGGCGAGGCATCCGATCCTGAGCTCGTCGACGACGCGCGCGCCTGGGTGTCGGCGATCGGCAAGACGCCGGTCGTGGTGCGCGACGCCCCCGGGTTCGCGTCGAGCCGCCTCGGCGTCGCGCTCGGCCTCGAGGCGATCCGGATGCTCGAGGAGGGGGTGGCGACCGCCGCCGACATCGACGCTGCGATGGAGCTGGGCTACCGGCACCCGATGGGCCCGCTGCGGACGACCGACATCGTCGGCCTCGACGTGCGCCTGGGCATCGCCGAAGAGCTGCACGCGCGACTGGGCGACCGGTTCGCGCCGCCCGAACTGCTGCGACGCATGGTCGCCGACGGACACCTCGGCCGCAAGACCGGCCGCGGCTTCTACGAATGGAGCGAGTGATGACGGAGATCCTTCCCAGCTACGTGCGCGGCGCGTGGTGGACCCCGGCGGATGCCTCGTCCGCCGTCGCGGTCGCCGACGCGTCGACCGGTGAGACGGTCGCCCGGATCAGCACGGAGGGTCTCGACCTGGCCGCCGTGATGGACTTCGCGCGGACGACCGGGCAGCGGAGCCTCGGCGAACTGACGTTCCACCAGCGGGCGCTGCTGCTCAAGCAGTTCGCGATCGCGCTGACCGAGCGCAAGCAGGACCTGTACGACCTGTCCAAGCGCGCCGGCGCCACCGAGCGCGACTCGCTCAACGACGTCGACGGCGGCATCGGCGTGCTCTTCACGTACTCGTCGAAGGGCCGCCGCGAGCTCCCGAACGGTCAGGTGTACCTCGACGGTCCGGTCGAGCCGCTGTCGAAGGACGGCTCATTCCTCGGGCGGCATGTGTACACGCGCCTTCCCGGTGTGGCCGTGCAGATCAACGCGTTCAACTTCCCGATGTGGGGCGCTCTGGAGAAATTCGCGCCGGCGTTCCTCGCTGGCGTGCCGAGCGTCGTGAAGCCCGCGACGCCCACGGCGTACGTCGCTGAGGCCTGGGTGCGGATTCTCGTCGACACGGGCCTGCTGCCCGACGGCTCGCTCCAGCTGATCAGCGGCAGCGTGCCCGGGCTGTTCGACCACCTGCGCCTCGGCGACCTCGTCGGCTTCACGGGCAGCGCGTCCACCGCAGACCGCCTGCGCGCGCATGAGAGCGTGCAGACCGGCGGTGTGCGCTTCACCAATGAGACCGACTCGATCAACGCGAGCGTTCTCGGGCCCGACGCGGTCGTCGGTACCCCGGAGTTCGATGCGTTCGTGAAGCAGCTCATGGTCGAGCTGACGACCAAGGCCGGGCAGAAGTGCACGGCGATCCGCCGCGCGATCGTGCCCGAGGGGTCGGTCGACGACCTCGTCGAGGCGGTGCGCGCGAAGATCGCCGAGCGTGTGGTGCTCGGCGACCCGCACGCGCCGTCGGTCACGATGGGGCCGCTCGTGTCGACGGCGCAGCGCGACGAGGTGCTCCGCGCCGTCGCAGCCCTCGAGACGGCGGGCGGTCGTGTCGTGCTCGGGTCGACCGAGGCGCCCGACGTCGTGCGCGCCGACGGCTCGACCGGCCCGGCGCCCGACGGCGCGTTCATCGCTCCTCTGCTGATCGGGTTCGCGGATGCCTCGGCCGACGCCGTCCACGAGGTCGAGGCCTTCGGGCCCGTCGCGAGCGTCCTGGCCTATCGCACCGTCGACGAGGCGGCCGACCTCGTCGCGCGCGGCGGCGGCTCGCTCGTCACGTCGGTCGCCACGAACGACCCCGCGGTCGCCACGACGCTGCTCTCGCGCATCGCGCCGTACAACGGGCGCCTGCTGTTCCTCGACCGCGCCGACGCGCGCACCTCGACGGGGCACGGAGCACCCGTGCCCCACCTTGTCCACGGCGGACCCGGGCGCGCCGGCGGCGGCGAGGAGCTCGGCGGCATCCGCGCCGTGCTGCACCACATGCAGCGGACCGCGGTGCAGGGCTCGCCCGAGATGCTCACCGCCCTCACCGGTGTGTGGCATCAGGGTGCGGCATCCCGCTCCGACCGCCATCCGTTCCGCAAGTCGCTCGCCGAGCTCGCCATCGGCGACCAGCTCGCGTCGCCGTCGCGCGTCGTCACCCTCGACGACATCGAGACGTTCGCGAACTTCACCGGCGACCTCTTCTACGCGCACATGGACGAGGACGCCGCCGCGGCGAACCCGTTCTTCCCGGGCCGTGTCGCGCACGGCTACCTGCTCGTGTCGTGGGCCGCGGGTCTGTTCGTCGACCCCGAGCCGGGTCCGGTGCTCGCCAACTACGGCCTCGAGAACCTGCGCTTCGTCACGCCGGTGTCACCCGGCGACGAGATCCGGGTCGTACTCACCGCGAAGCAGATCACGCCGCGCGAGACCGACGAGTACGGCGAGGTGCGGTGGGATGCCGTGATCTACAACCAGTCCGACGAGATCGTCGCGACCTACGACGTGCTGACGCTGGTCGCCAAGGAGCCGGCGCCCGAGCCGGCGGAGGTGTGACGATGACGGATGCGGCGCCCCCGGACGACCCGGAACGGCCGCCCACCATCACGCCGCCCACCCCGGTGCACGCCGAGGAGGATCACTCGCACGACGTGCCGCGCCCCGACCCGGCGGCGTGGTTCGCGGGGGAGCGGGAGATGCTGCGGCGCGACAACGCCTCGGCGGCGCTGGGGATGGTCGTCGAGCGCGACGAGCCGGGAGAGGCCGTGGTGTCGATGCGCGTGCGCGACGACATGCTCAACGGCTTCGCGATCACCCACGGCGGGCTCGTGTTCACGCTCGCCGACACGGCCTTCGCGATCGCGTGCAACGAGGACGACGGGGTGACCGTGGCCGCCGGCGCCGACATCGCGTTCCTCGCCGCGACGCGGGTGGGTCAGACGCTCACCGCGCATGCGCGCCGCCGCGCGCTCGTCGGCCGCGCCGGGCTGTACGACGTCACGATCACCGACGAGACCGGGGCGCTCGTCGCCGAGTTCCGCGGCCGCTCGCTGACCACGCGCCGGTCCGCACCAGGGGACGGCTGAGCCGACGCTCGGTTGTGGGCGCAGCATCCCGGAGCTAAACTTACTGAACGAACGGTCTGTAATTGAGGAGTCGACGATGACCACCGCACCCGACCTGACCGTGGTCGACGCAGACGAGGCGGCCGCGCAGGCATCTTTCGACGCGCTGATCGCCGCGGAGCAGCGCATCGAGCCCCGCGACTGGATGCCCGAGGCCTACCGCAAGACGCTCATCCGGCAGATCTCGCAGCACGCGCATTCCGAGATCATCGGCATGCAGCCCGAGGGCAACTGGATCACGCGCGCGCCGAGCCTCAAGCGCAAAGCGATCCTCCTGGCGAAGGTGCAGGACGAGGCGGGCCACGGGCTGTACCTCTACTCCGCCGCGCAGACGCTCGGCATCACGCGCGATGAGATGACGCAGCAGCTCATCGACGGCAAGGCCAAGTACTCGTCCATCTTCAACTACCCGACCCCGTCGTGGGCCGACATGGGCGCCATCGGCTGGCTGGTCGACGGCGCCGCGATCTGCAACCAGGTGCCCCTGTGCCGCGCCTCGTACGGCCCCTACGGGCGGGCGATGGTGCGCATCTGCAAAGAGGAGTCCTTCCACCAGCGGCAGGGCTTCGAGATCCTCCTCGCGCTCATGCAGGGCACCGAGGCGCAGCGCGAGATGGCGCAGGAGGCCGTGAACCGCTGGTACTGGCCGAGCCTCATGATGTTCGGCCCGCCCGACGACGAGTCGCCCAACTCGGCGCAGTCGATGGCGTGGAAGATCAAGCGCTTCTCGAACGATGAGCTGCGGCAGCGATTCATCGGGATGCTGGTGCCCCAGGCCGAGGTGCTGAGCGTGACCCTCCCCGACCCCGAGCTGCGCTGGGACGAAGAGGCGCAGCGCTGGCACACCAGCGAGATCGACTGGACGGAGTTCCACGAGGTGCTCCGCGGCCGAGGCCCGATGAACGCCGAGCGGCTGCGCAACCGCCGCAACGCGCACGAAGACGGCGCGTGGGTGCGTGAGGCCGCCGCCGAGTACGCCCGCAAGCAGGCCGCCCGCGCCGAAGGGAAGGTGGCGTGATGGCTACTCCGGGATTCTCCGAGCGCGAGACCTGGCCGCTGTGGGAGGTGTTCGTGCGCGCGTCGCGCGGCCTCAGCCACGTGCACGCCGGGTCGCTGCACGCACCCGACGCCGAGCTCGCCCTCCGCAATGCGCGCGACCTCTACACGCGGCGCGGCGAGGGCACGTCGGTGTGGGTCGTGCCCGCCGACGCCATCACGACGAGCGACGCTGATTCGAAGGGCGCGTTCTTCGAGAGCCCCGCGGGCAAGAACTACCGGCACGCGGTGTACTACACGGCGTCCGAGGGGGTGCCGCACCTGTGAGCGCCGACCTTCACGGCGACGTCACCGTCGACCGCATCGAGCTCTCCGCCGAGCTCGCCGGCGAGGAAGGCCGGGCCGAGACCGCCGAGGTGGCGGAGTACGCGCTGCGCCTCGGCGACGACGCGCTGATCCTGTCGCAGCAGCTCGGCGCATGGATCGCCCGTGCGCCGGAACTGGAAGAGGACGTCGCGCTCGGCAACATCGCCCTCGACCTGCTCGGCCACGCCCGGTCGTTCCTGCGGTACGCGGGCACGTTCGACGGCCGCACCGAGGACGACCTCGCGTACTGGCGCGACGAGCGGGAGTTCCGCTGCGCATGGCTGTTCGAGCAGCCGAACGGCGACTTCGCCCAGACGATCGCGCGCCAGTTCGCGGCATCCGTCTACCAGTTCGAGCTGTATACGGCGCTCGCCGCGTCGACCGACCCGACCCTCGCCGCGATCGCCGCGAAGGCCGTGAAAGAGGTCGAGTACCACCGCGACCACGCCGTGCAGTGGACGCTGCGTCTCGCCGGAGGAACCGACGATTCGCGCACCCGCATGATCCGCGCCGTCGGCGACGTGTGGCCGTACGTCGACGAGCTCTTCCGCGACGATGCGCTGATCGACGCCCTCGGCGACGTCGCGGTGCGGCCGTCCTCGCTGCGACCGGCGTTCGACGCCGTCGTCGCAGCGGTGTTCGCCGAGGCGGAGCTCGAGGTGCCCGCGGGTTTCGTGAGCGCCGGCGGCGGACGCGAGGGACGTCACTTCTCGACGCTGGGCTACGTCCTCGCCGAGATGCAGGTGCTCGCGCGGCAGCATCCGGGGGCGACATGGTGACGCTCGCCGACCTGCAGAACCGCGATGCGGTGGCGGATGCCGCGGCCCGCGCCTGGCGCATCGCCGCGGCCGTGCCTGATCCCGAGGTGCCGGTGCTGACGATCGAAGACCTCGGCGTGCTGCGCGACGTCTCGGTCGACGGCGACCGTGTCGCCGTGACCATCACCCCCACGTACTCCGGATGCCCGGCGATGGACACGATCGCCGACGACGTCGTGCTCGCGCTCACCGACGCCGGCTTCGGCGAGGTCGACGTGAAGCTCACGCTCGCACCGGCGTGGACCACCGACTGGATGAGCGACGCCGGCAAGGCGAAGCTGAGTGAGTACGGGATCGCGCCGCCGACAGGGCGTGCCCCGGTCGCCGGGCCGATCCGCCTGCAGCTCGCTGTGAAGTGCCCGCGGTGCGGGTCGCTCGACACGCGGGAGGTCGCGCGCTTCGCGTCGACGTCGTGCAAGGCGCTCTACGAGTGCCGCGCGTGCCTCGAGCCCTTCGACCACTTCAAGGTGCATTGATGGCCGCCGAGAACCTCGGGGCGCGCGAGCGCGAGCGCATCGCGGAGGCCCTGCTCACGAGCGCGGTCGGCGGACCGCGCGGGGCCAAGCGGCGCGCACGGTTCCACACCCTGCGGGTCGCCGCGGTGCGGCCGCTCACCGACGCGTCGATTGAGGTGACGTTCGCAATCCCCGAGCAGGCGCGGGGCGACTTCGACTACCTCGCGGGTCAGCACGTCGCGCTGCGGACGACGCTCGACGGCCATGAGGTGCGCCGCTCCTATTCCCTGTGCCGCGCGGTCGACGCGGGCGGCGACGGCGACGGCCCGCTCACCATCAGCGTCGCCATCAAGCGCGATCAGGGCGGCCGGTTCTCGACATGGGCGCAGACCGAGCTGAAGGCCGGCGACGAGCTCGACGTCATGAGCCCGCAGGGCACGTTCACGTCGACGCTCGCCGACCTCGACGGCGCGCATGTCGCCGGCATCGCGGCCGGCTCGGGCATCACGCCGCTCATGGCGCTGGCCGCGACCGTGCTCGCGCGCTCCGAGACGTCGCGGTTCACGCTCGTCTACACGAACCGCTCGACCACCGACGTCATGTTCCTCGAGGACCTCGCCGACCTGAAGGACCGCTACCCGTCGCGGCTCGCGCTGCACCATGTGCTCTCGCGCGAGCAGCGCGCGGCGCCGCTGCTGTCGGGCCGCATCGACGAGGAGCGGCTGCGTCGCATCCTCGACGCGCTCGTCCTTCCCGACACCGTCGACGAATGGTTCCTCTGCGGGCCGTTCGAACTGGTGCAGCTGTGCCGCGACACCCTCGCCGACATCGGGGTCGCACCGGAGCACGTGCGGTACGAGCTCTTCACCACAGGGGAGGGCGGGCGCGTCGAGGCGCCGTCCGGACGCCCGGTGGAGGTGAAGGCCGACGAGCCCGTGCACCGCATCGAGGTGACGCTCGACGGTCAGTCGGCGACGGTCGACAGCCCGGTCGCGGCTCACGAGTCGATCCTGAACGCCGCGCTGCGTGTGCGGCCCGACGCGCCGTTCGCGTGCGCGGGCGGGGTGTGCGGCACGTGCCGCGCGCTGCTGCGCGAGGGGTCGGTCGCGATGACCGAGAACTACGCGCTCGAACCCGACGAGCTCGAGCGCGGCTATATCCTGACCTGCCAGTCACACCCCACGACCGACCGTGTCGTGGTCGACTACGACGTCTGAGAGGCCCCTCGTGATCAAGTCCACTGTGGACGGCGCCGTCGCCGAGATCGTCCTCGACGCGCCCGAGAAGCTCAACGCCCTGTCGCTCGAGGCGATCAGCGAATTGGATGCCGCGTACGCCGAGGCCGAGGCGGCCGGCGTGCGTGCCCTGGTGCTGCGGGGCGAGGGCCGCGCGTTCTGCGCGGGGCGCGACATCGCGGGAGTCGACCCGGCGACCGATGACGTGCTCGGATACCTCGGCGCCGTCGAGTCGCTCATGCGCCGCATGGCCGCGTTCCCCGCGCCGACGTTCGCCGCGGTGCAAGGGGCGTGCCTCGGTGTGGGGCTCGGTCTCGCGATCGCGACCGACGTCGTCTACGTCGCGAAGACGGCCAAGGTGGGGTCGCCCTTCGCCAACATCGGGGCGATGCTCGACTCCGGCGGGCACGCGCTGCTCTACGAGCGGGTCGGCGCCCACCGCGCGCTCGACCTCATCTACACGGGTGAGCTGCTCAGCGGGACCGAGGCGGTCGAGGCCGGCTTGTTCAGCCGGGCCTTCGCCGCCGACGAGCTGCTCGACTTCACGCGCGAGCGCGCGGCGAAGGTCGCCGCCGGGCCGACGCAGGCGTTCCTCGCGTCGAAGCGCCTGATCGACCGCCTGCGCGACGAGGCGCTGTGGCGCGTCGTCGCCGAGGAGAACCGCGCGCAGGCGGAGCTGCGCGACACCGCCGACTACCGCGAGGGCTTCGCCGCGTTCCAGGAGAAGCGCACGCCGGGGTTCACCGGGTCCTGACCTCGTCTCGCTGCGCGCGCGGGGAGTGCGGTTGCAGCCGTTCGGGTTATGCAACTTCCGCTGGGAACCGCGTTACCGGTGTCGTGACTATTGGGTCGTCCTCTGGGTGAGCGTTCACGGTCCGCTGAGTGTGCAGCGGGCCGCTCGGGGCAAACGGGCATCGCGCCGCTGTCGGCGGGGGAGCGGAGCGCAGCGGAGCCCCGTCGCGCGGTGGCGCCGGTAGCGGACCGGCTTGCGGACGGGGGCTGCTCAGCCGCCACGGCGGCCAGCCGGATTCCCGCCACGACAACTAAATGGTTGCCACGAACTCATTGGTTGCCACGAAAGACGGATCTGAAGCGCTGCCAGAGCGTCGGCGATCGTTGCCTGCGGTTCTCCTCCTCGACCGCGGCAAGCCGCATTTCCTCGACGTGCCGAGCCACCTCTTTGTCATGCTCATCGCGATCGACCGAGACGCTGCCGATCAGAATGAAGAACACGCCGAACAGTCCGACGCCGAAGCAGATCCACACAACGACCGCGAAAGCCGTTGCCAGTTCGCCCAGTTGCACACCGATGACGCTGATGACAAGCCCCACGAGCGCGGCTCCCATCGTGATCTCGATCAGGTTGTCGAAGATCCTCTGTCCCCGCACGATGGCGCGAATCACACGCCGATGCTCGATGGCTATCGTGACCATGAGCAGCGGGAACACCGCGGACAATGCCATGGCTGTTTCTTGACGCACGCGCCTCTCCGGATCTCGCTCACTGCCGACACTTCACGCCGAGTCTTCCGGCGCCGTCGAGATCTTGCATTCGCGGCGCGCTGGCTCTGTGGAGATCGGGGTCGAGCTGGCGGTGCACATCGGGCTTTCGCATGTCCAAGCGGCCCGCAGATCGACCGTAAACCGCGCACCCAGGTCCTGTCAGCGCGTCGCGTTCCAAGCGAGCCACTTCTTCTGCACCGCCGCGGTGAGGTCGGCACCAAAGCGTTCTGCGATCAGTAGGACGTGGGCCAGCGTGTCAGCGAGTTCGGATTGAAAGTCATGCTCGATTTCGTCTGCGGTTCGGTCTCTGTTCCGCGTCTGTCCCGTGCGCGCCAAGTATGCCTTCGTCAGCTCCCCGACCTCCTCATTGAGTTTGAGAATGAGCCAGTCATCGGTGCGGTCCACGTCGAATCGCTCCGCATATAGGGCGGATACCGCCTCGACCTCATGTTGCATGATGGCGACTTCCATAGAGCGAGCCTGGCAGACTCACAGGACTGCTGCATGGATGGGTGACAGATTCTCGTCACGCCGCGAGAGCGGCTGGCAACTTCATAATGGCTTCGAGCTCGACCGGGGTGAAACGGCCCAGACGGGGCCGTCGGCGGCGTCGGTGGTAGCTCCGCTCGAGCCTGGTCGCGATCGCGATCTGCAGCCCCTCACGCGTCAGTAAGGAGCGGCAGTTGAACCCGTTCTTCTGCAGCAGGCCGAAGAATGACTCCATCGCGGCGTCGTCACCCGCGGCGACGACACTGCCCATAGATCCGACCCATCAGGTGATGGGTGATCCCGCGAAGGAACTTCCGGCTACGAAACTGGCAGCCTCTATCGGTGTGGATCACGCAGCCGGCAACGTTCTCTATCCGTGCAGCAGCCGAGACTGCCGCGCGCTGGTAGGCCTTCTTCCCGGCGTGTGCGCTCGCTAGGAGAACATCGGCGAGAGGAACCGGCGCTCGTAACGACGGATGCACATTGTGGTCCGCGCGAGCTCAAACGCCTGCTGACACTCCGGATCCGTCTTCGATGCGTTCCGGTAGACCTCATACTCGGCCAGCGATGGGAAGGTGAACAACGCGAACGCTTCGTCGTTGTCGCCTTCGCTGGGAAGGAAGTAGCCGTGGTGGGTGCCGCCGAGCTTGTTGACAAGACGGATCCAGGCGCGGCCGTATCCGGTGAAGTCATCGAGCTTGTCGGGATCTATCTCATAGCGAAGATGAACAGTGATCATCGAGGTTCCATTTGTCGAGGCGGACCGAGAGTCGTCGTCGGTATAGAGCGATGGTGGGACCGTGGCCCCGGGCTCGCGAAGGTCGACGTAGAAGGCTCGGAACGTGGCAAACCCGGAAGTCGCCAGTGTACGGAGGACTCCCTGACGGCCGCGCTCTGACGCTTCGGGCGACCCTCGTCACAACGAGGGCCGCCCGTTGCCTCATGCCATGTCGCGACCTCCGTGCGCCCGATCGCGTATGTCGAGCGTGAATCGTTGCTTGGAGGAGCGCTGCGCGCCGAGACGTTCGTAGAACGCGGTCGCGCGTTCATTCCATGACGGTGTCTGCCATTGCAAGTGGTCGAGGCCTCGGACCAGTGCTCGTTCGAAGACCGCATCGAAGAGCCGGCGGCCGACACCTGCGCCGCGCGCCGTTTCGTCGACAAAGAGGCAGTCGAGGTGGCCGAATCGCTCACCCGTCCAGGTCGCCACATCCGAGGTCAGGGTCGCGTACCCCACTGGTCGCCCTTCGGCGGTCGCGACGAACATGTCGAGATCGCCGCAGGCGATGAGACCGGCGACCCGAGCGCCCCAGTCGTCCGGGATCCGCGTGTCGCTGCGCTCGTACCGGGCATGCGCGATCGCGAGGCGCCGCACCGGGATACATTCCGCTTCGGTCTCGACCCGGACGACGCCGATCGAGTTCACGCGGCCACGGGCGCGGTCAGCGGGTCCGGGTCGCGTCGGGACCGGCCGGCGTCCGAGACGATCGCGAGTCCTTCTCTTGCCCAGTACTCGAACCCGCCGATCAGCTCCTTGACGTTCGTGTACCCGAGCTCGGCGAGCGTGAGCGCACCGCGTGTGCTGCCGTTGCATCCCGGACCCCAGCAGTACACGACGATGGCCGCGTCCTTCTCAGGAGCGATGTCTTTGGCGCGGGTCCGAAGCTCGGAATTCGGCACGTGGACAGCGCCCGGAATCCGCCCTTGCTGCCACGCGACGTCGTTCCGCACGTCGATCACCAGCGGCGCGCTGCCGCTTGATCGATCGGCGGCGAGGTCGGAGGGGTCGGTTTCGAAGGAGAGCTTGGCGGCGAAGAAATCTGCAGCGGAGAAGGTCATATTCACCCTTCAATGAAATCGCGGCTGCCCACGGTCGGGAAGACACATCCAGCGGCATCGGGGACGTTTTGCCGCTGAAGCGACGCTAGATTGGGAGGTATGTCGATGATTCCTCAGGCAGCACTGGACACCACCGACGAGGCCATCATCCGGCATTTGCAACTCGACGGCCGGATGAGTGTCGCGCAGCTCGCGCGAGCAGTAAACCTGTCCGCCAGCGCAACCTCCGAGCGGCTGCGCCGTTTAACCGATGCCGGAATCATCACCGGCTACTCCATCACCGTCGACCCCGAAGCCCTCGGCTACACCGTGACCGCGTTCGTTCGTTTGGCCTATCCCTCAGGCAACTACAAGCCATTCCATGACCTCGTCGACGGCACCCCGGAGATCATCGAAGCCCACCACGTCACTGGCGCCGACTGCTTCATCATCAAGGTCCTCGCCCGATCCATGCGCGACCTCGAACGCATCACCGGCCGACTGGCGACCCTCGGCGGCATCACCACCAACGTCGTCTACTCCAGCCCCGTACCATCCCGCCACATCACACCTGCCTAGGGGTCGCGTCTGACTACTCGTGCGACCTCTGTGCATTCTCCCTGCGCCAATCCAGCCAAGGGAGCTCGGTGATGTCGCGCTACCACCGCTCCGTCCGCCGCCCGCCCCACCGGCTGGCCCGTTACCTGGTCGGGCATCAGCGGCGAGCATCACACGCTTGCGCATGCCGATCGCTCTCGCTCGGACCGCGCGGGAGGACCTCGTCCGAGCACCGGCGTTCGCGTGCCCCGAAATCGGAGCCGACCGCGTGTCCCGATAGCGGCGTGCGCGATGCGAGGTCACCGACGGCATGGCGATCGCGGTCACCTTGAGCGCGTCACCCTGTTGTCCCTCGGCTTCACGCGCGCGGCACCCCGCGGCGCGCAGTGTTTCCGGTGAGACACCGACGACGCTTCCGCCGCGCCTGGGCGGTACACCGAACGCCCAAGTGCTGGACCCTCAGCCCCGTCTCCTCCCTCAGCAACGCCGTCTACCTGAACACCCTCGACACGGGGGAATACAAGATCATCGGCGTCGACTGGGAGACCGGACCGCAGATCACGCAGCTCGACATGCCCGACACGTACGCACTGAACACTGCAGGCCAATTCGTGTTCGCCCTCGACGAGCACACACTAGTCAGCTCAGGCTCGTTCGGACCCGTGCTCGTCGCCCGCTCGTTAGTTCACAGCCCGGCCCGGCCGGCACCGCCCCGGCCGAAGCCCTCGGCGCCGGCCGTTGGCAGGTGCGACGCGCATCACGCTCGACCACGCCGTGAGGCAACTCGTATCGCGGAGACTGTCGCCGACCGTCGCTCGCGGTGGTTTCTGGTCAGAAGCTTCCGATGCCTTTTCCGATGAGGACGACGCCGATGACGAGCAGGAGTACGGCCATGATGACGGCGTTCTCCTTTTCGAGCCACCCTCGGAGAGCATCCAGCGGCGTGCGCAGTCTGTTGGCCGCGAGGAGGTAGCCGATGACGGGGACGAGGACGGTGGAGGCGGCGATGGCGGTGAAGATGGCGATCACGAGGATGATCGATCCGAGGTCGAGGTCGGCGGTCCCGATGTCGACTCCAGCGCCGGCCGCCATGAGGAGGTTTTTCGGGTTGACTGCAGACAGCAGGAACCCCAGGCCGATCGCGACCGGGAAGGTGATCTTGTCGATCGCGGCCATCCACTTCGGCATCGTTGGAGACTGACCAGCCCGGGGCCGGCCGCGCCACTGTCGCAGCGCCAGCAGCAGTAGCAGCGCGCCGAGGACGATCCGGACGACTCCCTGTATGGGGCGTGCGGCATCGGGGGCTGATGAGGGGATAACCGAAGCGAGCACCGTGAAGACGGTGACGGCGATGATGATCCCGCCGATCCATCCCAGCAGGAATCCGATGCTGGTGACGCGTGCTCGTGGTGAGAGCAGCATGAGGATCGCGGCGATGATCGGGATCGGACTGACAGCGATCCCGAGAGCGAGGGGCAGGACGGCTCCGAAGGTGTTGTTCACGGGTCTCCTCAGACGCTGCGGTTGGTGATGTTGTCAGACTGCGCGTGGCGTTTCGAGTGAGGTGGATCGTCGAGGTGCGTAGCGAGTCCGAACCGGTGGCGGAGTTTGTCAGTCCAGCGCTCTCGCGGGGTGAGCGCCGCGATTGCATCGCGGTTGGTGGGATATACGGGGGCATCCCGGATGATGCCGAAGTGTCGTAGCCGGGGCAGCGCGCCGGATCGTACCCGGCTGAACGACAGACGGATGTGGTGCTGATCCAGCCAGTCGCGGAGCCCGTCGAAGGCCTCTGCGGCGGTGACGTCCACGTCAGTCACCGCCTCCATGTCGATGACGACATGCCGGACTGCGGGCTGACCGACGGACGTGACCGCCTTTTTCACTGACTCGGTGAAGATCGTGCCGTTGGCGAAGAACAGCGGTGCGGCCATGCGGACCACGATGATGCCGGGCGCGGTCACCGCGCCCGCGGGGGCCTCGTCGAGGAGCGAATCGGCCGGGTTGTCGTTTCGTGCCAGAACGTCGATGGCGGGGTTGGCGGCGCGTTTGGCAAGATTGACGAGCGCGAGCACGAACGCGACCAGGATTCCGGGGATTGAGCCGATCAGCAGGGTCACGAGGAAGCACACCGCGGCGATCCAGAACTCGAATCGATCGAGCCGCCAGAGGGCGACGAAGTCGCGGATGCCGAGCAGGGGCAGGATGGCGACGGCGACGATGGCGCCGATGGCCGGAGAGGGGATGTCGGCCAGCAGGGCGGTGCCGAAGAGCAGCAGCAGCAGAGTGCCGCCGGCGAGGATGAGGGATGGTAGTTGCGTGCGGGATCCAGCCTGGTCCATCGCGGCCGTGCGGCTGGTGGACGAGCCTACCGAGAAGCTCGCCGATGCCCCGGCCGCGATGTTCGCGACCCCGAAGGCCAGCAAATCCCGGTTCGGGCTGGTCGGATAGTGCCGTTTGTCGGCGTACGAGCGGGCGACGAGAAGCCCTTCGGCGACGGTGACCATGGTGATCGCGATCGCCGACGGGACCAGCGCCAGCCACTCCGCCCATGAGATCACGGGCCAGGTGAGCGTCGGCGGACCGGCCGGCACCTCCCCGAGTACATTGACCCCAGCCTGATCCGCCCGGGTGGACACTACGACGACGGTGGCGATCACGAGCACGATGAGGGCCCATGGCACCGCGGGCAGCAGACGCCGACCGATGAGGAGGACGGCGACGGATGCTGCCGCGATCGCCACCGACCAGCCGTTGACGGTTCCCAGCCCTGCGACCAGTTGTCCGGTCTTCTCGATGAACTCGGCGCCGCTGTCGATGTGGACGCCAAGCATTTTCGCCAACTGCGACACGAGGATGCCCAGTGCGAGCCCGCCGACAAACCCGACGAGGATCGGCTTGGAGAGGAAGTTCGCGAGGAAGCCGAGCTTGAACACGGCGAGCGCGGCGAACAGGACGCCGCAGATCACCGCCTGGGCCATCGCCAATGTGGCGTAGTTCGCGGAACCAGCGACCGCGAGTCCCCCGACCGATGACGCGACCAGCGCGGCGGCGGCGGCATCCGGGGACCCAACGACCTGCCGCGAGGAAACCACCAACGCATACAGGATCGTCGGGACGACCAGAGCGTATAAGCCGGCCGTCGCCGGGAGACCCGCGATCTGCGCGTACCCGATGTTCAAAGGGATCGCTATCGCAATAAGTGTCACGCCCGCGAGAAGCTCGCGCGCGAGGTTGCGTCGATGCAGTCCCGCGAGAGGTTTCTGCACACCCACTCCTTCACCGTCGGCGCTTCCCCTGGTACACCGAGCCCCCAACGCTAGCGGCGCCGACTCCGTGATCGCCACAACAAGCACGCGTCGATTCAATTCACCAGAAACCTATTGCGACACACTAAGGCCGCCAGTCAAGATGCAAGCGGCGGCCAGCGAGCTGTTGGTGACCATGAATATTCTGAGAGGTTCTGATGGCGATCGATCCCAAGCCCGCTACAGCCGCGACCACCGACCTGAATGCGAAGGCCCGCGAGCGTTACGCGATGGACGACGTCGCGGATTTCACCACGGCCAGGAGGGGACTGATTGCGCCGCTGCCGAACGGCAAGGTCGTCGCCGAGAACGGGTCGATCGCGTTCGACGTCGCCCGATTCGGCTTTCTCGAGGGCGACGGACCCGCCCCCGAGAGCGTCAATCCGAGCCTGTGGCGGCAGTCGCAGCTGATCTACCAGCCCGGTCTCTACGAGGTGACCGACCGCATCCACCAAGTCCGCAACCACGACATCGGCAACCTCACCATCGTCGAAGGCGACGAGGGCCTGATCATTATCGACTGCACGACCGGCATCGAGCCTGCCGCGGCCGGGCTTGCCCTGTACCGCCAGCACGTGGCCGACAAGCCGGTGATCGCGGTGATCTACACCCACACCCACATCGATCACTACGGCGGTGTGAAGGGCGTCGTCGACGAGGCGGACGTCGCCGCCGGGAAGGTCCCGATCATCGCCCCGGGCACCATCGCGTCGTTCGACAAGTACGCCATCGGCGAGAACGTGATCGCGGGCAACGCGATGAGCCGGCGTGCGTCGTACGCATTCGGGAACCTGATCGACAGCGGCCCCCTCGCCATGATCACCAACGGCATCGCATCCATCGGCGGGCACAACATCACCGTCTCGTACCTGTCACCCACGGACCCGATCACCCGCACCGGCGAGACCCGCACCCTCGGCGGCCTCACCTTCGAGTTCCTCTATGCCCCGGATACCGAGGCGCCCGAGGAGATGCACATCTGGATTCCCGAACTGAAAGCGCTCACCTGCGCCGAGAACGCGAACCACTCGCTGCACAACATCCAGACCCTCCGCGGAGCCCGCACTCGCGACGCCCGCAACTTCGCCCGGTACCTCGATGAGACTCTCGTCCGGTGGGGCGACGAGGTCGAGGTGCATTACGGCCCGCACACCTGGCCGGTGTGGGGCAACGCCGAGGTAGTCGAGTTCCTCGAATCGCAGCGCGACACCTACAAGTACATCCACGACCAGGCACTGCGCCTCGCCAACCAGGGCTACACGCCGTTGGAGGCAGCTGAGGTCGTAGAGCTCCCCGAGGCGCTCGGTCGGCGTTGGTTCAACCGCGGCTACCACGGCACCTTGCACCACGATGTCCGTGCGGTGTTCACGAAGGAACTGGGGATGTGGGACGGCGACCCCGTGTCTTTGCACCCCCACACCCCGGAGGCGTCCGCCAAACGGCTGGTCGCGATGGTCGGGCGCGACGCGATCATCGCCGAGGGCAACCGTGCCATCGCCGCCGCCGACTACCGGTGGGCAGCGCAGATCCTCCACAACCTCGTGTTCGCCGACCCCGACGACACCGAAGGACGTGAATTGCAAGCCGACGCCTACGAACAGCTCGGCTACCAGGCTGAGGGGCCGCAGTGGCGCGGCATCTACCTCACCGCCGCGAAGGAGTTGCGCGACGGGATCGTCCCGGCCCGGTTCGCCACCGCAAGCCCCGACACCATCCTGGCCATGCCGCTCGACATCCTCTTCGACTTCGCCGCCGTGCACATCAACGGAGACAGGGCCGCCGATGCGGACGTACGCATCGACTTCACCTTCACCGACGCCGGCGAAACATGGAACATGTGGGTGCGCAACGGAGTGCTCAACGCCCGCGCAGGCGTGTCAGCGAAGGCCGAACTCGCCGTCACCGGAACCAAAGGCGACCTCGTCGGCGTACTGCTCAAGCCAGCCGCCGCAACCCAGCTCGCAGCAGCCGGTCGCGTCGTCCTCGACGGCGACGCGACCGCGCTGGATCGCCTCGGCGCGCTCCTGGACGACTTCGACCCCGACTTCGCTATCGTCACGCCCTGAGGCCCCACCGGTCGCCAGCTCCCACCCGACCGCGCGGCGTACGCCGCGAGACCACCATCGGCGCCCGATCCGTCATCGACTGGCGGCGCATGTAGATAGCGTTGACAGGTGAGCGATGATTCAGACTGGACTGCCCGCATCGACGCCTTCTGGACGACATTCGACGAGACCGACTGTCCCCGGATGCTCGCGGACATGCGCGCCCTCGTCGACGAGCGCCCTGCCGGAGACGCGGCTGCACTCGCAGAATGGGGTGGCGTCCACGACGCGCTCGGCCTCGAGGAAGAAGCCGTTAATCCTTACCGTGACGCACTCGCTGCGGGCCTCGATCCCGTTGACGAGCACCAGGTCACGCTCCAGTTGGCCAGCACCCTCCGCAACCTCGGTGATCACGATGAGTCCATCCGTCTCCTCGAGGAGCTCGACGCACCGGAGTTGGGCGACGCTCCCGCCGCATTCCTCGCCCTCGCGCTTCACAGCGCCGGCCGCGCCGATGAAGCCTTACAGACTGCCCTCGCCGCGCTCGCACCCCACCTACCCCGGTACAACCGCGCCCTCGCCGCATACGCTGCCGACCTCACACGCCGTAGCTGAGTCGCAACCAACGCCCGTATGGGGACCGGTATTCGCGCCGCGGCTCGCCGATGACGGCGTCGTTCTTGCGGCAATGCCAGGCCTCGCGTCCGCCGTCTAGCAGCGCGCGCTGGGATCAGCTCGCGCTGCCGGGTCGCCATGGCTCAGGGGGAAGGCACCAGCGAAAGTCGGTGTAGCCCGCACGGAGCCGTCGCAGCACTCGGGGGTTCGATTCGCCAAGGGTCAGGGGGCGTCTGCAAGGTCGAAACTGCGGTTGTCCGGAATGCACGCCACTAGATTCGTCTCATGGCCAAGGCTAATTCCAACCGACCACGGGTCGTCGTGAAGGGCGGGCAAAGCTACAAGATCATCACTCGCCACGGCAAGTCGATCGCGATTCCGATGAAGGGTGACTCGGAGGCGAAGGGAGCTATCCGCGACAGAACTACCGGGCGAATGGTGCCGGTGGCTATGCCGGTCGGATCTCAACGCGCGCCCCAGATAGTCGGGTTTCAGGGGAGTATCTATCTTGATACCGAGGACGCGTTCATGGCCGTTGATGCTCTGATCGCATTCGAGCGTTTCCTTCGAGACGCCGGCACCGAGCGTCTCGAGTGGATCGATGTGAGGCCCGGATCCGTTCTCGTCAAGTTCCAGCAATGGGCAAAGCGGATTGCAGACAAGCGGAAAGTGAGGCTGCTGGCGACCCAACTCCTTGGCGCCGGTGAAGCATGGGCGGCAGAACGTCCGCAAGCCGAGAACACTGCCATGCACGCCAAGTCAGCGGCCGACCTTGCGGAAAAGACGAAGCACATGAAGTCTTTCTCGTTCGACTCCGGTCCATTGCAGTATGTGCAATGGACGGACGACAACGGTGAAACGCATGGCCGCGCGCGCGTCCTTGGATCGAAGCAGGTCGCGTCAAACCGGTTGAGTGAGGAGATTCTGAGCGACCCCAAGCAGATGTTTGAGCTCCTCGAAGGCAAGGATGGCGTGATAGAGGCGCCGCAAGACGAGAGGTAAGTAGCTACTTGAATCGTGAATCCGCCCGAGTCCATTCCTATCCAGAGCCTTGTCCCGGGTGCGATTCGCAGCCGGGCATAGTGTGCGTCCTGCAACACGCTTGAGGTCGGCTCCAGCTGCGGACTCCGGTTGTGGCTTCACCGTCGCCTCGTAAGTGTCACCCGGTACGGCGAAGCACGACTGACCTCCCTCATCGTGCCGGCGCGCGGAAACGAGGATGCCCTAACCCCCCACAGACGAAGCCAAGGCAGCGGGACCGTGAGCCGGTGACGCGATCTGATGGCCGGGGGGCAGTCCCTTATCGAGCCGGCGCCCGCACGAGGACCGGCAATCGCTCGCTCAACGAACGCTTTGCTCAGGCGTGCCAGGTACACGAAGCCATCCGAACGGCGAGAAGCCCTAGTCTCACCTCATGAAAACACGCGCGAGTGCAACCACCGTTGGCTTCGCTCGGGGGTCGGCACGGTCTGCAACCACTTACTTGCTGGGTGCTGGCTTTTCGCGGGCCATCTCCGGATCCATGCCACTGCTCAATGAGCTCGGCCGTCGAGTCCACGATGGGGATCCTGTACTCCGTGAGCGTGTCGCCAGCCATGAGATCGAGGACTTCGAGACTTGGATGTCGCTAGTCGCGACTGCAGAGCCGTATCGAAGCCGCGCTGAGAATCACGAATCGCTCGGCCTCTACTCGCGGGCCGTTCGGCAAGTCGGCCGAGTACTCCAAGACGAGGTGGTCATGGCTACGCGCGGTGATCTACCGGTTTGGCTCGAGCGTCTGGTCCAGATCTGGCACGCCACAAAAGCTTCGGTCGCAACCTTCAACTACGACACGCTAGCCGAGATCGCTGCCAGAAGAGGATGCCTCTACGATCCGGACGAGCGGTTGGTCCTGCCGTGGCCGACAGTGATCAACTTCGCGCCGGGCGGCAACGACAAGTCCATCGGCGAAGACAGTCGCAACATTGCCTGGTCGTCTTTCCAGTTGTTGAAACTGCACGGTTCAGTCAACTGGTACTGGGTGCCCGAAGACTCCAGCGGGGCAACCCTGGAACGCGTTCCACTCTTCGACGGCGCAGTCGAGGGCGAGCGGAGTTTTGACCCGGCTCGTTGGTTACCAGGTCGTGAACCGTACATCGTTCCACCGGTGGCGACAAAGTCCGTCTTCTACGGGGGACCCCTGACCACGCATCTATGGCAGGCGGCTAGCGGTGCTCTCACAGCCAGCGATGAACTGGTGATCATGGGCTATTCCATGCCCGTAACCGACTTGACGACTCTTGGCCTCCTACGGGAATCGCTTCGACACAAGCGGGCCCTGAGAGTCACCGTTTGCGACCCACATCCGGCCCCGGTCGTCGAGCGCCTAAGAGGCTTGCTACCACCTGATATCGAACTCAAGGTGACGACCTACGACGGTATTGATGCGGTCAGCAACTTCGTCGATGCGCGATGGCTAATGCTCCGGCATGAAGTCGTGTCCAGGCTGCATGCCCAGCTCCTGGATGCAGGAGACATGCCCGTGTCGGTCAATAGCGACAGGCAGGAAATCCGTCAGGTCAGCTCACTCACTCGCTCTGGAGACTCACTCACGCTCCGCGGGTCGAATAGTTTCCACCCCTCCGCGTGGCGTGAGGACTCGGATCTCAACCCGGAAGAGAGCATTGGCCCGTCCTACTTCGTGCGTTCTACTGAGCTCGCCGCAGCCCTAGAGGGTTGCACTCAAGTGCGGGTCGCGGATCGCGGCGGGAGCGGAGAAGTATGGGGCGGCCGCGAATCAGCGATTGGTGATCGGAAGTGGTTCGACCTCTATGCGAACCTTCCCGACCAGCACCGATGATCGGACAACTCGCCTCCTCAGTCGTCGAGATGCCCGGCGTCTGGGCGATATCAGTAGCCCTCACGGCTTAGCAGCGAGTACAAGCTACCCGTCGGCGGGTATGCGCGAGAGGACCGGCTCAAGAGCACGATGTACCAGGACAGCATGACTTTGGAATCAAGATGCTCCACGCTTGTGGTGTCCCAACTCTGACCCCGTCGAAGGGAGTGAAGTCAAGTGGTGCTCGACCTTATCGATGACGTCCGGTGGCAGAGGCTCGTGAGGGCGTTCGACGCTCGAGAGACCCTTGGGTCGCCGCTTGCCGTCGGGTCGGCGCGGTGGAATCGTGCGTTCGATGCCTTCACCCGCGCGCGGGAGGAGGTGGTCGCAGAACCTGCCCTGCTCGCCCGGGCCCGAGAGCTGGGCTCCCTGACGTCCGATCCGGCCGCGCTGCAGCTTCTGTGGGAAGTCACCTCACCGCCGCTCTACGACTTCGAGCATGTCAGTCAGATCCTCGCGGACAATCGCGTCGCGCTTTCCCCTGAGGCGGTGCGCTGGAACTACGCCATCTACCTGGTCGAGAGACTTCGGTGGGGACGCGCGGATCCCTATGATTCCGACACTCCCGACCCGGACATGCACCGCTACCTGACGCGCATCGGCGGCGCACCGACCGCCATCCCCGGGTTCCCGCATCCGATGACCCCGTTCCTGTGCCAGCTCGACCTGGGCGAACAGCTGCGTGACGAAGGCTCCCACCCGCCGCACGGCGCGTTCCTCACGGCATCGACCTCCCGCGAGGCGGCCTGCTGCAGTTGTTCCACAGCACCACCGGCGATTCTGAGCTCGACCCGGATGCCCCCAACGGTGGTGCCGTGGTGAGGTACTTCACCGAGCAACAGCTCAAGAGCCGGCAACGTTCCGGCCTCTCAGAGGACTGTGTAATGTTCCCCGTCTTCGACGCACGCCCGACCGTTTCGCCCTCGTTCGCACCCACACCGACGGCAACCGTCGAGCAGATGGAACGGATCGAAGCGCTGCAACGCGCGGTTGACCGCGGAGTACGGGGAGACGAGCCGTCAGCCTCCTTCTCGTGGGACGAGCTGCACAACCCGCTGACCGCTGTCGCAGAGTCGATCACGCGGGTGCTCGGGGTCGGACACCATCACCACCAGCCCCGTCCAGAGCACGTCGCACTGCTCCACGAACGGCTCCCACTGCGCGGCGACGACGACCGGCACGTGCTCCTGTTCGACGTGTCGTCGGAACTCTCGCTCGATAACGTGTTCGGAGATCCCGGCCGGCTCGAAATCTGGATCAGACGCAACGACCTTCGCGCGCACCGTTTCGACGAGCTGGTCTCGCTTCTCCACGCGTCCTAGTGACATTCAGCCGAGGCAAGTTCACGGACACCGAGTCCGCGACGGCAAGCTCCCACCTCTGTGCGCGGACAAGGACCGTCGCGCGGGCCGATCGAACCCGTCGGCGGAGACGCGATGCCGTCAGGAGTGCGCGCGATGTGAGTGATGGCGGCCGGGGCCCGAGCCGGAGATTCCTACAGGAGGCAACGACGACAAGCACCCGAACTTCCCGATCAGTCAACGCGGGTCTTGCTGCGGGGACCTGTGACTGCTATCACCTGGGAAGGGGCCCGATCGCATCAGTAATCGCAAGAGTTCCTCTCTGAGGGGGGATCTGCCATGAAGAGGAGTACGCGACTCTATTGGGTCGCCGGGATCGCCGGAGCCATCGTGGGAACGTCCGCGCTCGCCGGTGCATCACCGGGATCCGACAACTCGGCGGACAGCTACGACCTCGCCCTGCTTAGCGACGCCAACACCGTCTCACCGGCCAGCGCTTTGCCCGATGACTTCGACTTCGCCAATCTCGAGGACGAGATTGACCCAGGAACGCTGCGACTGGTTGGCACCAGCGGGCATGCAGTGATATTCACCGCGTTCAGCGCCTCGGGCGAGCTGTGCGTGATCAGCAGCATCGACGTATCGGTGGATGACTGGGCAGTAGGGTCAGCGTGTCAGAGCGCGGACTCGTTCAATGCGCGCGGCGCCGCACTGCGGATGACAACCCCAACCGAGTCGGTGGAGGCGTACTTGCTCCCCGACAGCGCCGTCGTCGCCCTCCGCGCAGCCGGGAACAACCTCACATCCGCCGACGCACCCAACGTGGTATTCACCGACGCCTATGACACGGGCGATGAGCGCGCGCGTTTGAGCAAGACGCTTCAGGAAGTGGGCGTGATGGTCTATCCGGAAGGGGAATCCGATGGATACTGAGGCCAAGCGCGAACCTCACCTTGTACGTGTAAGGGCGACGGCGCTATTTGTCGGCGTCGAAGCTGTGGGCGAGTAATAGACACGCGCTGGCAGCATCCGAATCCCTCAGGTCGAGTCGCCCGCGCGCTCAGGGACCGGCTTACGGTCCGGTGGGAGCATGTTCTCATCTCGGTACTCGCCGCCAGGTGAGAGCACGCGAAATCGGCGACCTCCGCTACGGTCAACGCATGGCGCAGACGACAGTTGAGTTGGAGCAGTCGGGATGGCACACGCCCGCCCGCGACTTCATCCCGGCGTCTCACCGGGATCTGCCGATGCTCCGCGTCTATCTGCCGTTCATCAACCGCGCCGGCAACCACGTGCGTTGGTCTCAGTACGTCGACGTCGACGAGCATCCGGCATCGGTGAACTGGTTCGAAGCGACGCAGCACCTTACCGCGACCCAGCCTGAGGTCCGGGAACTGGTCTCGTGCATGGGCGTGCTCGACAGCTCGACCGCTGAAGCGTTGCGCGATGTCATCGGCGACTTGACGCTTCGATGCCTCCGCTGGGTGGGATACGGCGAAGTGCCCACCGATTCGCCCATGCGCGTGCACGGTGAGGACTACTTCGCAGCCGATCTGATGCCAGTTGACGTGGAAGCCGGGCGCCGGGTGCCCGAGTTCGCCTGGGACGTCGAGAATCGGTTGGCATGGGGCGGCCGGCTGTATCCGGATTCGCTCATCATCGCCGCCGAGCTGCCGGTCTTCCGGCAGCTGCGCGACGACCCTCGACTGGACTCAGCGTCAGTCCGAGCGGATGACGTCCTACCTGGGAGCGCCGGAGACTGAGCCGTACTACGAAAGCCGCCCACTCCCGCGCGACGCCCGGTGATGGACCGACTACGGTACGCGCCCGGTGGCTCGCAGGCACTACTCTGACCCCGTGTTGAGAAGGATCATTCAGACGGGGCCTCTGACGGACGCTCAGATCAAAGACATCTACAGCGCTGCAACGAGGTTCGGCGCGCAGGTGAGACTTTGGAACGAAGGGTTCGGGCCCAACCGCGAGTACTTCAAGTGGGGCGTGCAGGGCAGCATTGTCGCGATAGCAAAGACGGCGCGGTACCTGCGGACTCTGCGCTAAGGGCCGTTTCCGCGCGTCGAAGGACCGCGCTGCGCACCGCTCGCAGGGTGTGCCGGATGGCGGAATACGATGCTGACGTGAAGTTCATCCGCCTCGGTTCGACGCTTGCGCTGGCCGCGAGCGTTCTCTCGCTTCTCGGTTGCGCCGGCGACCCCGCAGCGCTCACCGACCGGGACGCATGCATGCGGCTGAGTGACGCGGTGAGAGCGCAGTCAGAAGCGATCGTTGCCGGCAACCCGGATTCCGCGAAGGACTTCCTGGGGACAGTGCAGGAGATCGGCGAGGCGACGCCCACAGACCTCGGAACGGCAATGGAAACATGGGCGTCGGACGTGAAGGTCACGGCGGAGACACTCGGCCCTATCGACGCGACGAGATACGCACCAATCCGATCCGCCTGTAGCGAGCTCGGTGCAACCTTCGGCTAGCAGTCCGTGGCCGACAAGATCTCCTACGACTGCGACTTTCGCGGACGCTGGGGGACCGGCTCACGGGCGTGGCTTGAGGGGTAGGGCCCGATCGGATCGGACCATGGTTAGAGTGCTGGGAGAGCCCGCTGGAGGTTGCGGCACCGCTGGAGGAGACAGTTTGACTGCGCGACGCTTCTCGGTGACCCGCGCAGAGCATGCATTGACCGAATTCTTCTCGGCAAGGGGAGTCGTCGGGCTGCCGCGAGATGCGGGTGAGCTGGTGTCCGTGATGATCGGCTTCTACGCAGAGCGGCGTCCTCGCTGGGTCGCACGCAACGACGGTGACGGCTTGCTTTGGCAGTGGGGCCCGAGTAACGATGCCACGGGCTCCGGCTTCCTGATCGACCTCACACGGCAGTTCACTCGACCAGGCCGAGATGGAACGATGTTCCAACTGTCGCTCAGCGCCAGGTTCGTAGCGTCACCGACGACTGAGGGTCGTGATCGTGGGCACGAGTGGTGCTTCGATCCCTCCGCAGCCGATGACTTTGAGTCCCGGATTCTTGCATCAGCTCCGTTCCTCGCCGTCGTAGGACAAGAACCGATACGCGTGACGATGCAGCACGAACGCGTCTAGCTGGTGCGCAGGCTCAGTTGGGTGGACTCCTGCGTGCGTTGACGGACCGGCATACGCACGCTGCCATGCCCAGCGCGATTCCGGCACACGCCCAATTCGGGAGCTTTCTGCCCATTAGGGCAGACCGGCGCACTCGCCAAGAACAGCCGTCCGATACGTTGCCAGAGTGAGTTCTTTTCGCTGGCTCTCGGCCACCGTCCTACTGGTTTGCGGCGCTGCCGGCTTGACCGCCTGCACCGAGGACTCGCCCGCCCCGCCTCCGACTCCCGCGGTCACCTCGCCTGTTCCCGCAGCGGAAGCACCTTCGCCGAGCCCGTCAGTCAGTCCGACGCCGAGCGCCGCACCCCCGACCGCCGACGACATCAGCTGCGACACGATGCTCGTCCCGGTCGTCGACGAGCAATTGCGCGCCGAAGGGCTGACGCCGGCACCAAAGCCGTGGACGCAATTCGGCTTCACGCCGACGGCCGCTGCATTGGAGTGCCCGTGGGGCACTCCCGACAGCATGCACTCCGAGCGCTACTACGCATGGGCTGGGCTGAACTCAGGCGAGCGGGAGGAATTCATCGGGCTCGTCGAGCAAAACGGTTATCGGACTGAAGACGACGCGGAGGGGACCTGGGTGCTGGCACCCGAAGACGGGTCCCCGCACGCCGACGGATTCCTCATCACTGACGCGTGGGTCGTGATCACCGACACGCGAGAACAGATCGACGACATCGTCTGGGCGCGATAGCCGGCCCGCCACCGGTCGTTTCGGTCGGCGTGGCCGATCGCCGCCACGCACCCGAGAACAGCGCGCTCAACGACCCCGCTGCGCACGCGGCTCGTACTCGCATATACCGGTCATGGCCCGCTTGACTTCGGCCACGCGATGACTAGACCGCTGTCTTGTGGCACCTCGGCTATATGCTCATCCGAGCAAGCGGCCTCGCAGGGGGCAGTTGGCCACTTGGAGGGACGGGATGGGGCAAGGATCGGGCGGCGGGATCGGCGGCTTCTTTCAGGGCATCATCGCCCTCGTTGTCCTCGGCGGTGTGATCTTTGTGATGAACTTCCTCTTCAGCGGGATGGGGGGCTATCGGGAGCCGCTTGACCCGCCCCCCACCGACAACGAGATTCTCGAGCCGGAACCAGTTGATCCTGGTCCCGTCGCCGGCTCGTGGTCCTGTTACTGGGATCCCACGATGAATGAGGACTGGCACGACGACGTCGCATGCACCGACGGCGTGGACTACGACCGGCCGATCCTCCTCGCGGACCAGTCGTTCGTCACTCAAGACGACATGATGCGTGCAGCGGCCAGCTACGAAGCGCAGCTGAACCAATAGGTAGACGCTGGCCGAGGCGAGCTTCGCGATTCACTCGGGTCCGGTCAGAGCGACGCGCCTTCGGGCGGGTCCCCGAGCCAGTGACCGTTCGGCTCTGGGCGGGCCCGTTGGGCGGGCGTGGCTCTACGCGCCCCGATCTGTTCGCGCAGTTCGTACTCACGATGTAAGCGCGCGTCGGTGGCCTCGCGCCGACGGTTCTCGGCGAGCGCCGACAGGATCGCGCCACGCACCACCCAGAACGTCAGAAGGCACCAGATACCTACACCAATCGCGTACCCGATTACCCAGCCCACGACGTACGCAGAATCCGTGAGCGGAGTGTATCGACGACGAGCGGGGCGTTTCTGGGATTCGGCGCCGCGGAGGTGCATGAGGATCGCCGCGAAGATCGAGATAGAGCTGACCGCCACTTCGGGGGTGAGGGGAAGGGCGTCGCCGATCGCAGATCCCGATCAACTGGCTAGAGACGGTCCGGACGCGGATTGCTCGGGTTCCTCCGCTGATAAGGCCCGAAGTAGCACCATCCGCGCGATGCTCGTTCAGGGACCGGACTGCGGGCGGCCGGGCTGCGAGCCGCGCGAGGTGATCCCTACCCTCGTCCCTACTCGGTGGGCTTGCGTCTAGCGCCCCTCCCACCCTCCCGAAGTTCCCGTTTGAGGTCGCGCTTCCGCGCGCCGCTTGACGATTCAGACCCCGGTCTGTCAATCGTCAGACCGGCCCACCAAGGGCCCGCGCGCCCAACAAGGGAAACGAGAAACAAGATGATGACGAACGCCAAGAACGTCCAGACGTTCAAGCAGTTCCAGGACGCCGTGAACGCGGCGGTGCGGTGGACGCACCCCGACTACACCAACAACGGGATTACGCGGGAGCGTGCCCGCCGCGTGGCCGAGGCGCGGAAGGCCCTGGGCGCAGCGGTGCCGCCGAAGATCGAGCGCAAGGGCGACGACCCGCGCGCCGCGGTGATCGCGGGGCTCGCGCCGAAGACCGCCGACGAGATCGCGCAGATCCAGCACGCCTGGGCGAAGATCGAGAAACGCCTCGACGCGGGCCAGTCGCTGCACACGCTGGTCACGACGGCCGACCGGGCGACCCTGGCCGCGATCCTCGACGGCCTGCCGACTCGGCCCGAAGTGCTGAAGTCGAGCGAGGCCGACTCGATCATCCGCGAGGTGTAGGAGGTGGCCTTCCAGCGCCTGGTGGAGGTCGGGGACGACGCGGCGGTGAGCGCGCACGCGCAGACGGCGATCCTCGACCAGGCGGATGCGTGGAGCGAGTTCATGGCCGCTTCGGTGATCGGGGAGCCGACGCTCGCGCAGCACTCGGCGCTCCAGCAGTCCGACCCGGAGGGCTACGCGGCGATCGTGTCGGCGTCGGCGGACGGCGTGGTACTCAGGAGCGTCTGCGCTCGCTCGACCACATGATCGAGCTGGGCGTGCTCCAGGTCTGACCCGACCTGATCACGAGGCCCTCGGTATCGCTCAGGCGACCGGGGGCCTCGTCGTGTCTCGGTGGCATGCGGTCGCGGACGCCTCTCCGGCGACCTGGGAGCGCCGGAACCCCCACGAATACCGGCGGACCCTGACAAGTTCAAGGAAGACCCCACGGAGCGCCGCGCGCTGGCCTCTACTACGGTGTGGCTCCTGCTGTGAAGCCTTGGTGGCTCGGTAACCTCAAACCATGCCTGGGGATCGTCGTGAGCAAGTCTTCGTCAGTTCGACCTATCTTGATCTGCGGGAAGAGCGTCAGTCGGTCATTCAGGCCCTGTTGATCGCCGGTTGCATTCCCGCGGGCATGGAGTTGTTCCCCGCGGGTAACGATGAGAAGTGGCGGCTCATTCAGCGCGTTATTGATGAGTGCGACTACTACGTCCTCGTGATCGGTGGCAAGTACGGTTCGCTCGACCCGACGACCGAACTCAGCTACACCGAGATGGAGTTCGACTACGCCGAGTCGATCGGGAAACCGATCATGGCGTTCCTTCATGGCACTCCGGGCAAGTTGACCGGCGACCAGATCGAACTCGACAAGGAGCGGCGCGAGAAGCTGGACGCCTTCCGTGCGAAGGTTGAGGCGGCGCGGGTTGTGAAGTACTGGAACACGCCTGCCGAGCTACCCGGCCACGTCGCGCTTGCATTGATGGAGACTCGCGAGCACTACCCGGCTGAGGGCTGGGTCCGCGCGAGTCAGGCGATGACGCCAGAGACAAAGACCGAGATTGCTGAGCTACGCGCACGGGTCGCTGAACTGACACAGGAGAATGAGTCGAAGGGCTCGCGTCGGGCAATTGCCTCTGATGACCTTGCGCAAGGCGATGACGTCTACTCCTTCAAGTTCATCGTCACTGGGTACCGGGTCGAAGACCTAGATGAAGACGGCGATGGAGACTGGAACACCTCCCAGTACCTGTGGACCATCACCGTGCCAACCACGTGGAACGAGATCCTCCAGACTGTTGGCCCGACGCTCCTACATGAGTCGAGTGAGCCGGAGATGAGCAAAGTACTTGAGGCATACGCCCGACAGATGTGGCGTGACAAGAACGCCGAGCTTCGACCGTCGAACTTTGGCAAGCAGACGGCCGTTCCCACTCTGGGTACGGATGTTGTAGCCGATGTCGTGGTGCAGCTTTTCGCGCTCGGCGTGATTGAACGCGGGGTGAAGAAGCGAACGGTGAGCGACAAGGGCAAATACTGGGCACTTACTGATCTCGGCCAGGATCAGATAATGAAACTCCGGGCGATTCGCCGCGAGTAGCGCTCCCGCGTCGGGCAAGTGGGCGACGCGCGGCTGCTCGGGAGTCTGTCGTCGCCACGTCCGCACCGGGCGATATCGTCACTATCGAGTGAATGGGGAGGTCGAGTGCCGACGACGAGTAAGCGCGCGAAAGGCAGTGTGCAACAAGCGGTCTGGGTCGGGGACATCCCAGCCCCGCGGCAACTGATCAAACAAGTCGAAGAGCTCGCCGGGTACATTCGCGACAAGCTGACCGCCGCAGACCGTGAGGGCGAGCCAGCGCGAAGGAAGAAGTTCCTCAGCGACTACGACTATATGACCGATGACGACGCCCGGGAAGCTAAGTGGCAGGATCGCGTTGCAGAGCGGAAGCGCGAGATCGACGCCGCCACGGAGGTGGTGTTGAGCGTCGAGCAGGGGCGGTGGTCGTTGAACCTCAGCGGCGAGCCCGAGGAGGTGCTGAATCGAGAACTCCCAGTCGCAGGAGTGCGTCTCGCTGCGAGGTGAGGTCCTGATCCGCTGTTGAGACCCTGGCGTAGCCGATCTGTATTTCGTTCATGCCGCCGAGGGTGCCACCGTCATCACAGCGGCGCACCCGAGTTGGATGGCTGAAGGAACCCAGCTAGCGGCGAAAGCCACGCCTACGCGCTCGACACTGTTCGCGTTGGCGCTGCGTATGTCGCCCGCACGACGACCGGCTATCGGTCGGCCGGGTCAGTACGCCGATGTGCCCCTCATCTGAACCGCTGGTCGAGCGGTGGCATGTAGGTCCACGGCTCTCATTCCGTGCCAGCCAGGTCCACGCGAATCATCTTGAAGTGGCACAGTCCGGCTTAGTCTCGAAGCATGACCAGGTCGACGATGGTGTTGTACTGGAAGGTGATCGCCTACAGCTCCATCGTCGGAACCGTGGCAACCGTCGCGTTCCTGATGGTCTACTACCTGGTCTTTGGGAACGAGATCGGGTGGGAGTACGTACTGGACGCGTGCGCCCGCGGCGTCGCAGTGGGGCTGGCAACGACCCTGATGGTCATCCTCGGAACATTAGTGACAGCTTGGCGACTCGACACCGCCTGGGGTAAGGGCCTGTTCGTGCTGCTCACCTTTCTCAGCACGTGGCTGGGCTGGCTCCTTCTGTCAAGCGTGGAGCATCTTCCCGTCGGTTGGGAGTTCCTTTTCGACATCCCCTGGCTACCCGCGGTGCTGACCATCGGGGCGACGCTCATCGCAGCGGTGGCAACCTTCTTCATGCCAAGTTCACGCGCGAAGCTCTCCACTCACACCTCGGACCCGACGGAAATCTTCCTCGCTGAAGACGCGCGTTAGCCGCAGCGATTGGCCTCGGGGGATCGACGAGACCTCTGCCGCCAGGCAGTTCTGGCGCGGGGCGTAATTGCGTCCGCGGAGGCAGCCGCTGTCTATGCAAATCCGCCATGCTATTCGCACCCTCACAAGCCGCTCGCTGGAGGACCGACCATTGGCCCGCGGCGTTGTTGGGCTACAGCCACTTGGTCCATCCTCGAGACATGACCTGTCGACGCTGGAACTGCATCCTGCCCGTGGTTATCGGACTCGCCACCGTACTCAGTGGATGCGTCGCGGTCCCGCCCACCAGTTCCACGTGCGTGGACTGGGTGTGGTTCGACACTCCAGATGCTGCCGCAGCTGACGCGGACCGGGTTGCCATTGGAACGGTCGACAGGCTTGCCGGGACCCGCGAGCGATACGGCGAAACCGCGAATGTCTGGCGCGTCTCGGTGTCTGAGTGGATCGTGGGGAACGGAGAAAAGGCGATCGAAGTGGTCTCCTCCCCTCGGACTTGTGAATCCGGAAGCCCGTACCCGTACGGCGACCCGCTCGATACCGACGGTGAGGTGATGCTCTTCTTGCGCGACTCCGGCCAGGGCGTCGCCGACACGATTACAGGACTACAAGGAGTGATACCTGCGCCCGAGTCGCGCGAGATTCCAGCCGACTGGCCTGACACGCAGTAGACCTCGTCTCACGCGCATCGGTGCCCCGTTCGCGCGCGGTGACTGACCCCTCCGCGATCACGCTAGAACCCGAGTAGGCGTCCTGCGGATGCGGTGATGAGCCAGATCGCGATGGGGGCGAGCAGCGTGGTGGCGAAGGCGCTCGCGACACGCCCCTCCCAGGGCAGGGTTGAGGCGCGACGGATCTGCTCCCTTCGCGCGGCAAGCGCGTCGAGCGCGCTCTGGATGCCGCCGACGGTCTCGTAGGCGTCGGCTTCAACCGCGGCGTACAGATCCTCGGTGGCTGCCTCCGCGTGTGCCTCATTCTCGTCGGCGAGAGCGCGCTTCGCGTCCAGAAGTCGCTCCCGCATGGCCATCAATGGCAGCACGAACGCAGCGACCGCCGTAACCACCGCGAGCACAATGAGCGCGATCGTCACGGGCGCTGCCAGCGAGGCGGGGTTGCTGATCCCAGTCCACAGCATGCTCGACATGAGATAGATTCCCGCGCCCGCTGTAACGGGAGCGAAGGCGTGCGCCGAGCCTGGCCGGAACAAGTCGACCACAGGCACATGGCGGTGAAGGTGGACAACGGTCGCGATGATCCGCAGACACTGCCAGCCGACGACGGCCGTCGTCCCGTAACTGATCGCGAAGCCGACGACCCCCACGATGAGCACCGGAAGCAGCGGGGAAGCGACGTTCTCGGTGTACGCGGGAACGAACAGCATCAGCGCGCCCGCCATCGCCGCACCGAGCAGCAACGCGACGATGCTCTGCCACATCGGCATCGTCGTCAGACGCTGACGGGCGCGCGGAACGTCGACATCCTTCAGCCCCGGCTCGATCCGGCTCAAGGCTCGGCCGGCCGCACGTGTCAGCAGGCCGTAAGCCGCAATCGCGAACGGGAAGTAGAACCCATTGAGAGCTGCCGGATGCATGGCCGGAAACTCCGACGTGCCGTCCTGCCACTTGCCGAGGTTGATGACGAAGGAGAGCGCCGCGAAGCCCACCACGAAGACTACCCACGACGGGATCCCGCGCCGGTGGAAGGCGCGAACAACGTAGTCGATCCAGGACATGCGGACCCGCAATCTAGGTCGATGTTTGCGCCAGATGCTAGCGCAACCCTCGGCCCATGAGGTCTGAGGCGCCGCGCCCGCAGAGGCACCGGCATGCGGTCGAGTGAGTAACGGGTTCAAGTCCCGCCGCTCACCTGCACGTCCGCGCTCTCTTTCGCCGACCGCGCTCGTGCAGCGAGAAGGGGATGGCGCCGCACACTCGCGCGAACTGAAGCGTCGTCGGGAAGCATTCCTCGCGTCCTGCGAAGCGCATATCTTCTGGCTCTCACACCGGGCGCGGTCGGCGAGCGGCCTTCGCGTCAACCCTTCACGCCCTGCGCGTTCTCCAGAGTCCCGGGCGCGAGGCCGAGGGTCCACTCCGCGACGTCGCGGGAGAAGTGAACGTGCGCCGGGTGGTCGATGACGGCGGCGGTGTTGACGTAGGACCCGCCGCCGTCGACGGCGATGAAGATCCGGATGCTGGCGGTCTCGGCATCCACATCGGCGAAGTCCCCGTGGGCGATCCCGTACTCGATCAGCGCGATGAGCTGCGCCTGGTCGAGGGCGTCCTGCTCCTGGAGGAGCGTGTCGAGGGCCGGACTGAAGCGCGAGAGGTGGCGAGCGTTGAGCCAGAGGCGGGCGAGGGCGAGGGATGCCCCGCTCTCGACGTGCTCGATGAAATGCGCGAGCCGCTGCACCGGTGTGCCGAGAGTCGGGAAGAACCGGCTGCGCTCTCCGACGGCCGCACGCTCGAATGCCTCGAGCACGAGTTCGTCGGCGGCGGGGAAGTAGTGCGTGATCAAGCCCGGACGCACACCGAGCCGGTCGGCGACGGCCCGCAGCGTGATCCGCTCCAGACCCTCCTCGAGTGCGATGTCGGCGGCGGCGGCCAGGATCTCGGCTCGCCGCTCCTCCGGGCGTTTGCGAGATCGGGACGACACGGCACTTGACGTCATGACCCTCATGCTATTGAATGTGTGACCAATAGTCTATTGGGCATGCGACCAATAGTCTCCGGAGCTTCCGGGCGATGAGGCCCGGACGAGAGGACATCATGATCGAGACCCAGCCTCCCGGCGATCGGACGGCCGACTCCGCCGCGCACCCCGAGACCCGCGGCATCGAGCTCATCGGCGACGACGAGCGCCACGGGCGCGCGCGTGACCTCTTCCTGGTCTGGGCGGCGCCGAATGTCAGCATCCTGAGCCTCACGATCGGCGCGACGCTCATTCTGCTGGGCCTGGAGATGTGGCAGGCGATCATCGTCGTCCTCGCGGCGGCGCTGCTCTGGATCTTCCCCGGGCTGATCGCCGCGAGCGGCCCGGCGGCGGGCACCTCGGGGTCGGTCATCACGCGGGCGATGTACGGCGTGGTCGGCAACCGGCTGTTCGTCGTCTTCGTCGGCTGGTTCATCGGCGCGGTGTTCCTCTCGCTCACGTGGCTGGCGTCGTCGTTCCTCGGGGCCGATCTGCTGCGGCGGTGGGGCCTGACCGATCCGGTGTGGGTGCCGATCGGCGTCACGCTCGTCGTCTCGGCGGTCACGGTGGTGGTCGCGGTCTTCGGCCACGGGCTGATCCTGCGCCTGTTCCCCTTCCTCTCGGCAGCCGTGTTCGTCATCTTCCTGCTCGCGGCGGCGTTCATCCTCCCCTCGGTGAACTGGCAGTACGCGCCGGCCGAGCCGCTGGAGGGCGTGGCGCTGTGGTCGGCGATGTCGATCGGGTTCACGATCCTCGCGTCGACGCCGCTGTCGTTCATCAACAGCCCCGACATCGCGCGGTACCTGCCTCGGTCGGCGAAGCCCTCGCATATCGCTGCGGCGACCGCACTCGGCGGCGGCGTTCCGTTCGTCGTCTTCACCATCATCGGTGCCCTGCTGGCGACGGCGCTCACCCCTGAGTCGATCGACGCCGGACTCGATGTCGCCCTGCTCGACCTGCTGCCCGTCTGGCTGGGGCCGGTTCTCGTCATCGGGGTCGTGATCAACACGATCGCCCTCAACGGCATGACCGCGTACACCTCGAGCATGGCTCTGCAGGCGATCGGACTGCGCCTGAAGCGCATCCCTGCCACGGTCATCGTGGGGATCGTGGGCACCGCGCTCACGATCTACCTGGTGCTCTCGTCCAACCTCGTCGACGCCGCCAACCTCATGCTCCAGTTCCTCGTCGTGGTCTCCGGCCCCGCAATGGCCATCTTCACCATCGACGCCCTCATGCGGCGCTACGCGTACGACGGGCTCGAGCTCTTCGACACCGACCGCGGCGGGCGGTTCTGGTACCAGGGTGGCTGGAGCATCCCGGGCATCGCCGCCCTGCTCGTCGGCGGGCTGGTCACGGCGCTGTGCCTGGCCACGAGCGTCTGGGCGGGACCCATCGCGGAGGCGACCGGGTACGTCGACCTGTCGGTTCCGGCGGGCATCATCGTCTCGGCGGGCCTGTACGCGCTGCTCCAGCGCTCGGCCCTCGGAAAGGCGGGCCGTCCGTGACCGGGCGCGCGACCGGGGGCGCCGGCATTCTCTACACGAACGGTCGCGTCTTCACGGCGGACGGCGACGCGGGGGTCTTCGCCGAGGCGTTCATCGTCGACGGCGAGACGATCGGCTGGGTCGGACTGTCGGCCGATGCGCCCGCCGCCCGCGAGACGGTCGACCTCGGGGGACGCCTCGTGCTGCCGGGATTCACCGACGGTCACACCCACCTGCTCATGACGGGGGCCTCGCTGGGGCAGGTGCCGCTCACCGACGCCCGCACCCTCGACGACATCCAGCGTCTGCTGCGCGACGCGCGCGCGGCCGACCCCGATGCGAAGGACCTCCGGGGTCGCGGGTGGCTCTTCGACGCCATCCCCGGCGGCAGGCCCACCGCCGCGATGATCGATGCCGCGGTCGCCGACGTCCCCGTCTTCCTCGACGCGAACGACTACCACTCGTGCTGGGTGAACACGGCCGCCCTGGCCGTGCTCGGGATCACGCGCGACACCCCTGATCCGCTCGGGGGCGAGATCGTGCGCGACGACGACGGCGAGCCCACCGGCCTGCTGCTCGAGACCGCGGCCACGCAGTATGCGTGGGCCCACCGCGACGCGACGACGAACGACGCCGACCGCGATGCCGACGTGGAGCGCGTGCTCGAGGCCTATCTCGCTGCCGGAGTCACGGGCGTGGTCGACATGGCATTCGACGACTACGGCCTCGCCGCGTTCCAGCGGGCGCAGGATCGTCGTGGCGGCGAGCTGCCCCTGCGCGTCGCCGCGCACTGGCTCGTCGAGAACACCGGCGACGACGCGGCGAACCTCGCACAGGTCGCACGCGCAGCCGAGCTCGCCGACGGCGAATCGACGCCCTGGTTGCGCGTCGTCGGGATCAAGCTCATCCTCGACGGGGTGATCGACGCGTGCACGGCTGCGATGCGGCACCCGTATGCCGACGGCTCGAATGCCGACCCCATCTGGCCGCCGGCGCAGCTCGATCCCGTCGTCGCGGCCGCCGACGCAGCCGGACTGCAGGTGGCCATGCATGCGATCGGCGACCACGCGAGCCAGATCGCGCTCGACGCGGTCGAGCACGCGATCGACCGCAACGGCGAGAGGCCCCGGCGTCACCGCATCGAGCACCTCGAATATGCGGCACCCGGCACGGCGGAGCGGATGGCCCGGCTCGGCGTGACCGCATCGATGCAGCCGGTGCACTCGGATCCGGCGATCTTCGCGAACTGGGTGGCGATGCTCGGAGACGACCGCGTCGAGCGTGCCTTCGCGTGGAAGGAGTACGAGGATGCCGGCGCGCTGCTGGCCTTCTCGACCGATGCGCCGACCGCTCCCTACTCCGCCCTGGCGAACATGTACGTCGCGAGCACGCGCGCGTCGGCCCTCGACCCGTCCGTCGAGGCCGTGCAGCCGCAGCATGCGCTCCCGCTCGAGCGAGCCCTGGGGCACGCGACGCGGGATGCCGCGGCATCCGTCGGCGACGGGGACTGGCGGGGTCGCATCGCGCCCGGGTTCGTGGCCGACATCGTCGTGCTCGACACCGACCCCTTCGCTGCCGGCGGACGGTCGCTGCTGACGGCTCGCGTCGTCGAGACGTTCGTCGCCGGGCGAGCCTCCGTCAGGGGCTGAGCTCGGCCTCGATGGTCCGCGCGGCCGCCGCAGCGCCGTCCTCATCTTGATAGTGATCTCGGATCCCGCGATCCGCCACGCGGCCGATGAGGTGAAGCTCGCGCACGACCGATGCGCGGTCCGCCATCGAGTGTTCCGCGACGGCCACGGCCCGACTCGCGGGCTACGAGTTCACGCGGATGATCTCGTGCTGGTACGGCGCGACGACCTCGCCCGACACGCGGCAGTCGAGCACGAGGAAGGGGCGGGATGCCGCATCCTCGGCCGCCCACGACGCGAGACGCTCGAGGTCGGCCATCGTCCGCACGACGACTCCCTCGGCTCCGACGCCGGCCGCGAGCGCGGCGAAGTCGACCTCGGGGATGAGCATCGGCTCCTTCGCGAGGCCCTTCAGCCCGTACAGGTTCACCTCTGCGCCGTAGGCCGCGTCGTTCCACACGACGGCCATTCCGCGGCCGCCGGCGACGCGCACCGCCGATTCGAGGTCGGACAGCGCCATGAGCCCGCCGCCGTCGCCCGACGTGAGCACGACGGTCGACTCGGGTCGCGCGAGCGCCGCGCCGGGGACCGACGGCCAGCCCAGGCCGATCGACTGGAACGCCGTGCCGACCATCATCATGCGATCGGGCGAGGCCACCGGCCAGTACATGTTCGCCCAGCCGATGAAATGGCCGCCGTCCGAAACGACGACGCGGTCGGCCGGCAGCAGCTCGGCGATGCGTGCGGCGACCGAGCGCGGGTCGAGGCGCCCGTCCGGCGCGACGCCGTCGCCGCGGTCGTAGCCGCGCGCGTCCGCGATGTCGACCGACTCGCGCCACCCGCTCGGCGCGGCGCCGCGGTCGCGGAGGGCCGAGGTCAGCAGGCCCGCGACGGTCGCGGCATCCCCCCGCACGAATCCGCCGACGTGCGGATGGGTCGCCGCGGGAGTGACGTCGACCTGGAAGACGCGCGTGCCCGGAGCGAACAGGTCGCCGAACCGCATCGTGAACTGGTTGAGGGATGCCCCGAACACGACGGCGACGTCGGCCTCGCGCACGAGCTCCATCGCGCCCTCCGCCCCGAAGCCGCCCGTCACGCCGAGGTCGAACGCGCCGCGGGGGAAGACGCCGCGGCCGAGCGCCGTCGACGCGGTCACCGCGCCGGTGAGGTCGGCGAGCTCACCGAGCGCGTCGCGGGCGCCCGAGATCCAGGCTCCGCGGCCGGCGAGCAGGAACGGCCGCTTCGCACCGGCGAGCGCGGCGGCGATGTCGTCGATCGCGCCGGCGGCGAACGGCCCGGCGGGGGAGAGCGGTGCCGGCAGGCGCGGCTCCGGTGCCTCGGGCACGGGCCCGGCGTCGCGCGCCGCGACGTCGAAGGGGATCGCCAGCACGGTCGGCACGCGGTAGGTGAGGGCGTGCTCGATCGCGATGACCGTCGTGGCCGCGGCATCCGCTCGCCCGACCGTATAGGTGCGCGCCCCGACGGCCGAGGCGAGGGCGATCTGGTCGACGTCCCACGGGCGCGGGCCCGAGGTCGGCTCGTCGCCGACCACGAGCACGAGGGGGACGTGCGCCTGCACGGCCTCGGCGAGGGCGGTGAGCGTGTTGGTGAAGCCGGCGCCGTAGGTCGCGGTCGCCGCGGCGAGGCGGCCCGACGCGCGGTGGAAGGCATCGGCGGCGACGACGCCCCCGGCCTCGTGCCGGACGGCGGTGAACGTGGCGGCGGTCGAGCGCTCGAGGGCATCGAGGAAGTAGGCGTTGCCGTTGCCCATCACGCCGAACACGTGGTCGACGTGGCGGGCGAGCGTGAGGGCGACGTGCGCGGAGACAGTGGGCATGCGGGAACTCCTGCAAGACGGAACGGGTGTGAGGCCGTATGTGTCTCGCGCGTTCGCGCTGCGTGCCCTTTTTTCGAGCACCGGCGGGTTCGTCCCCGCCGGACGTGACGAGTATGCCACAGCACCGGGCGACGGCAGGATGGACGCATGAGGACCATCCAGCTGCGCCGGTACACGCTCGTCGACGGGGAGTACGACGCCTTCGTCGCCTGGTGGGAGGGCTGCATGCCGCGCGTGCGGCCCGCCGCCGGCTTCGCGATCGAGTTCGCGTACGGACTCCGCGAGACCAACGAGTTCGTGTGGGCGGTCAGCGCCGAGGGCGACGAAGCGGGGTTCCTCGCCCTCGAGAAGGAGTACATGGCGTCCGACGCCCGCGCCGAGGCGTTCGCCGGCGTTCCGCAGCGCGTCGCCGAGTACAACATCCGCTTCGTCACCGAGTACCCCGCCTGACCCCCGGCGTCGGCGCTCAGCCCCCGAGCGCGCCCCGGATGACGGCCGCGGAGCGCTTCAGCCGGGCCGCCACCTCGGCCGGCTCCCACGTGCTCGCGAGGTAGACCACCGCGATCGCGGCCGGGCCCCGCCCGCGCAGCACGAGCGGCACCGCCACCGCGCGCAGGCTGGGAATGACCTCGTCATGGCTCTCGAAGAAGCCGCGGGATGCGGCATCCGTCACCTCCGCGCGCAGCGCCGTGCCGACATCGGCGGGCCACGAGGCCTCGGGCATCAGCGACAGGATCGCCTTGCCGGGGGCTCCGCGCGTGACCGGATGCCGCGTCCCCGGCCGCTGTGCGACGGACGCGACCGCGTGCCGCGGCTCGACGCTCGCGAGCGTGACGCATTCGTCGTGGTCGAGGACGCTCAGGAAGCACGTCATGCCTAGCTCGTTCGCGACGTCGGTGAGCTCGGGAAGCGCTTCGGCCTGCAGATCGTGCGCGACGCCGGCGGCCAGCGCCGCCATGCGCGCGCCGAGCGCGAGGTGCCCGTTGGGGTCGCGCGTGACGAGCCCGTGGTCTTCGAGGGTGCGCACCAGTCGATAGGCGACCGAGCGGTGCACGCCGAGCCGGGTCGCGACCTCGTCGATCGTCAGGGGGCCGCGTGCGTCGGAGAGCACTTCGAGGATCCGGATGCCGCGGCTCAGGGTCTGCGACGCGGGTTGCGGGTCGGTCGCCATCCGTCCTCCTCGCGAGGGACCCTTGCCCGGATCGTCGAAGGTCGTATACGATCTGTTCAATAGTAGAACGTCGCGTTCGAATATAGAACACGACCTCCCGCCCCGCAAGCGACGACGCGCGCGATCTGGACGCAGCCGTCCGAGGAGGAGATCCATGCAGTTCCACCACCACGGATACGTCTCGGGTGAGCCGCGCGTGCAGGACGCCGCCGGCATCGGTCTCGACCGGCCGGCCGGCCTCCCCGACGAGATGGACGTGCTCATCGTCGGGTCGGGTCCCGCGGGCATGCTCCTCGCCGCGCAGCTCTCGCAGTTCCCCGACGTCTCGGCCCGCATCATCGAGCGTCGCGAGGGGCGGCTCGTGCTCGGGCAGGCCGACGGCATCCAGCCGCGCAGCGTCGAGACCTTCCAGGCCTTCGGATTCGCCGAGCGCATCGTCGCCGAGGCCTACAACATCGCCTACATGAACTTCTGGGGCCCCGATCCCGAGAACCCCGCGAACATCGTGCGCACGGCGCGCACCGAGGACTACGCGTTCAAGATCAGCGAGTTCCCGCACCTCATCGTCAACCAGGCGCGCGTGCTCGACTACTTCGCCGAGGCCGCCGCGCACGGTCCTGGACGCATCGTGCCCGACTACGGCATCGAGTTCGTGGGGCTCACCCTCCACGACCAGGGCGCGTACCCCGTCGAGGTGCGCGTGCGGCACACGGCGGGGGAGCGCGCGGGCGAGGAGCGCACGATCCGTGCGAAGTACGTCGTGGGCTGCGACGGCGCGCGCAGCGGCGTGCGCGAAGCCATCGGCCGCAAGCACGTCGGCGGCATCTCCGCCCACGCGTGGGGCGTCATGGACGTGCTGGTCAACACCGACTTTCCGGACTGGCGCACCAAGTGCGCGATCACGTCGCAGGCGGGCGCGATCCTGCACATCCCCCGCGAGGGCGGCTACCTCAGCCGCATGTACATCGACCTCGGCGCCGTCGCCGAAGACGACGACCACCGCGTGCGGCAGACCCCGATCGAAGAGATCATCCGCCGGGCGAACGCGATCCTGCACCCGTACTCGATCGACGTGAAGCAGGTCGCGTGGCACAGCGTCTACGAGGTCGGTCACCGCGTCACCGACAAGTTCGACGATGTCGACCCTGGCGAGGCGCACGACCCGCGCGTCTTCCTCACCGGCGACGCGTGCCACACGCACAGCGCCAAGGCCGGGCAGGGCATGAACGTGTCCATGCAGGACGGCTTCAACCTCGGCTGGAAGCTCGGCCACGTGCTCACCGGGCTGAGCGACCCGGCGCTGCTCGCGACCTACTCGGCCGAGCGGCAGCCGGTGGCGCAGCAGCTCATCGACTTCGACAAGGAGTGGTCGGCCCTCATGGCCCGCAAGCCCGAGGAGATCACCGACCCGCAGGATCTCGCGACCTACTACCTCGCGACGGCCGAGTTCCCGTCCGGATTCATGACGCAGTACGGCCGGTCGGCAGTGGTGGCGGATGCCGCGCACCAGGCGCTCGCGGAGGGCTTCCCCCTCGGCAAGCGCTTCAAATCCGTCGAGGTCGTGCGCGTGTGCGATGGCAACGTCGTGCACCTCGGGCACCACGCCAAGGCCGACGGGCGGTGGCGCGTGTACGCCTTCGCCGACGCCGCCCCGGCCGGCGAGCAGTCGGCGCTCACGAGCTGGGCCGAGTGGATGGCGTCGGACGACGCGCCGATCGCGCGCCACACCCCGGCCGGCGCCGACATCGACGCGGTCTTCGACGTGAAGGCGATCTACCAGCAGCCCTACGACGCCATCGAGGTCACGCAGGCGCCGAACCTCTTCCTGCCGAAGACCGGGCCGCTCGGCCTGACCGACTGGGAGAAGGTCTACGCCGCGGGGCCGAGCGCGTGGAGCACGGCCGACATCTTCGCCGAGCGAGGGCTCTCGCGCGACGGCGTCGTCGTCGTCGTGCGTCCCGACCAGTACGTCGCGGCGGTGCTGCCGCTGACGGCGACCGACGAGCTCGCGGACTTCTTCGCGGGCGCGCTGCGCGACCAGCGCGCGGCGATGGCAGACGCTTCCTAGCGCTGTCCACCGGGGCGACAGTGACCTCCACCCTGTACACCACGTATATCGGCCGCGGTGCGCGGCCCCGGGCAGAATTGCCCTCGAACCACTCAGACCACCGATGCCGAGGCATCCGCTCGACGACAAGGGAGTCCCCGTGACCGAGAACCGTGAGACCGAGCTGCTGGCGTCCGTCCCCGACGGGCTGTTCATCGGAGGCGAGTGGCGTGCCGCGAGCGGCGGCCGCACGCTCAAGGTCTACGACCCTGCGACCGGCCACACGGTGAAGGAGATCGCCGACGCGTCGGCAGAGGACGGCAAGGCGGCCCTCGACGCGGCGGTCGACGCCTTCCCCGCGTGGGCGGCGACGCCGGCGCGCGAGCGCGCCGAGATCCTGCGTCGCGCGTTCGACCTGCTGCAGGAGCGCAAGGAGGACTTCGCGCTGCTGATGACGATCGAGATGGGCAAGCCGCTGGCCGAGGCGCGCGGCGAGGTCGGCTACGGCGGCGAGTTCCTGCGCTGGTTCAGCGAGGAGACCGCCCGCGTGCAGGGCCGCTACGGCGCGAACCCCGAGGGCACCGGCCGCATGATCGTGTCGCAGCACCCCGTCGGTCCGTGCTTCCTCATCACCCCATGGAACTTCCCGCTCGCGATGGCCACCCGCAAGATCGCGCCGGCGCTCGCCGCGGGCTGCACCGTCGTGATCAAGCCGGCCGAGCTCACGCCGCTGACAACCCTCGCGTTCGCGAAGCTGCTCGAGGACGCGGGGCTGCCCAAGGGCGTCGTGAACGTCTTCACGACCTCGACGTCGGGCAAGGTGTCGGAGCCGATCATCCGCGACCCCCGCCTGCGCAAGCTGTCGTTCACGGGATCGACGTCGGTCGGTCAGCGCCTGCTCGAGCAGGCGGCACAGGGCGTGCTGCGCACCTCCATGGAGCTCGGCGGCAACGCGCCGTTCGTCGTCTTCGAGGACGCCGACCTCGACAAGGCCGTCGACGGGGCGATGCTCGCGAAGTTCCGCAACATCGGCCAGGCGTGCACGGCCGCGAACCGCTTCATCGTGCAGCGCTCGGTCGCCGACGAGTTCGCCCGTCGTGTCACCGAGCGCGTGCAGTCGATGAAGATCGGCCGCGGCACCGAGGACGGCGTCGCGATCGGACCGCTCATCAACCAGGACGCGGTCGACAAGGCGGCGACGCTCGTGGCGGATGCCGTCAAGCGCGGCGCACAGGTGCGCACCGGCGGCAACGAGGTCGAGGGCGACGGCACGTTCTACGAGCCCACCGTCGTCACCGACGTGCAGCCCGGCAGCGACATCCTGCGCGAGGAGATCTTCGGACCGGTGCTCGCCATCATCCCGTTCGACACCGAGGACGACGCGGTGCGCATCGCCAACGACACCGAGTACGGCCTCGTCTCGTACGTGTTCACCGAGAGCCTCTCGCGCGGTCAGCGCATGATCGAGCGGCTCGAGACCGGCATGATGGGCCTCAACGTGGGCGTCGTCTCCAACGCCGCCGCGCCGTTCGGCGGCTGGAAGATGTCGGGCCTGGGTCGCGAGGGCGGCGCTGAGGGCATCCACGAGTACCTCCAGACGAAGTACACGCTCACCGCCAGCCCCTTCGCCTGACGTCGGATCACCGCGCCATGATGGGGGCATGGTGTCCACGCCCCCCGCAGTCGCCACGCTCCGCCACGAACGGCTCCGGTCGCACCGGCTGAGCGCTCCCGCGCCGACGGTCCTCGGCGCGGCGACCCACATGCTCGCGACCCAGGCGCAGGAGTTCTGGGGTGGGCGGTGGGCGATCGCGGCTCGCACGCGTGGTCGCACGACGGTCCGCGATGTCGACGCGGCGTTCGACCGCGGCGAGATCGTGCGCTCATGGACGCAGCGCGGCACCATCCATCTGATCCCGGCACGCGACCTGGCGTGGGTGCTCGGGATCACGGGCGAGCGGCAGGCGCGCCAGGCCGCCGCCGTGCGCCGCGCCGAGGCCATCGACGACGACGAGATCGCACGCGCCGAGCGCCTCGCCCGCGCGGCTCTCCGCGGCGGCAACCGCCTTGCCCGCAAAGAGCTCTTCGACGTCTTCGAGGCCGGTGGCGTCAGCACCGCGCGACAGCGCGGCTATCACCTGCTCGTCGCGCTCTCGCTGCGGACGGTCGTCTGCCAGGGTCCCGTGGTGCCGCGCGAGAGCGGGCCGACGCGCGAGCAGTTCCTCGTGCTGCACGACGAATGGGTGACGGATGCCGCGGCCCCCGCCGATCCGCTCGCCGAGCTGTTCTTCCGCTACATCTCCTCGCACGGCCCCGCCGGTGCCCGCGACTTCGCGTGGTGGACGGGTCTGCCGCTCGGTGTCTCCCGCGCGGCGGCGGAACGGGCATCCGATCGCCTCGTCGTCGTCGACGACCTGCCCGAGCCGCTCTACGCGGCCGCGGGGGAGCGCCCGCGGCGCAGTGCCACCGCGCCCGACGTCGTCGCGCTGCCGCCGTTCGAGGAGTACTACCTGTCGTACGTCGACAGGTCGGTGCCGTGCGCGCCCGAGTTCCTGAAGGCCATCGGGCCGAGCATGAACGGCATCGTGCGGCCGATCATCGTCGCCCGCGGCGAGGCGATCGGCGTGTGGACGCACTCGATCGCGGTCGGGCGCCACGCCGACACCCCGGTGCCCGAGCTGTTCACGCCCGGGGCGGCGACCGACGCCGAGGTGGCTGCCGCACTCGATCGGTACCGCGACTTCATCACGGCCTGATCACGACGCGCGGCCGCCGCGTCCGCATCGTTATCCGACCGACACGGCACCGTGTTCCGGCGCGGTCGGACAGCGATTACCGTGTGGCCATGAGCCTCCTCGCACACGAGAGAACCGCCCTTCAGCCGATGCCGCGCCCGCGCCGCGCCACGCGCCAGACGGCGCTCGCGGTGCTGGCGCTGCTCGCCCTCGGCCTCGTCGGATGCTCGGCCGGCGGCTCGAACGAGAGCGGCGCCGACGGGCCGGCGGTCGTCGAGGGCGGCGACGCCGGGGGCGGGGTCAGCGGTGCGGGCGCCGGTGACGGCGGCGGAGAAGAGGCCGCCGAGGCCGATCGCTCCGTGGTCATCGAGGGGCAGATGTACATCGTCGTCGACGACGTGGGAGACGCGACGGCCAGCACCACGCGCATCGTCGACGCCGCCGACGGTCGGATCGACGGGCGCGAGGAGTGGCGTGACGAGGATGCCGGGGGAGCGACGGCCTCGTCCACGCTGGTGCTGCGCATTCCGGCGGAAGCACTCGATGCCGCCATCGACGACCTGCGTGCGCTGGGGACTGTCGAGTCGCTGAACACCTCGACCGTCGACGTCACGGCCGATGTGCAGGACATCGACGCCCACATCGCGGCGCTCGAGACGACGATCGCGCGACTGACGTCGTTCCAGGCCGAGGCGAGCTCGGTGCCCGATCTGCTCTCGATCGAGAGGGAGGTCTCCGCGCGCCAGGCGGAGCTGGAGGGCTACCTGACGCGACAGGCCGAGATCGCCGAGCGGGTCTCGTTCTCGACATTGACCCTCACGCTGTCGTCGCAGGCACCGCCGGCCGAGGCGCCGGCCACCTTCTGGGCGGGGCTCGGCGTCGGCTGGTCCTCTTTCACGGCGTTCCTCGGCGGGCTCCTGGTCGTGCTCGGCGTGGCCCTGCCGTGGCTGCTCGGGTTCGGCATCGTCACGGTCGCGATCATCCTCTTCGTGCGATGGATCCGGCGGCGCCGCTCGCCGAAGCCCCCGGTCGCTCCGCCGCCCGGTCAGGCGATGCCGGCGCAGCCGCAGCAGCCTCCCGCCCCCGTCGGGGCGATGCCCCCGGCGTGAGGTCGTCCCCGGGGTGCCGTCTCGATTTGGCGGCTCCCCGGGGGTCACGTACACTGGTGTCAACCGAAGACCGCCGGTCATCGACGTGCGCGCGAGCGCATGAAGATCGAAGCACTGCATCGCAGGGGCCCGCGCAGGTGACACGAATGATTCACTGAATCCTGCTCCGTGCGCTTGCGCCGGAGCTTTTTTCTTTGCCGTGACGAGATCCGATGAGCGGATGTCGAGGCCGACGCCCCGCCATCGCGGAGCGTCTCGTACACACAAGGAGTGGCCATGGCGCAGAAGGAAGCATCGGTCGCCGAGCTCACGAAGAATTTCGAGGACTCGACCGCCGTTCTGCTGACCGAGTACCGCGGTCTGACGGTTGCCCAGCTCAAGGAGCTGCGCAACAGCATTCGTCAGGACGCGGAGTACGCCGTGGTGAAGAACACGCTGACCAAGATCGCCGCGAACAACGCGGGGATCACGTCGCTGGACGACGACCTCAAGGGTCCGTCGGCCATCGCGTTCGTGCACGGTGACCCGGTCACCGTCGCGAAGGGTCTGCGTGCCTTCGCCAAGGCACACCCTCTTCTCGTGATCAAGGGCGGTTTCTTCGACGGGAACCCCCTGACCGCGGAGGAGGTCAGCAAGCTCGCCGACCTCGAGAGCCGTGAAGTCCTGCTGGCGAAGCTCGCCGGCGCGATGAAGGCCTCGCTGACGAAGGCGGCCTACGTCTTCAACGCACTGCCGTCGAAGGCCGTTCGCACGGTCGACGCACTGCGTGAGAAGCAGGAGTCCGCGGCCTGAACCGGCCCCGGCTAAGCACAACCCCAATCAAGGAGAATCATCATGGCTAAGCTCAGCACCGCAGAGCTGCTCGACGCGTTCAAGGAGCTCACCCTCATCGAGCTCTCCGAGTTCGTCAAGGCGTTCGAGGAGACGTTCGACGTCACCGCTGCCGCCCCCGTCGCCGTCGCCGCCGCTGGCGCGCCGGCCGGTGGCGCCCCCGCCGAAGAGGCCGAGGAGAAGGACTCGTTCGACGTCGTCCTCGAGGCCGCCGGCGACAAGAAGATCCAGGTCATCAAGGTCGTCCGCGAGCTCACCTCGCTCGGCCTCGGTGAGGCGAAGGCCGTCGTCGACGGTGCTCCGAAGGCCGTCCTCGAGGGCGCCAACAAGGAGACCGCCGACAAGGCGAAGGCCGCTCTCGAAGAGGCCGGCGCGACGGTTACCCTCAAGTAATCTCGCTCTTCCCACGAAGGCCCCGGGTGCTCTGCATCCGGGGCCTTCGTCGTGCGCGGGCTCCGGGAGGCTCGCGCTGCGTCAGGGCCCGACGCCCACGATCGCCGACGACGCGTCGTCGATCGCCGCGGTCGAGCTGCGCACGACGAGAGGCGACGCCTCGTAGATGCGATGGGTCGGGGCATCCGGATCGTCGAGCTGCCACATCAGCAGCTGCACCGCCGCGCGACCCTGCTGGTGGGGCTTCTGCTGCAGCGTCGTGAGGGAGAACATCTCGGCGTAGGCGTGATCGTCGATCCCGACCACGCTCAGCTGGTCGGGCACCCGGATGCCGAGCCGCCGTGCGGCGATGACGGCGCCGACGGCCACCTCGTCGCACACCCCCACGAGTGCCGTCGGGCGCGTCCGGCGGTCGCCGAGCACCTCGACGGCGGCGCCGTACCCGCCCGGCATGGTCACCTCGCACGGCGCATGGCGAGCGGATGCCTCGAGCCCGGCGGCCTGCATCGCTCCGAGGTACCCGTCCAGCCGCTGCCGGTCGCCGAAGCTCGTGCGGCGTCCGTCGGGATCACCGCCGACGAAGGTGATCGCGCGGTGACCGAGGCCGAGGAGGTGCTCGGTGGCGATTCGTCCGGCGGCCCGGTCGTCGATCGACACGGCGTTGGTGCCGAGGTCGTAGCCGCCGACGCTGACGACGGGCTTGCCGAACGCCACCAGGCGCTCCAGCTCGTGCGCGCTCGGTTCTATCCCCACAGCGATCAGCCCGTCGAACCGCTTGCGGGCGAGGAAGTGCTCGAACATCGCGTTCCGGGCATCGGACTCGGGCTGGGCGCCGTAGAGCGCCAGGTCGTAGCGGCGCTCGAGCAGGGCGTCCTGGATCCCCTCGAGCACGTGGGCGAAGAACCACCGGTCGAGCGTGGGGACCACGACGCCGATCGTCTGGGTGCGTCCGGTCACCAGGCTCACGGCGCTCGTCGTGGGCACATAGCCGAGTGCCACCGCCGCGTCCTGCACACGCCCGCGCGTCTCCTCCGAGACGTAGCCCGCCCCGGTGAGGGCGCGGCTCGCCGTCGATTTCGACACCCCCGCGGCGCGCGCGACGTCGGCGATGCCCGCCATCGGCCCTCCTCGACAGTCAGGCGGCTCCACGCCGCCTCGGCGTGAATTGTGGAACCGGTTCCATCCACATTGTGCCGTCGAGCGAGGGGATCCGCCACCCTCTCGCCCGGATTTACCGAGTTGTGATGAACGGCGATTGAATCGGCACCGAGCATCCCCTAGCGTGAGCATGGAATCGGTTCCCTATGATCCCCGCGCGGCTCTCGGCGAACCCGCCGGTCCGCGCACTCAATGAGGAGGACGAATGAAGTCATCACCAAGAGGCCGCATCCTCAGCACACTCGCACTCGCCGGGGCGACGGGTCTCACCCTCGCCGCCTGCAGCGGCGGTCCGGGAGTCGACAACGGCGGCGGCGAAGGCGGCGGCGACGGCGACAACGTCGTGACCGTCTACGGCACGATCGTCACCCCCGAGCAGGAGCTCCTCGAGGAGTCCTGGGCCGCCTGGGAGGAGGAGAACGACATCGACATCCAGTACGAGGGGTCGAAGGAGTTCGAGGCGCAGATCGCCGTGCGCGCCCAGGGCGGCACGCCCCCCGACCTCGCCATCTTCCCGCAGCCGGGCCTGCTCGCCGACATGGCCAGCCGCGACCTCGTGCTGCCGGCGCCCGAGGGCGTCGCGGCGAACGTCGCCGAGTACTGGACGGAAGACTGGGCGGGCTACGGCACGGTCGACGACACGCTCTACGGCGCACCGCTCATGGCCAGCGTCAAGGGGTGGGTCTGGTACTCGCCGGCGCAGTTCGCCGAGAACGGCTGGGAGGTCCCGAGCGATTGGCAGGGCCTGCTCGACCTGACCGCGCAGATCCAGTCCGACACCGGCCAGGCGCCCTGGTGCATCGGGTTCAACTCCGACGCCGCCACCGGCTGGCCCGGCACGGACTGGGTCGAAGACATCGTGCTGCGGCAGTCGGGCACCGAGGTCTACGACCAGTGGGTCGAGAACGAGGTCCCCTTCACCGCGCCGGAGATCAAGTCGGCGTTCGAGGAGTTCGGCAAGATCGCGCTCAACCCCGAGTACGTCAACGCCGGATTCGGCGGCATCGACACGATCGTCACCACGCCGTTCGGCACCGACCCCGCGGCCGCGATGGCCGACGGCTCGTGCTATCTGCACCACCAGGCATCCTTCTTCGACGGCTTCCTCGTCGACGCGGGCGTCGAGGTGGGCGAGGACGGCGACATCTGGGCGTTCCTGACCCCGCCGTTCGCCGGCGGCGGCGCAGCCGAGGGATCGGTCGTGACGGGCGGCGGCGAGATCGTCGCAGCGTTCGACGACTCCGAGGCGACCGTCAAGGTGCAGGAGTACCTGTCGAGCCCCGAGTGGGCGAACAGCCGCGTCTCGCTCGGCGGCGTGATCAGCGCCAACAAGGGTCTCGACCCGGCGAGCGCCTCGAGCCCGATCCTCCAGGAGGCCATCTCGATCCTGCAGGACGACTCGACGACGTTCCGCTTCGACGCGTCAGACCTGATGCCGGGCGCGGTCGGCGCCGGAACCTTCTTCAAGGGGATGGTCGACTACGTCAACGGCACGGATCTCGACACCGTGCTGGAGCAGATCGAGTCGGGCTGGCCGTCGGAATGACGGGCGCGTGACGCGGACGGGGTCGCCGGCGACGACGGCGGCCCCGTCCCCACCCACCCCTGAGCACCTGCCCGAGTCCGACGACGCACTCGAAAGGAACCCATGTCCGACTTCCTGAGATGGGTGAGCACGCTCAACCCGTGGCTGGAGATCCTCGTCATCGTCGGGGTCTTCCTGCTCGTGGTCCTGCTCATCCTGTTCTTCATAGAGATCGCCCCTCGCCCCGGCCGCGTGTACACGTTCATCCGGCTGGCCGCCTGCGTGGCGTTCCCTGCGCTGTTCCTCTGGTTCCTGCAGTCCTACCAGTGGGCCATCGCCGCCGCGGCCGTCCTCGGCCTCGTGTTCTTCTTCATCGACAAGCGCGCCAAGGGCGGCGAAGGGTCTCTCTTCCAGCTCTTCGGCTTCATGACCCCGGCCATTCTGCTGCTGGTGGTGGGGCTCATCATCCCCACGATCCAGACGTGGTTCCAGGCGTTCATGAACTCGCGCGGCACCGCCTTCGTCGGGTTCGACAACTTCGAGTGGATCTTCTCGCAGCCGCAGAACGTGCGCGTGATCCTCAACACCATCGTGTGGGTCCTCGTCGCCCCGATCGTCTCCACGATCGCCGGGCTCGCGTACGCGTACTTCATCGACAAGACCCGCGGCGAGAGGATCTACAAGATCCTCGTGTTCATGCCGATGGCCATCTCGTTCGTCGGCGCCTCGATCATCTGGCGCTTCATGTACACCGCGCGCCCGGCTGACACCGATCAGATCGGCTTCCTGAATCAGGTGATCGTGTGGTTCGGCGGGCAGCCGGTCAACTTCCTCGCCGTCGAACCGTGGAACACGCTGTTCCTCATCGTCGTGCTCATCTGGATCCAGACGGGCTTCGCGATGGTGATCCTGTCGGCGGCGATCAAGGGCGTCCCCGCCGAGCAGCTCGAGGCCGCCGAGCTCGACGGCACGAACGGCTGGCAGAAGTTCATCAACGTCATCGTCCCCGGCATCCGTCCCGCTCTCATCGTCGTGCTGACGACGATCTCGATCGCCTCGCTGAAGGTGTTCGACATCGTGCGCACGATGACGGCGGGCGCCAACAACACGTCGGTCATCGCGAATGAGATGTACACGCAGTTCCGCAGCTTCGAGGCGGGGCGCTCGGCCGCTTTCGCCGTGATCCTGTTCCTGCTGGTGATGCCGATCGTGATCTACAACGCCGTGCAGCTCAAGAAGCAGAGGGAGGCCCGCTGATGAGTGCTGTCATGCCCGTCGACCTGCCGATGGACGACGAAAGCAAGAAGGAGCTCTCTCGCGGTGCCCGCCGGCAGGACCGCGACATGTTCGGCACGACGAAGAAGCGCCTGACATCGCGGTGGGCGACCCTGGCCGCCCTCATCATCGCGCTCCTCTGGACCATCCCGACGTTCGGGCTGCTGATCAGCTCGTTCCGTCCGCGGGAGCTGATCCAGACGACCGGCTGGTGGACGATCTTCGAGAACTGGGGGTGGACGCTCGACAACTATGCGACGGCGCTCCAGGCCGGCAACAGCCAGCTGACGATGGCGCAGGCGTTCGTGAACTCGTTCGCGATCACCATCCCCGCGACCATCATCCCGATCTCGATCGCCCTGCTCGCCGCCTACGCGTTCGCGTGGATGGATTTCCGCGGCAAGGGGATGCTGTTCGTGCTGGTCTTCGCTCTGCAGATCGTCCCGATCCAGATGGCGCTGATCCCGCTCCTGCAGCTGTTCTCGCAGGGCACGATCTTCGGCTTCCCGGTGATCGAGGCGATCGGCTCCGCGGGCTACGCGCAGGTCTGGATCGCCCACACGATGTTCGCCCTGCCGCTCACGATCTTCCTGCTGCACAACTTCGTGTCCGAGATCCCGCACGAGGTGATCGAGGCCGCACGGGTGGACGGCGCCGGTCACGGGCAGATCTTCTTCCGGATCATCCTGCCCCTCACGATGCCGGCCATCGCGTCGGTCGCGATCTTCCAGTTCCTCTGGGTCTGGAACGACCTGCTCGTCGCACTGATCTTCGCCGACGGCAACGTGGCGCCGATCACGAAGCTGCTGGCCGAGATGACGGGCAACCGCGGGCAGGACTGGTTCCTCCTCACGGCGGGGGCGTTCATCGCCCTGATCGTCCCGCTCATCGTGTTCATCTCGCTGCAGCGGTTCTTCGTGAGAGGGCTCCTGGCAGGCAGCACGAAGGGCTGACGAGTCCGCATACAGGACGCGGCGCACGTACCGGGGGGCACGTGCGCCGCGTCGCGTGTGCGTCCGAACGGGAGGAACGGAGCGGATGCCTCAGCCGCAGCCGAGCCGCGTCTGGATGGACTCCATCGCGTCGATCTCGGCGGTCTGGCCGTCCTTGATGGTCTGGGCGACCTGGAGGGGGCGCGCTTCCGAGCCCAGTTCGAGCAGGGCATCCGCCATCGGGATCGCGCCCTCGTGGTGGCGGATCATCAGCTCGAGGAACAGGCAGTCGGCCTCCTGACCGGTCGCGTCCTCGAGCGCGGAGATCTCCGCCGCCGTGGCCATGCCCATGGCCGCGTGGGCTTCTTCGTCGGTGAGGGGCTCCTCGCCGGTGCCGCCGTGCGCGTGGCCGGCGTCGGAGCCGCTCATCCACGTCATCATCGGCTCGCCGGACTGCGGCAGCCCCCACTGCACCAGCCAGTCGTACATCTCGCCGCGCTGCCCCGACTGGCCCGTGGCGATGTCGTACGCGAGAATGCGGAGCTCGGGGTCGTCGGTCTTGCGGTAGATCTCCATCGCCATCTCGATGGCCTGCGAGTGGTGCACCTGCATGTCGCGGGCGAACCCCGCCTCGGGCGACGTCGTCGCCGGGGCACTGCCCTGCGACTGCGCTCCGAAGGTGGAGAAGCGGCCGATCGCGAAGGCGAGGGCGGCGACGGCGAGGAGGACGAGCACGACCACCCACCAGCGCTGCGCGGGCGCAGGCGCGGGGGTGGTCGGCTCGTCGCTCATCGCGAGGTTCAGCGCTTGCCGGGAGCGTCGATCGCGCCGGTGCAGGCGGCGTTCGGCTCGGGCACCTCGGAGCTGCGCCAATACTCCTCGAAGAACTGCGCGATGCGCTCGTCGTCGGCCGAGTCGACCTTGAGCTGGTGGTTCCAGCCCGTGACGGCGATGGGGGAGTCGAGGCCCTCGTACGGCGAGAGGACGACATACGTCGAGGGCAGCTGCGACTCGAGGGTCTCCAGGTCTTCGCCGGCAATGTCGTCGGGGTTGTAGGTCACCCAGAGCGCGCCGTGCTCCATCGAGTGGACGGCGTTCTCGTTCGGGACGGGCTGGTCGTAGATGCCGCAGTTGAGCCAGGCGGCGTTGTGCGGGCCGCCGGCCGGCGGGGACTGCTCGTATTCGACGGTGCCCTCGACGTGCTGGGTGGTGTTCTCGTACGTCTCGACGCCCTCGATCTCGGCTCCTTCGCCGCCCGGCGTGTACGACGCCGGCGGTGCGGGCGCGAACACGATCGAGGCGACGATGAGGCCGACGATGACGACGGCGGCGGTGACGCCGACGACCCACCACACGAGCTTGCTGCGGCGGCGCTTGGCGAGTTGCTTCTGGTACTCGGCCAGCTTCTCCTGCCGCTTCTGCTCGCGCTGCTGCTTGACGGTGAGGTTGATCTCGGCCTGCTTGGCGGGGTTGCCGCTCGCGCGCTTGTCGGAGGGGCTCGGGGGTGTCGGGGTCATGTGCGTGATCTCGGCTCGGGCACCCGGCGAGACGCAGAGGGCGCCGCGGGCAAGGGACAGGACACCCGCAATCCTATTCGAGCGCATTCGAACGGCGGCTGGGAAGGCGCCCACAGGGTCCGCAGATGACACCGAGGCGAGCGGATGCCGTGTCCCGCGGGTTGCGGGCCGGGCCGGGGCATCCGGTATCATGGGTTCTCGAATCGATTCGACGTCGCCTCGACGATTCCCTCTCCCGCTGTGCGCCTGAGCCGTTCTTCGGCGTCGACGCCTTCCCGCATCGCCGCCGAAACGAATGTGACCTTGCTCGACACCGCCTCCATCCCCACCCAGCGCCCCGCAGACACCTCCTCGACCCCGCGCGTGCCCGCGCCGTCCTCGACGGGCGCCATCAGCACCCTCGGACCCAACCCGGCGACCGCGCCGATCGTCCTCCACCCGGGCGACTCGATCCCGCACCGCCGCCGCGTGCTCTACATCGTGCTGCTCGGCGCGCTCACCGCCCTCGGGCCGTTCACGATCGACCTCTACCTGCCGGCGTTCCCGGTGCTGCAGTCGGAGTTCCAGACGACGGCCGCCGCCATCCAGCTGACCCTCACCGGCACGATGGTCGGTTTCGCGCTCGGCCAGCTCATCGTCGGACCGCTCAGCGACAAGGTGGGCCGTCGCACGCCGCTGCTCGTGGTCACCGCGCTCCACGTGCTCGCGAGCATTGCAGCGGCGCTCGCCCCGAACCTCGAGCTGCTCTCGCTGGCGCGCGTGTTCATGGGCGCCGGCGCCGCCGCGGGCGGTGTCATCGCGGCAGCCGTCGTGCGCGACCTGTTCGGCGGTCGCCGCCTGGTCGTCATGCTGTCGCGCCTGGCGCTCGTGTCCGGCGTCGCCCCGGTGCTCGCGCCGCTCGTGGGCTCTGCGCTCCTGGCGTTCATGCCGTGGCGCGGGATCTTCGTCGTGCTCGGCGTCTACGGCAGCGTCATGCTCGTCGCCGCCGCGATCTTCATCCCCGAGACACTGCCGCCGGCGCGGCGGCACGAGAAGGGCTCGACGACTGTCTGGCAGCGCTACAAGAGCGTCTTCAGCGACCGCGTGTTCATCGGCGTGCTCATCATCGGCGGCATGACCTTCAGTGGGCTGTTCTCCTACCTCTCGGCGTCCTCGTTCCTGTTCCAGAAGACCTACGACTTCAACGCGCAGCAGTACGGCCTGCTCTTCGCGGCCAACTCGCTCGGCGTCGTCGTCGGCGTGCAGATCGCCGCGCGACTGGCCGCGCGCTTCGGGCCGCAGTGGGTGATGGCGTGGTCGACCGGCGTGCTCGTGGTCGCGGCATCCGCCATCATCATCACCGACCAGCTCGGCCTCGGCCTGTGGGGCACGGTCGTGCCGCTGTTCGTCTTCATGACGGCGTGCGGCTTCACGTTCCCCTGCGTGCAGGTGCTCGCGCTCGACCGCCACGGCAAGGCCGCCGGCACCGCGCAGTCCATCATCGGCGCGACCAACTTCGGCGTCGCGGGCGTCATCACTCCCGTCGTCGGCTGGGTGTCGGCGGGGTCGGGCATCACGGCGACGACGATGGCCTCGGTCATGGTCGGCTGCGCGGTGATCGGTGCGGTCTCGCTGTGGCTGATCGTGCGGCCGCGCACGGTCGAGCGCCTCGCGCCCTGAGTCAGGCGGTCCCGCGCACCGGTTGCAGACGGAACAGGCGCACGGTGCGGCCCGACGCGCGCTCGTAGTTGCGGTAGCCCGGCCACTGCTGCTCGATGCGCGCCCACACGGCGTCGCGTTCATCGTCGGGCACGACCTCGGCGCGCACGGGCATGCGCCTGCCGCGAACGGTGATCGCGGCATCCGGATGCGCGAGCAGATTGGTCGTCCACGCCGGATGCCGCTCCCCGGCGAAGTTCGTGCCGGCGACGATCGCCCGCCCTCGGCCGTCGGGGCAGTACATCAGCGGCGCATCGCGCGGCTCGCCCGACTTGGCGCCCACGGTGTGGAGCACGAGCGAGGGCACCAGCAGTCCGCTCACCTGCACGCGGCCGTGCGAGATCCAGGTGACGAATCGCTCGATGGGCGGCAGCAGGAGGGGCCCGAGCACTCGTCGGAACACTCGGGTCCGAGTCAGCGGCGCGACGAACGCGCGGACGATGTCGACGACGCGGGTCATGCCGCCATCCTCCACCCGAGCGACCTAGCAGGGGGAGGGCGCGGCCGCAACGCGTTGGGCGCCACGCCCGCGACGGGCAGAATGGGCGGATGACCGACGGGAGAACGTCAGGTGTACGGCCGGCGAGGATCGACCTCATCGTCGGGCTCGTGCTCGTGGCGCTGTCGTGCGGTCTGGGGTTCTGGGTCTTCACTCTGGGAGAGACGCCGTTCGCGATCGACGTGTGGTGGAACGCCGCCGTCGCCGAGCTCTACAGCCCCATCCTGACGGGGGTCTGCCAGTTCATGAACTGGATCGGCGCCGGCTGGTTCGGGGTGCTGGTCATCCCCCTCGGCGGTGCGCTCGCGCTCGTCCTTCTGCGCCGACCGTGGGCGGCGGCGTACTTCCTCACCGCGGAGGCGGTCTCGGCGGGCGGCGTGCAGGTGCTCAAGCACCTCTTCGGACGCGTGCGGCCCGAGGACATCATCGTCATCTCCGACTACGGGTCCTACCCGTCGGGCCATGTCGCCAACTCGGCGACCCTGGCGGTCGCCGCGGCGGTGATCTTCCCGCGGGTCTGGGTCATGCTCGTCGGCGCCGCGTGGGTGCTGCTCATGGCCTTCAGCCGCACCTACCTGCACGCCCACTGGCTGAGCGACACCGTGGGCGGCGCGCTCATCGGTGCGGGAGCCGCGCTGCTCGCGGCCGCCGTGTTCGCGGTGCCGATGGCCCGCGAGAACGTCCTCGTCGCCTCGCGAGCCCGGTCGAAAGCGGCGTCGCTAGGCTGAGCGCATGACCGCGCCAGAGACGCCCGATCCCGCTGTCACCGCCGCCGAGGCAGAGCTCGCACGACTGCAGGCCGAGGCCGAGGCGGCCGAGGCGCAGCTCAAGGCCGCGCAGGCGAAGGCGGCACTCGCCACGGCTCGGGCCGAAGCGGCGAAGGCTGCCGCGGCCGGCGCCGGGGGAGGGGCGGCGGATGCAGCGCCGGCGGATGCTGGGGCTCCGGAGGCTGGGGCTGCGGCGTCTGCGGAAGCCGCGCCCCCTCAGGCTGCGGTTCCGGAGGCAGCGCCGGCGGAGGCGGATCGCGCCGAGCCGGCGGCAGCGCCAGCGGAAGCCTCGCCCGCGGCGCCGGCGCCCGAGCCCCGAGCCGCCGGCCCGCTGACGGACGACGAGGTGCAGAGCATCGTGCGCGGCTACGCGTTCGAGTCGGCGACGCTCGACGTCGGCGCGCTCGTCAACGGCGAGCCGCTGCCCGACGCGCAGGTGCGCATCCCGCTCGCGATGATGAACCGCCACGGGCTCGTCGCCGGCGCGACCGGCACCGGGAAGACGCGCACGCTGCAGGGACTCGCCGAGCAGCTCGCCGCGAAGGGCGTGCCGGTGTTCGCCGCCGATATCAAGGGCGACCTGTCGGGCGTCGCGACGCCGGGCGAGCCGAACGAGAAGCTGCTGGCGCGCACGCGCGCGATCGGCCAGGACTGGAAGGCCGAGGCATCCGTCACCGAGTATTTCGCGCTCGGCGGGATCGGCAAGGGCGTCCCCGTCCGCGCGACCGTGTCGGGGTTCGGCCCGCTCCTGCTGAGCAAGGTGCTCGGACTCAACGAGACGCAGGAGTCGAGCCTGGGGCTGGTGTTCCACTACGCCGACCAGCAGGGGCTGGCCCTCGTCGACCTGTCCGATCTTCGCGCCGTGCTCACCTTCCTCACGAGCGACGAGGGCAAGACCGAGCTGAAGGAGCTCGGCGGACTGTCTGCGGCGACCGCCGGGGTGATCCTGCGCGAGCTCATCACCTTCGCCGACCAGGGCGCCGACGTGTTCTTCGGCGAGCCCGAGTTCGAGGTGTCCGACTTCCTGCGCACAGCTCCCGACGGTCGCGGCATCATCAGCCTGCTCGAGGTGCCGGGTGTGGTCGACAAGCCCGCTCTGTTCTCGACCTTCCTCATGTATCTGCTGGCCGAGCTGTTCGAGCTGCTGCCCGAGGTGGGCGACCCCGAGAAGCCGAAGCTGGTGTTCTTCTTCGACGAGGCGCACCTGCTGTTCAAGGATGCGTCGAAGGACTTCCTCGCGGCCATCGTGCAGACCGTGCGGCTCATCCGGTCGAAGGGCGTGGGCGTCTTCTTCGTGACGCAGACGCCGAAGGATGTCCCGTCCGACGTTCTTGCGCAGCTCGGCTCGCGCGTGCAGCACGCGCTCCGCGCGTTCACGCCGGACGATGCGAAGGCGCTGCGCGCCACCGTCGGCACCTACCCGAAGTCGGGCTACGACCTCGAGCGCGTGCTGCAGGAGCTCGGCACCGGCGAGGCGATCGTCACGGTGATGAGCGAGAAGGGCGCGCCGACGCCGGTCGCATGGACACGCCTGCGCGCGCCGCAGGGGCTCATGTCGCCCACGCCCGACCCGCAGATCGAGGCGGCGGTGAAGGCATCGCCCCTCCTGGCCAAATACGGCACGGCCATCGACCGCGAGTCGGCGCGCGAGATCCTGACGGCGAAGATGAAGGCGGCCGACGATGCCGCGGCGGCCGAGGAGGCGGCGCTCGCCAAGGCGAAGGCCGATGCCGAGTACGCCAAGCAGCAGGCGGCGATCGACAAGGCGCAGGCGGCCGCCGACAAGAAGGCCCAGCAGGAGTACGAGCGCCTCCTCAAGAAGACCCAGGGAACCACACGCACCTCGCGGAGCTCGCGCAGCAGCGAGAAGTCGCCCATCGAGCAGATCCTGGGCTCGAAGGCGACGCAGACCATCCTCGGGGGAGTCATCCGCGGCATGTTCGGCACCGGGCGGCGCTGACCCGGGCGCGCGGCGACTCGGCGGAAAGAGCAGGCCAGGACGCGAGTGAAACGGTCCGGCTGCGCGCAGGGCGATCGCCGCGGGCGACCTCGACGCCGCCGCGTGCGGGCTCCGGCGCGCGGCTGATTCGACACCCTGGCGGCGGCAGGAACGGCCGGGCCTGCAGACCGCCCTATCCTGGACGCATGGCGACGAAGCCCCCGAAAGCCGACATCGACGAGAGCCGCGTGCGCGTCTCCAAGCCCAAGAAGGTCGCCGTCGGCGTGCCTGCGGTGCTGCATGCGCTGCAGATCGCGCAGGAGCAGATGGGCATCGCCCGCTCGGTGCAGACCCTCATGCGCGTGAACCAGAAGGTCGGCTTCGACTGCCCCGGGTGCGCATGGCCCGAAGAGGACAAGCGACACCTCGCCGAATTCTGCGAGAACGGCGCGAAGGCCGTGGCTGAGGACGCGACCCTCCGCCGCGTGGGGGGCGAGTTCTTCGCCGCTCACTCGGTCGACGAGCTTCGCGCCCATGACGACTGGTGGCTCGGCCAGCAAGGCCGCCTCACCCAGCCGGTGATCCTCGACGAGGGGGCCACGCACTACCGGCCGCTGTCGTGGGACGACGCGCTGCGTGAGATCGCCGCCGCGATCGCCGCCGTCGACGACCCCGACGAGACGGTCTTCTACACGTCGGGCCGCACCTCGAACGAGGCGGCGTTCCTCTACCAGCTGCTCGTGCGCGGCGTCGGCACCAACAACCTTCCCGACTGCTCGAACATGTGCCACGAGTCATCCGGGTCCGCTCTCACCGAGACCATCGGGATCGGCAAGGGAACGGTGTCGATCGACGACATCCACGACGCCGACCTGCTCATCGTGGCCGGCCAGAATCCGGGGACGAACCACCCGCGCATGCTGTCGGCGCTCGAGAAGGCGAAGCGCAACGGCGCGACGATCATCGCCGTCAACCCGCTGCCCGAGGCGGGGCTGCTGAAGTTCGAGAACCCGCAGACGGTGCGCGGCGTCGCGTTCGGCGGCACGAAGCTCGCCGACGGGTTCGTGCAGATCCGCCTCGGCGGCGACCAGGCGCTGTTCCAGGCGATCGGCAAGCATCTGCTCGAGGCCGAGGCGCAGACCGGCGACGTCCTCGACCACGCATTCATCGCGGAGCACACGAGCGGCTTCGACGACTACCGGCAGGCGATGGCGGATGCCTCGTGGCGCGACCTCGTCGCCGCGACGGGTCTGCCCGAGAAGGCGCTCCGCCGCGTGGGCGAGGCGGTCCGCACGTCGACCGCGACGATCGTCTGCTGGGCCATGGGGCTCACACAGCACAAGCACTCCGTGGCGACGCTTCGCGACGTCGTGAACGTTCTGCTGCTGCAGGGCAGCATCGGCCGCAAGGGTGCGGGCGTGTGCCCGGTTCGCGGTCACTCCAATGTGCAGGGCGATCGCACGGTCGGCATCTACGAGAAGCCCTCGGCGGAGTTCCTCGACGCGCTCGGCGCCGAGTTCGGCTTCTCGGCGCCCCGCGAGCACGGCTTCGACACCGTCGAGGCGATCCGTGCGATGCGCGACGGCCGCGTGCGGTTCTTCATGGGGATGGGCGGCAACTTCGTCTCGGCGACCCCCGACACCGAGGTCGTCGAGGCGGCGATGTCGCGCGTCGACCTGACCGTCCAGGTGTCGACGAAGCTCAACCGCTCGCACGTCGTCACCGGCCGCCGGGCGATCATCCTGCCGACGCTCGGTCGCACCGACCGCGACCGGCGCGGCGGGCGCGAGCAGCGCGTCACGGTCGAGGACTCCATGGGAGCCGTGCACGCCTCGCGCGGGCGCCTCGCGCCGCCCGCCGACGACCTGCTGAGCGAGGTCGCGATCGTCGCGCGCCTGTGCGGTCTGCTCTTCGAGCGAGCGGATGCCGCGGCATCCGCTCCTGTCGATCTCGACGTCGACCGAGGCCAGGTCGAGCGGCCGTCCTACGAGGAGGCGTCGGGGTCGCGGCATCCGCGCACCCGCCCTCGCGCCGACTGGGCCGCGCTGGAAGCCGACTATGCGCTCATTCGCGCGCACATCGAGCGCGTGATCCCAGGGTTCGACGACTACGAGGAGCGCATCGACAAGGGGCGGACGCTGCACCTGCCGAACGGTCCCCGCGACGCGCGGCGCTTCGCGACGGTCGACGGCAGGGCGCGGTTCACGGCGAATTCGCTCGAATACCCGCGGATCCCGCGGGGGAGGCTGCTCCTCCAGACGCTGCGTTCGCACGACCAGTACAACACCACGATCTACGGCAAGGACGACCGCTACCGGGGCATCCGCGGCGGGCGGCGGGTCGTGCTCGTCAACGCCGGCGACATCACCGGGCTCGGGTTCGTCGAGGGCGACGTCGTCGATCTCGTGTCGGAGTGGACGGGAGCCGACGGCGCACTGCAGGAGCGGCGCGCGGAGGCGTTCCGGCTCGTCGCGTATCCGACGCCACGCGGCAATGCGGCGGCGTACTACCCCGAGACGAACGTGCTGGTGCCGCTGGACTCCGTCGCCGACGTGAGCGGCACCCCCACCTCGAAGTCGGTGATCGTGCGCCTCGAACGCCGCGACTGACGGTCGGGTCGTGCGCCGTCGTCCTCGCACCATCTCTAGGCTGGACGCATGACCCGAGCCGCAGTCATCACGGTGTCCGACCGGTCGTCTGCGGGCGAGCGCCCCGATGAGAGCGGCCCCGTCGCGGTCGCGGCGCTGCGCGAAGCGGGCTTCGACTGCGCCGACGCCGTCGTCGTCCCGGACGGCGCCGACAGCGTCGAACGTGCGCTGCAGGCGCAGATCCTGGCCGGCGTCAAGCTCGTCATCACGTCGGGCGGAACCGGCGTCGGCCCGCGCGACGAGACGCCCGAGGCCACGCGCCGGGTGGTCACGCGCGAGGTCCCCGGGATCGCCGAGGAACTGCGTCGCCGTGGTGCGAGCGAGAAGCCCGCGGGAATGCTCACGCGCGGAGTGGCGGGCGTCGCCGATCCGCACGGGGTGCTGATCGTGAACCTCCCCGGGTCGCCGAAGGGCGTGGCATCCGGAATGCCGGTCGTGCTCTCGGTCGCGCGGCATGTGCTCGATCAGCTCGGCGGAGGCGACCACTGATGGGCTCCGTGCGGCTCGCGGCGATCAGCTCGGACCCCCTCGACCTCGACGCCCACCTCGCGGCCGTCGACGACCCGACCGCAGGGGCGGTCACGACCTTCGTCGGTCGCGTGCGCGATCATGATCCGGATGCCGCGTCCGCCGTCGTCGCGCTCGAGTACTCCGCCCATCCCGACGCCGCCGCCGCCCTGCAGCGCATCGCCGAGGAGGCGGTCGGCGAGGGCCGCGCGATCGTCGCGGTGTCGCATCGGGTGGGGACGCTCGGAGTCGGCGATGCGGCGGTCGTGATCGCTGTCGCCGCACCGCACCGCGCCGAGGCGTTCGACGTGTGCCGCACGGTGATCGAGACGATCAAGACCGGCCTGCCGGTGTGGAAGCGCCAGGTCGAGGACGACGGCACCGCCACCTGGCTGGGCCTCGGCGGCTGACGCCGGGGCCTGACGCCCGGGGCCTGACGCCCGGCGCGGCCTCCGCTCGGCTGCGTCGCCGGGCTGGCCGTCCGACACAGAATCGGAGATTTCGGCCGACACGCCGGTCCGCGAGGCCTGGAACCGGCGTGTCGTCGAAAATCTCCGACGTTGTGCTCGGGCGCTCGCGCCGAGCGGCGTGCCGACGGACGGGATTCAGCCGCCGGCGAAGGGTGGCAGCACGTCGACGAGGTCGTCGGGGCCGAGCGGCGTCGCGTCGTCGACGCGCGAGCCGCCCACCAGGACGGCGCAGCGGGGGAGGATGCCGCCCAGCGCCGGGTGATCGCCGGCGACGGCGCGCCGCAGGTCGCCCAGCGTCGTCTCCGTGCGCTGCTCGGTGTCGCGTCCCGCAGCCTCCTGCGCGGCCGCGAAGTACCGGACGACCGGCACTACTGCTCTTCCCACGCGGCGGCGAGGGCGGCCACGGCGTCGAGCGCCTCGCGGACCTGAGCAGGGTCGGTGCCCGCGCGGCCGGCGACCAGGCCCGCCACGAAGGCGCCGAGCGGCGCGGCCGGGCGGGCGACGCCATTCGCGACGTCGCGCGTCATGTCGAGGACGGCGGCCACCGGCACGTCGTCCTCGGCGAGCTCGAAACGCGCGCGCAGCGTGGCGGCCCACGCGTCGAGGGCCTCGGGCGGAAGGGTGCGGGACTGCTCGCTCATGTCGGCTCCTCGGCCTGCGATCCGGCGGCCCGGGCTCGGGCCTGCTCCAGATCCTCCCACGTGTCGACATCGCGGGTCAGGTCGTCGGGCGCGGTGACGACGGCGATCGCGAGGTCGCTCAGCAGCGCGCGTACCGAGGCGTCGCGTCCGGCATCGGGCAGAGCGGATGCCGCGGCCCGCAGCGCCGCGGTGCGGTAGACGCCCGTCAGCCACTGCGGCCGGCTCGACGCGTCCGCCAGGCACAGACCGTCGGTGTCGGTGGGGAGGAGCACCATGTCATCCACCAGTCGGCGCACGGCAGCGCCGGCGGACGGGAGGTCGCATGCGAGCACGAGGGTCCATGCCGGATCGGGCTCCGCCGCGTGCGCCCAGGCCTCGAGGCCGGCGACGATGCCCGCGGCCGGGCCGCCGAAGGGCGGACTCTCCCGTGCCCACTGGACGTGGAGCGACGGGTCGAGCACTCCGGCGACCACGGTGATCGGCTGAGCCCCGGCGGCTTCCGCGGCGTCGACCGCGGCGTCGAGCAGCGTGCGGCCGTCGACCTCGAAGAGCGGCTTGACGGCGCCGTCGACCCGGGTCGCGCGGCCGCCACCGAGAAGGATGGCGCCGAGCGACGGCATCGCGCGCGAGGTGGCGCCGGTCGCGCCCGGTGAGCCGCTGACAGCGGCGGTGATCCCGGCTGATGAGTCGCCGGCACCCGCCCCGGTCCCGTCAGGTGAGCCGTTGACGGAGGCGCCGGTCGCGCCCGGTGAGCCGCTGATACCCGCGCCGGTCACCTCACGCCTCGCCGGGGCGGAGCCAGTCCCCGCTCTTCCCGCCGGTCTTGGCCACGATGCGGACGTTCTCGATCGACGTCGCCTTGTCGAGGCCCTTCACCATGTCGACGACGGCGAGGGCGGCGACCGACACGGCGGTGAGCGCCTCCATCTCGACGCCCGTGCGGTCGGCGGTGCGGACGGTGGCCTCGACCGCGACGCCGTGGTCGTCGAGACGCAGGTCGACCGCGGCGCCGTGCACCCCGATGACGTGCGCGAGCGGCAGGAGGTCGGGCGTGCGCTTGGCCGCCTGGATGCCGGCGATGCGGGCGACGGCCAGCACGTCGCCCTTGGGCACGGTGCCGTCCCGCAGGGCGGCGACGACGTCGGCGGAGCACCGCACGAAGCCGCGAGCGGTGGCCGAGCGCACCGTCGGCTGCTTCTGGGTGACGTCGACCATGCGCGCGTGCCCGGCGGCGTCGAGGTGCGTGAAGCTCATGTGATCAGCATGACATCGACGGCATCGCCGGCGGCGACGGCCTCGACCTCGGCGGGGACGATCGCGTACGCCTCCGCGCGGCCGAGCCCACCGGCGAGGTGCGACGCGCCGCTCGTCGCGGGCACGGCGCGCCAGGCGCCGGGGTCGGCGCGGTCGATCGTCACCGGAAGGTACTGCGTGCGCCCCGGCGGGGTGCGCCACGCACTCGCCGCGGTCAGGCGCAGCACCGGCCGACGGAGCTCGGAGCGCCCCTGCATCGCCAGGAGCGCCGGGCGGACGAACACCTCGAACGACACCGCCGCGCTCACGGGATTGCCGGGCAGGCCGAACAGCAGCACCCCGGAGCCGGTGCGCCCGAAGCCCTGCGGCTTGCCGGGCTGCATGCGCACCTTCGTGAAGGTCATCGCGTCGCCGAGGGTGTTCTTCACCACCTCGTACGCCCCGGCGCTGACACCGCCCGTGAACACCACCGCATCGGCGCCGAGGGCCTCCGCCGCGGCGATCGCCTCGCGCGGTCCGTCGCCGTCGTCCGGCACGCTGACCCGCAGCACGACCTCGGCACCTGCGTCGGCCACCAGGGCGGCGAGGAGCTCGCTGTTGGACTCGGGGATCTGACCCGGACCGAGCGGAGCGCCGGGCGCGACCAGCTCCGACCCGGTCGAGACGACCGCGACGCGCGGCATCCGGCTCACGATCACCTCGGGTACCCCCGCCGCGGCCGCCGCCGCCAGCTGCAGCGCACCCAGCCCGACGCCCGCGGGAAGGATCTCGTCGCCCCGCACGACGTCGTCGCCGCGTCGTCGGATGTGCGCGCCGGGCGCGCGCGGCGCGCGCTGCACCGAGATCGCGCCGAGCGAGTCGGCCAGGCCGCCCGCGGTGTCTTCGAAGGGGACGATCGCCGTGGCCGCCGACGGCACGGGCGAGCCCGTCATGATGCGCGCCGCCTCGCCGCGGGCGAACGGCGGGTCGAGGTCGGTGCCCGCCGGGAGGTCGGCGACGACACGCAGCGAGACGGGGGCGTCCGTCGACGCGTCGGCGACGTCGGCGTGGTGCACCGCGAACCCGTCCATCGCGGAGTTGTCGAATACCGGGATGTCGACGGCCGCGCGCGCGGCCTCGCGCAGCGTGCGGCCGCGTGCGGCGGCCAGCGGCATGCGCGCCGATTCGACCGGCACGACCGCGTCGAGCACGGTCGCCAGGTGCACGGCGACATCGACCAGCGCGTCGGGACCGCCCGGCGTCACGCGCTCACCCGAACGCCGGTGCCGGTCGCCCATGCATCCATGCCGCCGGCGAGGACGGATGCCTCGATCCCGGCGTCACGCAGCGCGAGAGCGGCGCGCTCGGCGCGGACGCCGACCTTGCACACCACGACCACGGGGCCGGGTCCCGCGAGGGACGGCTCGGCGAGAAGGGTGGCGAGCGGCACCTCGACGGCGCCCGGCAGGACGCCCGAGGCCGTCTCATGGGGCTCGCGGACGTCGAGCAGGGTGGCGCCGGCAGCCTGCGCGGCGAGGGCGGACACGAGATCGACGTGCGCGACGGGCTCGGTGCCGCCACCGGCCGCGGTGCCGCCACCGGTCACCGAGCCGCGGCCGGCAACCGTGCCGCCGACCGCGATCGCTCCGTCTCCGCTCGGCCTCAAGGGGACCTCATCCGTCCGGCCGCGTAGCGCGTCGATCACGACGACGCGGCCCAGCAGGGGCTCGCCGATGCCGGTGATGAGCTTGACCGTCTCGGTCGCGAGGAGGGCGCCGACCTGCAGGCACAGGGGCCCGAGCACGCCGACCGCCTCGCACGTCGGCACGTCGCCGACCGACTCCGGCGGGTACAGGTCGGAGAGTCGCACGCGGGGCGCGCCGCCCGGAGCCGTGGGCCAGAACACCGTCGCCTGCGCGTGGAACTCCTGGACGACACCCCACACGAGGGGCGCGCCCAGCAGCTCGCAGGCGTCCGCGACGGCGGCGCGCGTCTCGAACGTGTCGGTGCCGTCGACCACGACGTGCGCTCCGGCGAGCAGGTCGGCGGCGTTCGCCGCGGTGAGCCGCTCGGCAACCGCGCGCACGACCGTGCGGGGGGAGAGATCGGCCGCCACGCGCACGGCCGAATCGACCTTGCGCCCGCCGACGTCGGCGACGCGGTGCATCACCTGACGCTGGAGATTGGATGCCTCGACCTCGTCGTCGTCGATCACGGTGAGCGTGCCGACGCCGGCTGCTGCGAGGGCGAGAACCGTGGGCGATCCGAGCCCGCCCGCGCCGACGACGGCGACGTGCGCGGCGGCGAGACGTCGCTGCGCGATGTCGCCGAAGCCCGACAGCGCTGCGTGGCGGGACGTGCGGGTCCGCTCGCCGGCGTCGAGCGCGTCGACGGGCTCCACGAGCGGCGGAATCGGCATGGTTCCAGGGTATCCGCGCCGGCAAGCCTGGGCGCCGGCATGACGCCGTCCGGTCACCGGCCCCGCCCATAGCCGCGAATGCGGCGAAAACTCCGGTCCCTGGCCGCATTCGCGGTGATACGGTCGATGCGTGCCGAGTTTCAAGATCGCCGAGGCGGCCCGCCTGCTGGGGGTCAGCGACGACACCGTCCGCCGCTGGGTAGACGCGGGTGCGCTCCCCACGACCGGCGCGACGCCGGCCGAGATCCCGGGGGCGGCGCTCGCCGCCCGAGCGGCCGACCTGGCGTCGTCGCCGGGCGACGAGTCCGACGTGCTGTCGAGTGCGCGCAACCGCTTCGTCGGACTCGTCACGCGCGTGCAGCGCGACGGGCTCATGGCGCAGGTCGACATCCAGTCCGGACCTCACCGCGTCGTCTCCCTCATGTCGGCGGAGGCCGCCGACGACCTCGGCCTCGAGGTCGGATCCCTCGCCGTCGCCGTCGTGAAGGCCACCAACGTCATCGTCGAAACACCGAGAGGGTGAGGATGCCCCGCCCCGTCGCGCGCCGAGCGATCACGTCCGTGCTGCTCGTCGCCGGGCTCGCCCTCGCCGGGTGCGCCGGCTCGCCGGGCTCCGCCGGCGACCTCGATCCCGACGCCACGGCCCCCGCGGCGACCGAGCGGGGGCCCGAACTGACCGGCGACCTGACGATCTTCGCCGCAGCTTCGCTCGGGACGGCGTTCGACGAACTGGCGACGAGGTTCGAGGCGCGGCATCCGCAGCTGGAGGTGCTGCCGATCGCGTACGACGGATCGAGCACGCTCGCCACGCAGCTCGTCGAAGGGGCGCCCGCCGACGTCTTCGCCTCAGCCGACGAGAGGAACATGCAGAAGGTCGTCGACGCGGGTCTGACCGCCGATCCGGCGGTGTTCGCGTCGAACACCCTCGTGATCGCCGTCCCGGCCGGCAACCCCGGCGGCGTCACCGGCATCGCCGACCTCGCCGACCCCGGCCTGACCGTTGTGCTGTGCGCGTCCGAGGTGCCGTGCGGCGCGGCATCCGCCACCCTCCTCGACGACAACGGCGTCGCCGTGACGCCGGCGAGTCTCGAGCAGAACGTCACGGCGGTGCTCACGAAGGTCGCCGCCGGCGAGGCAGATGCGGGCCTCGTGTACGTCACCGATGCGCGGGGGCGTGACGACGTGGAGGCCATCGAGGCGGCCGGCGCCGACGGCGTCGTCAACCGCTACCCGATCGCGGCGCTCACCGAGTCGTCGAACCCCGAGGCCGCGCGGGAGTTCGTCGCCTTCGTGCTCTCGCCCGACGGCCGCGCCGTGCTCGACGGCCTCGGATTCGGCGCCCCGTGACCTCGCCGACGGCAGCACGCGACCGCGTGGGGTTCGTGCCGCGGGTCCTCGCGATCCCCGCGTTCGTCGGGCTCGCGCTGCTGATCCTGCCTCTCACGGCGCTCGTGCTGCGCGTGGACTGGTCGACGCTGTGGAGCGACATCACCTCGGCCGTGGCGCTCTCCGCGCTCGCGCTGTCGCTCGGCACCGGGCTCACCGCGACCGCGGTGTGCGTGGTGCTCGGGGTGCCCCTGGCGCTGCTCATCGCGCGCAGCAGGGCGCGCACCGCCGCCGTGCTGCGCGCGCTCGTCACGGTTCCGCTGGTGCTGCCGCCGATGGTCGGCGGCGTCGCGATGCTGTTCCTGTTCGGCCGTACCGGCTGGCTGGGCGGGATGCTCGCCGAGTGGGGCATCCGGATCCCGTTCACCACGACAGCCGTCGTCCTCGCGCAGACGTTCGTGGCACTTCCGTTCCTCGTGCTCGCCCTCGAGGGATCGCTGCGCACCACGGGCGTCGGTTACGAGCAGGCGGCGGCCGGGCTCGGCGCGGGGCGCTGGACGATCCTCCGACGGGTCACCCTGCCACTCGCGGCTCCGGGTCTGATCGCCGGCGTCGTGCTGTGCTTCGCGCGGGCGATCGGCGAGTTCGGGGCGACCGCTCTCTTCGCCGGCAACGCCCCCGGCGTGACGCAGACGATGCCGCTCGCCATCTACACCGCGTTCAACGGGGCCGGCGTCTCGCAGGGCTCGGCGGTCGCCCTGTCTCTGCTGCTGCTCGTCACGGCGATCGCGGTGCTGCTGCTCGTCCGGGCCTGGCGCCCGGAGGCGCAGCGATGAGCGCCCTCGACGCGCGCGTGGTCGTCGAGCGCGGTGCGTTCCGGCTCGACGCGGCGCTGCAGGCCGGGCCCGGCGAGGTGCTCGCCGTCATGGGGCCGAGCGGTGCCGGGAAGACGACCCTGCTGCACGTCCTCGCGGGGCTCACGGCGCTCGACGAGGGGCACGTGCGGCTGGGCGATCGCGAGCTGGATGCCGCGCCCCGCCCGCGCCGGCGGACCGCTCCGTCGAGCCGGGGCATCGTGCTGCTCGGGCAGGAGCCGCGCCTGTTCCCGCACCTCTCCGCGCACGCGAACATCGCGTTCGGGCTGCGCGTGCACGGTGCGACCAAGGAGGTGGCGGCGTCCGAGGCCGACCAGTGGCTGTGGCGCGTCGGGCTCGACGGCATGGGGCGCCGGCGGCCCTCGGAGCTGTCGGGCGGTCAGCAGCAGCGCGTGGCCCTCGCCCGCGCCCTGGCCACCTCGCCCGAGGCGATCCTGCTGGACGAGCCGCTGACATCCCTCGACACCGAGACGGCCGGCGATGTGCGCGCGCTGCTGCACGACCAGCTCGCGTCCACCCGCACCACGGCCGTCGTCGCGACCCACGACGCGGTGGACGCGGTGTCGCTCGCGTCGCGCCTTGTCGTGCTGGAGAAGGGCCGCGTGACGCAGGCAGGCGCGGTCCGCGAGGTGCTGGCGGCGCCGGCGACCCGCTTCACCGCGGCCGTCGCCGGGCTCAACCGCGTGACCGGCGTGCTGCGCGCCGGGCGGTGGGAGAGCGAGGGTGTCGTGCTGGCGGCCGAGGGTGCGGCATCCGCTCATCGCGACGGCGAAGCCGTGGCCGCGGTGTTCCGCCCGTCGGTCGTGGGGATCGAGCGCGCAGAGGCCGACACGTGGACCGGTGCGCTGCGGCTCGCGCCGTCGGTCGTCGAGGGGGAGTGGCTCGCGCGTGTCACGCGCCTCGAGCAGACCCCCGCCGGCGTGCGCGTGCGCACCGCCGATCCCGAGGTCGCCGTCGACCTCACGGCCGACCGCGTCGCCGAACTCGGCCTCGCGCCCGGGCTGCCGGTCCGGCTGCGCCTCGACGTCGGCGACGTGCGCTTCGTCGCGGTGTCATGACCCGCTCCTAGACTCGTCGGGTGACCCGCATCCGTCCCTTCCGCGCCGGCGACGAGCCGGCGCTCGCCGAGATCTGCCTGCGGACGGCGGATGCCGGTGCCGACGCCACGGGAGTGCTCGACGACGACGACCTGTGGGCCGAGATCTTCGTCCTGCCCTACGTCGCACGGCATCCCGAGCTCGCCTTCGTGGTCGAGGCCGACGACGGCCGCGTGGTCGGCTACATCGTGTCGGCGCCCGACACCCGCGACTTCGAGGAGTGGTTCCGCGCGGAGTGGTGGCCGGCGTTCGGCGAGCGGTGGCCGCGGCCCGAGGCCGAGGCGTCGCGCCAGGACGGCATCCTGCTCTACGCGTACGCACGTCGCGGCGGCGGCGAGCCGTACGGCGACGAGTACCCCGCCCACCTGCACATCGACCTGCTGCCCGAGGCCCAGGGGCGAGGCCTGGGGCGCGAGCTGATCGCGACCCTGATCGACGCGCTGCGCGCGCGGGGAGTGACGGGGCTGCATCTCGTCGCATCGTCGGACAACGCCGGGGCGGTCGCGTTCTACCCGCGCGTCGGGTTCGCGCCGCTGCCCTCGCACGACGGCGTCCAGGCGTTCGGCGCCCGGCTGGACTGAGCCCGCGCCCGGACGGCGCGCCGACCGCACACGTCGCCGTCGAGCGCAAGGGCTTCGATGCGCCGACCGTCGCGCGTAGCCTGCCGACATGGACGACCTCTCCTCGCCGACCGGCCGCGAGCCCGCCCTGACCGCACGTCCTCGGGAAGATGGCAGAGCCCCGCGCGCCCTCGTCATCGGCGCCACCGGCTACATCGGCGGCCGCCTCGTGCCGCGCCTGCTCGCGGCGGGCTACGACGTGCGCGTGCTCGCTCGCGATCCGGCGCGTGTGGTCGCGTTCGAGTGGGGGAGCCGCGTCGACGTGGTCGCGGGCGATGCGACGGATGCCGCGGCCGTCGGCCGTGCCGTCCGCGACGTCGACGTGCTCTACTACCTGGTCCACTCGATGTCGGCGGGCAAGGGCTTCGCCGACGCCGACCTGCGTGCCGCCGAGACGGTCGCCGCAGCGGCGGCCGCAGCGTCGGTGGGCCGCATCGTGTACCTCGGGGGCCTGCATCCCGACGGTGTGAAGCTGTCGCCGCACCTGCGCTCACGCGTCGAGGTCGGCGAGGTCTTCCTCCACAGCGGCGTGCCGTCGCTCGTCCTCCAGGCGGGGGTCGTGATCGGGTCGGGGTCGGCGTCGTTCGAGATGGTGCGCCACCTCACCGAGGTGCTGCCGTACATGCCGGCGCCGAAGTGGGTGCGCAACCGCATCCAGCCGATCGCCGTGCGCGACGTGCTCCACTACCTGCTGGGCGCGGCGCGCGTGCCCGCCGACGTGAATCGCGCCGTCGACATCGGCGGGCCCGATGTGCTGCGGTACGGCCAGATGATGAACGGCTACGCCGTCGAGGCGGGCCTCCATCAGCGGCCGATCGCGGCGCTGCCCGTGCTCACCCCGCGCCTCGCGTCGCACTGGGTGAACCTGGTCACTCCCATCCCTCGGTCCATCGCCCGGCCGCTCGTCGAGTCGCTCCAGAACGAGTGCGTCATGAAGGACCACGACGTCGACGCCCTCATCCCGCCCCCGGAGGACGGCCTCACCGCGTACCGCGCCGCGGTGCGACTCGCGCTCGGGCGTCTCGAGACCGACTCGATCGAGACGAGCTGGCAGGACGCCGAGGTGCTCGGCGTGCCGAGCGATCCGCTGCCGAGCGACCCCGACTGGGCGGGCCGGGTGGTGTTCACCGACGTGCGCGAGGCGACCACGTCCGCTCCGCCGGACGCGCTGTGGCGCGTCATCGAGGGGATCGGCGGTGAGAACGGGTGGTATTCGTCGCCGCTGCTGTGGGCGATCCGCGGATGGATGGACCGCCTCGTCGGCGGGATCGGCCTGGCCAGGGGGCGCCGCTCGAAGGCTCGCCTCGGGGTCGGCGACGCGCTGGACTTCTGGCGCGTCGAGGCCATCGAGCCCGGGTCGTTCCTGCGGCTCCGTGCCGAGATGAAGGTTCCGGGGCTCGCTTGGCTCGAGCTCCGCGCGAGTCCGGATGCCGCAGGCTCGCGGTACGACCAGCGGGCGGTGTTCTTTCCCCTCGGCCTCGCCGGGCGCCTCTACTGGCTGGCAGTGCTGCCCTTCCACGGCTTCATCTTCGCGGGCATGGCGAGCCGGATCGCGGCGGCCGCGGAGGCCGAGGTCGCCGAGCCGCAGAAGCTCAGCGAGGCGACACCGTCTCCTTGAGGTCGCGCACGCGGCGGCGCTCCAGCAAGGTGTGTCCTGTGCCGCCGATGCGACGCTCGTCGGTCATGGTGGCGCCGTCCTCGCGCCAGCCGTGGCGCTCGTAGAACGCCGCCGCCCGCGCGTTGCCGTCGAGCACCCACAGGTGGGCCTTGCGGAATCCGGCGGCGCGCAGGCGCTGCTCGGCGGTGACGAGCAGCGCGTGCCCCACGCCGCGCGACCAGTACTGCGGGTGCGCGTAGATCGCATAGACCTGTCCGTCGCGCGGCCGGTCGCCGTCGATCGACGCGCCGATGGCCGCCCAGCCGGCGACCTCGCCGTCGACTTCGGCGATGAGGTCGCACCCTCGCGGGTCGCCGTGCATCTCGTCCCACCGCGCCGCCCGGCGCTCGGACTCGTGATCGGCGTCCATCGCATCCAGGATCTCCTGCGCCATCAGTCCCGTGTACGCCGCGCGCCACGTGTCGATGCGCACGCGCGTGATGCTCGCGGCGTCGTCGCGGGTCGCGGTGCGGACGGTCAGCGTCATGCCCTCGACGCTAGCCGAGGCATCCGCTCGCCGTCGTCGAGGCGGGCCTCAGACCGCGACGACCCGGCCGTGCTCGAGGCGCACCACGCGGTCGACGAGCCCCTCCGGCACGGCGACGTGCGAGATGAGCACGACCGCCTGGTCGTCGCCGACCGCGCCCAGCAAGTCGACGAGCAGGGCATCGGATGCCTCGACGTCGACGCCCGCAGTCGGCTCGTCGAGCACCAGCACGGGGAAGTCCCGCAGCAGCGCGCGTGCGAGGGCGATGCGCTGCGCCTGCCCGCCCGACACGAGGGCGCCGCGTTCGCCGACACGTGCGTCGAGTCCGCCGCGCTCGCGGAGCCAGTCGCCGAGGCCGACGCGCGCGAGCGCCGCCTCGAGCTCGGCGTCGCTCGCCGTGTCGCGCGCGAACAGGAGGTTCTGGCGGATGTCCTCGTCGAAGAGCATCGGCTGCTGCTCGCACAGGCCGACGGTCAGGCGGACGTCGTCGCCGGCGAGCTCGTGCACGGAGCGCCCGCCGATGTCGAACGCACCGTCCGTCTCGAGGAACCGCACGAGCGCGTGGGCGAGCGTCGTCTTCCCCGCCCCGCTCGAGCCGACGACGAGCAGGCGCTCGCCGGGGCGGACGTCGAGGTCGACGTCGCGGAGCGAGGCATACGCCCCTCCGGGCCACGAGACCGACGCGCCGCGCAGCCGGATGCCCTCGCCGAGCGCGGGCCCCTCGCCGCGCGCCGGCGTGCTCTCGTCGGCGAGCTCGGCGGGAAGGTCGGCGGGCAGCGCGTCGGCGATGCGCTGAGCGGATGCCGCGACCTGCCGCCACGCGGCGGCGGCGAGCGGCACCGCCGCGAACACCTCGAACACGGCCATCGGCACGAGGACCACGACAGCGAGCGACGGCCCGTCGAGGCCTCCGGACGCCGCGCCCGGCAGCGCGGCGAGCACCGCGAGGATCGAGGCGCCGCCGGCGAGCAGCGACACGATCGCCGTCGTCCCCGCCTGGGCGCCGGCGCGCCGCACGATCGCCCGCCGCACGGCGGCGTCGGCGGCCGCGATGCGCGCACGGCTCTCGGCGTCGGCGCCGAATGCCTGGAGCACGTCGAGGCTGCCCAGGTGGTCGAGCACCGCGTCGGCGAGCTGCGCGCGCAGCGGCGCGATCGTGCGCTCCGCCCGCCCGCCGGCGGCCCACCCCCACAGGGTCGCGGTGAGCCCGGCGACGACCAGGCACCCGAGCAGAGCGAGCGCCGCGGGCCACCACACGATCGCGACGAGGATCACCGCGCCGACGGCGACCGCAGCTGACGCGACGAGCGGCTGGACGACGCGCAGGGGCAGGTTCTGGAGGTCGTCGACGTCGTCGACGAGCGCGCCCAGCACCGAACCGCGCCGCGTGCGCGTCAGCCCGTCGGGAGCGAGGGGCACGAGCCGGCGCACGAGCGTCGCGCGGGTGGTGGCGAGCTGACGCAGCGCGGCGTCGTGCCCGGTGAGGCGCTCCAGATAGCGGAACGTCGCGCGCGACAGCGCGAAGAACCGCACGCCGACGACGGCGGCCGAGAGGTAGAGGACCGGCGGCTGCTCGCTCGCCCGCACGATGAGCCACGCGCTCACCGCCAGGAGCGCGACGGCCGAGGCCTCCGATGCGAACCCCGCCGCGAGGGCCGGCCACAAGCGCCGCCCCGGCGGCAGGGCGCCGCGCAGCACGTCGCCGCGCCTGACGGCCGTCATGCCGCCACCTCGCTCGGGGCGAGCCGGACGATGTCGTCGGCGATCGCGCGTGCGCTCGCGCGGTGCGACACCAGCAGCACGGCGGCTCCGGCGTCGGCGAGTTCACGGACCGCGCCCCACAGGCGCGCCTCGGTCTCGGGGTCGAGGGCGGCGCTCGGCTCGTCGAGCGCGACGACGTCGGCGCGCCCGCGGAGGCGCCGGTAGAAGGCGCGGGCGACGGCGACGCGCTGCGCCTGCCCGCCCGAGAGCCCGGCGCCCTGCACGCCGAGCTCGTGCGCGGGGGAGAGGTCGTCGGCGCACGCGAGCTCGAGCGCCCGCGCGACGAGGCGGGCGTCGGGCGCGGTGTCGCCGAGGGCGACGTTCGCGGCGATCGACCCCGCGATGAGGCCGGGCCGCTGCCCGGCCCAGGCGAGCCACGCCGAGGGCGCGAGGGCACGCACGTCGGTGTCGCCGTACACGGCGTCACCCTCGTACGCCGCCGCGCCGCGGAGGGCGGCGAACAGGCTGGACTTGCCGGCGCCGCTCGGTCCCTCGATCAGGGTCACTGTGCCGGTGTGCGCGACGAGTGACACCGGGGGCAGCATCCGCTCGCCCCGCCGCACACGAACCGACGTCAGCCGCAGCGGACCGCGCCCGGCGGCGGCGACGTGGACGACGGCGGAGTGCGCGGAGGTGCGGGCGGCATCGAGCACGTCGAACACGTCGTCGGTCGCCGCGACGCCCTCGGCGGCGGCGTGGAACTGCACGCCGACCTGCCGCAGCGGCAGGTAGGCCTCGGGGGCGAGCAGCAGCACGAACAGGCCGACGGCGAGCGCGAGCGCGCCGTCGATCAGGCGGAAGCCGATCGAGACCGCGATGATCGCGACCGAGATGCTCGCGAGGAACTCGAGGGCGAAGCCCGACAGGAACGAGACGCGGAGCACCCGCATCGTCTCGCGTCGGTAGTCGTCGGTGACCCGCTCGATGGATGCCGCGGCCCGGTGCTGCCGGCCGAAGACCTTCAGCGTCGCCAGTCCCTGCACGGTGTCGGCGAAGCGGGCCGCGAGCCGCTGCAGCGTGCTCCACTGGCGCTGCTGCACCGCGCGCGTCGCCAGACCGATGAGCACCATGAAGATCGGGATGAGCGGCAGAGTGAGGACGACGGTGAGGCCCGAGATCCAGTCCTGCCACCACATCACCGCGATGATGAGCGGCGTCGCCACCACGGTCTGCACGAGCTGCGGGAGGTAGCGGCCGAAGTAGGCCTCGAGCGCATCGAGTCCGCGCCCCGCGGTCACCGCGAGCCCGGCGGAGTGGCGCGCGGCGAGCCATTCCGGGCCGAGGACGCCGACCGCGTCGAGGAGCGCCGTCCGCAGCTGGGTCTGCACGCGGGCGGCCGCGCGGGCCGCGGCGGCCTCGCGCGCCCACAGGAGGACGGCGCGCAGGCCGACGACGGCGGCGAGGGCGCCGAGGGTGGCGGCGAGGTCGGGGAGCGGCATCCCGTCGATCGCGCCGGTGATCGCCCGCGTGAGCAGCCACGCGAATGCCACCACGACCGCCGTCTGCGCGACGGCGACGGCCCCGATCGCGACGAAGAACCCGCGCGAGGCCCGTGCGTACCGCAGCAGCCGCGGATCGACCGGTTTGCCGGAGGTGCGCGCCGGCCCCGTGCTCTCGTCTTCGCTCATGCCTCCTCGACCCTACCCACCCGCCGTCCCCCTTCCGTTTGCGAACGG
>NZ_JSYE01000002.1:0-40169 GCF_054824025.1 Microbacterium sp. HJ5
ACGACGGGCTCTTCACGAACTCGCCGAGCTCCTTGAGCTTCGCAAGGGCGACCTTGCTGTCGACGCCGAGTTCGGAGGCGATCTCGTGCACGCGTGGTTTGGCGTTTGCCACAATTCTCCTGTCTGGGGTCCACCCAGGCAGGGCAGACCATTAGTCGCGGACGGGTCTCATTTCGAGCCGTTCACTTTGTTTCCATAGCCGTTCAGCCGTTTCTCGATGGTCTGCGTGTCAAGCGGGCCTGACACACGGAGTGCCCGTACGAACGCGCGGCGCCGAATCGCGGCATCCACGCATTCGCTCGTCTCGTGCACCCACGCGCCCCGCCCCGGCATCACCGCGCGCTCGTCGGGGACGAGCACGGAATCGATGGAGACCACCCTGAGGAGGGAGGACCGGTGAGCACGCGTGCGGCATCCGACGCACGTTCGTACAGGCTCCATCTTACACCTCGGGCGCGGGCGCTCCGGTCGTCACGCCTCTTCGAGGATGGAATCGGGCTGGATGTCGATCTTGGCGCCAGTCAGCTTGGCGGCCAGGCGGGCGTTCTGCCCCTCCTTGCCGATCGCGAGCGACAGCTGGTAGTCGGGCACCAGGGCGCGCACCGCCTTGCTGGACGCATCGAGGATGAAGCTCGACGTGACCTTCGCGGGTGAGAGGGCGTTGGCCACGAACTTCGCGAGCTCGGGGTCGTAGTCGACGATGTCGATCTTCTCGCCGCCGAGCTCCTCGGTCACGGCGCGCACGCGGCGGCCGAGCTCGCCGATGCAGGCGCCCTTCGCATTGATGGTCGGGTCGTTGGCCTTGACGGCGATCTTGCTGCGGTGCCCCGCCTCACGGGCGAGCGACACGATCTCGACGAGGCCCGCGGCGATCTCGGGCACCTCGAGGGCGAAGAGCTTGCGGACCAGGCCGGGGTGCGTGCGCGAGACCGTGATCTGCGGACCCTTCGTGCCCTTCGAGACCGACGTCACGTAGACGCGCAGACGCGAGCCGTGCGGGTACTCCTCGCCGGCCACCTGCTCCTCGGGCGGGAGGATCGCCTCGACGGTGCCGAGGTCGACGTGGACCATGCGCGGGTTGGGTCCCTGCTGCACGACGCCGGCGACGATGTCGCCCTCCTTGCCGCGGAACTCGCCGAGGACGGCGTCGTCCGCGATGTCGCGCAGACGCTGGCTGATCACCTGCTTCGCCGCGAAGGCGGCGATGCGGCCGAAGTCCTCGGGAGTGCTCTCCTCCTCGCCGATGACGATGCCTTCGTCATCGAGGAGCGGCACGAACACCGCGACGTGACCGCTCTTGCGGTCGAGCTCCGCGCGGGCGCCCTCAGGGAGCTCCCCGGTCGGCGAGGTGTGCTTGGCATAGGCCGTCAGAATCGCCTGCTCGATGATCCGAACGAGTTCGTCGAAGGGGATCTCCTTCTCACGCTCGACGGTCCGCAGCAATCCGAGATCGATGTCCACTCTGGCCTCCGTATTCAGCTCTCACCGGCGCGTCCAGCCGCCGGAACCCTCTTACGTTACCGGATGCCGCACCCGCCCGCGCTGGGAAGCGCCTGGTACGCCCCACCGGAAGATCACCCTCTCCGCTGCTGTCCCGCGCGGGCGCCGACGGCCATACTGAGCGCGTGAACGCTGTGAACGAGTGGCTGGTCACGTGGGGCGACAACCTCTGGAACTGGATCGTGCTCCCGGTCGTGGTGCTGCTGGGTCTGTACTTCACGGTCCGGTCGGGCGTCGTGCAGCATCGCGACCGTCTGCACAAGTCGGGCTGAGGACGCAACCCCGCCCGGCGGGCAGCGCCCGGCCGTAGGCTGGCCGGATGTCGGCCCCCACCGCGAAGGCCGCCGCGCGCGAAGCGGAGGCCTCCCCCGTCTTCGAGGTGTTCGCGCGTGCAGGGTACGTCGCCAACGGTCTCGTGCACATCCTGCTCGGGATCATCGTGCTCGTGGTCGCCTTCGGCGGCGAGGCCGAGGGCGATCAGGCGGGTGCGTTCAAGGCGATGGCGGCCGCCCCGCTCGGCTTCGTCCTGCTGTGGCTCATCGCGATCGCGCTCTGGGCACTGGGCCTGTGGCATGCCGCAGAGGGAATCCTCGCGCGCGATCTGTCGGGCGACACGAAAGGTGCCGCACGGAAGTGGGGCCGCCGCTCAGCCGAATGGGGCCAGGCCGTCGTCTTCATGGCACTCGGACTCATCGCCGCCGCCGTCGCGCTCGGCGCGCGGCCGGACGCGGAAGAGACCGCCGAGGAGGCGAGCCGCGGACTCATCGACATCTGGGGCGGCCTCATCGTGCTCTTCCTGATCGGACTGGGGATCGGCATCGGGGGCGTCTCTTTCGTCGCGATGGGGCTTCTCCGCAGCTTCCACAAGCGCATGGACATCCCCGACGGTGGCGTCGGTCGCACGGTGGCGGTCATGGGCGTCGTCGGCTTCATCGCGAAGGGGGTCGCGCTGGGAATCGTCGGCGCGCTCCTGATCGTCGCCGCCGTGAGCACGGACGCCGACACCGCTGGCGGCATCGACGGCGCCGTCGACGCGCTCCTCACTCTCGCGCTCGGGCCGCTGCTCGTCGGTGTGGTGGGCATGGGGTTCATCGCGTACGGGCTGTTCACCGTCGCCCGCGCGCGGTACGCCCGGATGTGACGTCGGGCCGCGGCATCCGCTTGTCAATACCCTGGCGGCCGGCGCCCGACCCCGCGAGCGTGGAGGCATGACCGAGACAACCCAGCCCACGGAGACCACCGGCCCCGAGGCCATCGCCCGAGTGAAGGAGCTCGTCGAGGACATCGACTTCACCATGCTCACCACCCTCGACGCCGCGGGCAACCTCGTGAGCAGGCCGATGAGCACACGTCAGATGGACGACGCCGGCGACATCTGGTTCTTCACGCTCGACGACACGAAGAAGGTCGCCGAGGCCGAAGCGGATCCCGGGCACGACGTCGGGCTGGCGTACATCGACGCGAAAGACCACCGCTACGTCTCCGTCGCCGGGCGCGCGACGGTCGTCCACGACAGGGCGAAGATGAAGGAGCTCTATTCCCCCGACCTGAACATCTGGTTCGAGGACGGACTGGACACCCCCGGCATCGCGCTGCTGCGGGTGACGCCGAAGGAATGCGAGTTCTGGGAGCCGCGCCACGGGAAGCTCGTCACGGCGGCGGGGATGCTCAAGGCGCTCGTCACGCGCGACACCCCCGACGACACCATGCGCCACGGTCGCGTGAGCTGCTGACGCACCTCCGCGGACGAGGAGGGCGGCCCCGGGATCACCGGGACCGCCCTTCATGTGCGTGGTCAGGCGCGGTACACCTGCACCACACTCGGTCGCGGCGCGTTCGGCACATCGCCGGGCTCCGCCGAGCCGTAGTCGGGGAAGAGCGACGTGGGCGAGGCGACCGTGCCGCCCTCTCCGGGGTGCTGCACGGCGACGAACACGAGACCTTCCTGGTCGTGGATCACCGGCCCGCACGTCTCGGCCTCACGCGGCACCGACAGGAACTGCTGCACGTGCCCGCGCTCGGCGCCCTCGAGCGGCACCAGGAAGAGGCCGTCGTTGTAGCCGATCGTGCTGGGCGCACCATCGGTCGAGATCCACAGGTTGCCCGCCGAGTCGAACGCGACGTTGTCGGGGCATGAGATCGGCGAGACCAGGTGCTTCGGGAACCCCGCGAAGTAAGAGTTCGCGAACACGTTCGGGTCTCCGCACAGGAGCAGGATGCTCCATCCGAACGTGGTTCCCGCCTGACCCGCCATCTCGGTCATCTCGATGACGTGGCCGTAGCGGTTGCCGGTGATCGGGTTCGCCTCGTCGATGGTCGCGGCGGAGCGCGCCGAGTTGTTCGTGAGCGCGAGATACACCCTGCCGGTCTTCGGGTTGGGCTCGACATCCTCCGGGCGATCCATCTTGGTCGCGCCGACGGCGTCGGCTGCGAGGCGCGTGTACACGAGGACCTCTTCCGTCGTGAACCCCGCGACGACGCTCTCGCCGTTCTGCGTCAGCGGGATCCAGGTGCCGCTGCCGTCGAATGCGCCGTCTGCCGGCAGCGCCCCCGTGCCCGTGATCTCGGAGGCGGGCGAGTCGCCCGAGAACTTCGCGACGTAGAGATCCCCCTCCGACAGGAGAGTCAGGTTCTTCTTCCGCGACCCCGAGATCCTGTTCTTCGACACGAACTTGTAGAGATAGTCGTTGCGCTCGTCGTCGCCCATGTACGCCACGACGCGACCGTCCTCGGCCACGATGACGTTCGCGCCCTCATGCTTGAAGCGACCCATCGCGGTGTGCTTCTTCGGGGTCGACTTCGGGTCCTGCGGGTCGATCTCGACGATGTACCCGAAGCGGTTCGGCTCGTTCGCATAGCCCGGATCATGCGCGTTGAAGCGCGGGTCGTACGTCTCCCAGCCCGTGGACGTCGATGTAGACGACGTCGACTGATAGCGCTTCTGCGCAGCGGTGTTCGCGGCCCACGCGAAGTAGCCGTTGAAGTTCTCCTCGCCCGATAGGATCGTCCCCCACGGGGTCGTGCCGCCGGCGCAGTTGCCGAGCGTGCCGCGCACCCAGCGGCCCTCCGGATCGGCCGCCGTCTTGACGAGGTCGCTGCCCGCGGCGGGCCCCGTCAGCTCGAACACCGTCTCGACGGTGACGCGGCGGTTGCGCTTGCCCCCGACGACGTACGACCACGGCTCGCCGGTGCGGCGGCGCGTGATGTCGACCACCGCCATGCCCTGCGCCGCCTTGTAGATGTCGCCGCGGCGACGGAGCTCGGCCGCATCGGACGTGGGCGCGAACATGATGTTCGGGTTGACGTACTCGTGGTTGGTCACGAGCACGCCCGTCTTGCCGCTGGGGTCGGCGAGGATGTCGAGGTAGTCGCAGTTGTAGCCGAACTGCAGCGCCTGCGCCTCAGGGCTCTGCGCGTCGAGGGAGAACGCGGGGGCGTTGGTGAACATCGGGTCGCCCCAGCGGATGATCGGCTGCCACGAGTACCCCGCCGGGACCGTGAACTCGTCGACGCTCGCGACGACGGGTGCGATGGGCTCGAACGCGAGCGCTCCGCGACCGGGACGTCCGAATGCCGCGCCGGCGCCGCCGACACCCGATGCGGAGGCTCCCGACACCGGTGCCTGCCCGCCTGCTGCGGCGAGCGCGACGGCCACGGCGCCCGCGGCGCCCAGGCCGAGAAGGGCCCGGCGCGACAGCGCGATGCGCGCCACCTCCTGGAACGTCTGGTTCTGCGACGTGTTGCACTCGGGGTTGGTGCACGCGTTCGCGCACTTGAGCTGACACGTCACCCCCAGCCGCTTGCCTCGTGCGTGGTCTGCGAGCGGAAGCGTCCTGCGATGGTTCTCGATGATGCTCACGTTGTGTGCCCTCCCTGGCGATGCGACCGCGCCAGCATCCTCGCGCGCCGGGACGGCGCGGCGACGGGAAGGTGAACGGAGGGCGACCGCCGGATGAGAACGTGCTCATCCGGCGCAGGGGTCACGCCGCGCGCGCGGGTCCTTTGGGGGCGCTGGGGAGATCGTTGAGCGCCCGGATCAGGAGATAGAGCGAGCCGACCTTGAAGTGGTCGAAGCGCATCACGAGGCGGGGCAGGTGCACGCGGGCATCGTCGTCCGCCTCCTGCCGCAGCGGCGCGGTGCGCTCGATCGTCCCCGACGCCAGGAGCGTCCCGAACCGCTCGTTGAGCGCCTCGACCTCGGCGTCCGTCGGTTCGGCCTTCAGCCGCAGCACCAGGCGGTCGCCCACCCAGCGCAGCGAGTCGTAGTTGCGCCAGAATCCGGTGATCTCCTGCGCCGCCGCCTCGACCGAGTCGGTGAGCAGCAGCCGGTCGAAGTCGCCCGGAGAGATGAGGCCGGATCCGGCCAGCTCCTCGTCGACGAAGCGCTGCAGCCCCTGCCAGAAGCTTCCACCAGGCTTGTCGAGCAGGACGATCGGCGTCGGCTCGGCCTTGCCCGTCTGCTGCAGCGTGAGCAGCTCGAACAGCTCGTCGAGGGTGCCGAAGCCGCCGGGTACGCAGACGAATCCGTGGGACTCCTTCACGAGCATCAGCTTGCGCGTGAAGAAGTACTTCATCGCGACGTTCCGCGCGTTCTCGGCGATCACCGTATTGGGACGCTCTTCGAACGGCAGCCGGATCGACACCCCGAGCGACCGGTGGGATCCCGCTCCCTCCGCAGCCGCCTGCATGATGCCCGGCCCCGCGCCGGTCACGACGAGCCAGCCGCTCTCGGCGAGCGCCTCGGCGACGTCCGCCGCGGCGCGGTAGACGGGATCGTCGGGCCGCGTGCGGGCGGAACCGAAGATCGTCACCTTCGGCACGCCCGCGTAGGGTGCGAAGTGCTCGAACGCCGCGCGCATCTCCGACAGCGCGGCCGTGGTGATCTTCAGGTCCAGGCGGCTGGCCTCGTCGAGCCCGAGCCCGACGCCCGTGACCAGGATTCGGGCGATCAGGTCGACGTTCTCGGTGATCCCCGCGTCGGCGATGAGCGCACGGACGTCTTCGGTGACCTCTGGCGGCACGACGGAGTCAGGCATGCATCCAGCGTCGCATGACCGGGAGCGGAGTGGGGCGGCGCAGGCTAGGTCGTGCGGAAGCGCTCGACGACGTCGGCGACCGACAGCGCCTCGCGATCACCGCTACGACGGTCCCACAGCTCGACCTGGCCCTCGGCCGCACCGCGCCCGACGATCACGATCTTGGGGACGCCCACGAGCTCGGCGTCGCCGAACTTCACGCCGGGCGAGACCTTGGGCCGGTCGTCGTAGACGACATCGAGTCCGGATGCCTCGAGCTCGGCAGACAGACGTTCGGCGACCTCGAACGCCACGGCGTCGCGACCGGCGGCCACGACGTGCACGTCGAACGGCGCGACCGAGGCCGGCCAGACGAGACCCTTGTCGTCGTTGTTGAGTTCGGCGAGGTTGGCCAGGATCCGCGTCACGCCGATGCCGTACGAGCCCATGGTGACGGTGACGAGCTTGCCGTTCTCGTCGAGCACCTTGAGTCCCAGCGTCTCGGCGAAGAACCGGCCGAGCTGGAAGACGTGGCCGATCTCCATGCCGCGTGCGAGCTCGACGGGTCCGGAGCCATCGGGCGCGGGGTCGCCCGCGCGGACGTCCGCGATCTCGACGAAGCCGTCACCGGTGAAGTCACGCCCCGCCACGAGGGTGTGGACGTGCTTCTCGTCGATGTTCGCGCCGGTCATCCAGGCGCTGCCGTCCACGACACGCGGGTCGAGCAGGTAGCGGATGCCGGTGGCCGACTCCTCGCCGAGGACGGCGCCCGTCTCGGACCACGGGCCGATGTAGCCCTTCACGAGAAGCGGGTTCTTCTCGAAGTCGTCGGCCGTCGCCGCTTCGACGGCAGCGGGAGCGAACGCGACCTCGGCACGCTTGTCGTCGACCTCGCGGTCGCCGGGGATGCCGACGATCACGAGCTCACGCGTGCCGTCGAGGTGCGTGAGGGCGAGCACGACGTTCTTCAGCGTGTGTGCGGCGGTCCACGTGGTCGCGCCCTCGGTGACCGGGCCGGCGATGCCGGAGGCGGGTGCGTCGAGGTGCGCGTTGGCATGGTCGACCAGGGTCTGGATCGTCGGGGTGTTCGGTGAGTCGAAGATCACCGGAGCGCCGATGCCGTCGAATGGGATCGCGTCCGGGACGACCGTCGTGAACGCCTCCACGTTGGCCGCGTAGCCGCCGGCCGAGCGCACGAACGTGTCTTCGCCGACGGGGGTCGGGTGCAGGAACTCCTCGCTGCGGGCGCCGCCCATGAGGCCGTTGTCAGCGGCGACGATGACGTACTCGAGGCCGAGGCGCGCGAAGATGCGCTCGTAGGCGTCGCGCTGCGCCTGGTACGAGGCATCCTGTCCCTCGTCGGTGTAGTCGAACGAGTACGCGTCCTTCATCGTGAACTCGCGTCCGCGCAGCAGGCCGGCGCGGGGACGCGCCTCGTCGCGGTACTTGTCCTGGATCTGGTAGATCGTCAGCGGCAGGTCCTTGTACGACGAGTAGAGGTCCTTCACGAGGAGCGTGAACATCTCCTCGTGCGTCGGCGCCAGCAGGTAGTCGGCGCCGCGGCGGTCGTGGAGGCGGAAGATGCCGTCGCCGTACGAGGTCCAGCGCCCGGACTGCTCGTAGGGCTCGCGGGGCAGGAGTGCCGGGAAGTGCACCTCGTACGCACCGGCGTTCGCCATCTCCTCGCGGATGATCGCCTCGATCTTCGCCTTGACCTTCAGGCCCAGCGGCAGCCACGTGAAGATGCCGGGCGCCGCGCGCCGGATGTAACCGGCGCGCACGAGCAGGCGGTGGCTGGCGACCTCGGCGTCGGCCGGGTCTTCGCGGAGAGTGCGGAGGAAGTAGTGCGAGAGACGGGTGACCACGAGCGACAAGTCTAGGGGCGGGGGCAGAACGGATGCCGCGCCCCGGCGTCGGGGCGCGGCATCCGTCCTCTCACCTTGTCGACACCGGCTCAGTCCTGCGTACGCCAACCGCGGCACCGCACGGACATGACGTCGGGCCGGGCTTCAGCCCAGGTGTTCCAGCATCGCGGCTGCCAGCGGCGCGAACGGCTCCCCATCTTCGACTCCGGCGCTCTCCTGACCGGACAGCTGAACGATCAGCAGGTTCACGCCGTCCGTAGCAACCAGGCCAGCCCGCGTGGCCACCGGAACGTCGTCCATGACGACCACGGCCTCACGCGCTCCGTCGACATCCACGGGCTGCGCGCCCTCCGAGCGTGCGATGCCGGTGAACGCGGGCGCACCTCCGGGGATGACGCGCACCTGGACCTGGTCCCCCTCGGGAAGCTCCCACGTACACGCCTCTGTTGCGTTCGCCCGCTCGTAGATTCGCTGCGACACGTCCGGGTCCGTCGAGAAGTCCTCATCAAGCGCCATGGCGGTTCCAGAACGGCCCAGGAGACCGGCGATGTCCACCTCGTTCAGAAGGGCACAGGCCGGCAACGACCACCACTCGGACGTCGGTGCGGCGGGTCGCGGCTCGGGGGCATCGGCGATGCGTGTCGTCAGAGACTCGGCGAGCGGCGCCAAAGCGGCCTGATGATCCTCGACGCTGGTGATGCTGAACCATGTCGAGCCCACCGCGCCCGTGACGTTGCACACTCTCGCGCCCTCGCCAGGAACGCAGACGGCGTCGGACCTGCCTCGCGCGTACTCCTGAGGCACGACCGACTCCGGGTAGACCGCGACGGCGAAGTACGGCGACCAGCTCTCCTCGGCCCATCGGCACTCGATCCCCCCGAGCACGTGGGGATCTCCCGCATCCCAGCGGTACTCCACCGGCTTCATGTCGAGCCCGAACGCCGTCGACACTTCCTCCTCCGACAGGACGTTGGCGCAATCCCCACCGAAGGCGACCACCCCCGCCGGATCGAGCTCAGGGGTCGGCGTCGGGGTGGCCGTCGCACGGGGCGTCGGCACATTCTCGGTCGGCGACGGAGTGGACAGGACGGGGTCCTGCGAGCGCAGGGCGACGCTCGTCACCACAGCGCCGCCGGTGATGCCCGCCACCAGCACGAGCGCGACGGCGCCCGCGACAATCTGCGTGCGGTGCTTGCCTGCGGGTCGCACCCGCTGCGCCCCCGCGAGGACGAGGTCGCGCATCTCGCCGTGCTCGCGATCGGACAGACGCTCGTCGTTCAGGCCCATGATGCCTCCATCACCGTCATCTCTTCTCGCAGCCGCGCCTTCGCGCGCGCCAGCCGGGACTTGACCGTCCCGACCGGGATGCCGAGAGTCTCTGCCGCGGCACGCTCGGGGTAGCCCTCGAGCACCGTCAGCACGATCACGCTCTGCTCGCGCGCCGGCAGACGCTTGAGCGCAGCGAGCACACCCGTCTCGTCCGGCGCCGACGGCGCGCCCACAGGGGCGGCTGCCGGCGTGCGGGCGATGAGCGCGCGGTAGCGCCGGCCCGAGCGCTCGAGGTTGCGCGCCGCGTTCGAGGTGGTGTTGAGCAGCCACGGCAGCGGCGAGCCGTCGACGAGCCTCACCGCAGCCTGCTTGCGCCACAGCTCGAAGAACGCGATGGTCACCGCGTCCTTGGCATCCTCGCGGGCCGTCAGCAGCCGCCGCGCGTGCCGGAACAGCCGCGCTTCGTGACGGTCGAAGAGGGCGCCGAGCGCGGACTCGTCGCCCGCGCGCACCCGGGCCCACAACGCCGCGTCAAGTTCGTCCATACCCTGTAGTGTCCGGGATTCCCGGATGGGTTCACACGGATATCACCGACATGTGGAGAGCAGCCCTCAGGCCCTTCGCCGCCCCACGGGGAGCACCGTGCGCACGACGAGCCCCGCGACCAGCGCCCAGAACGCCGCGCTCACACCGGCGATGGAGACTCCGGATGCCGCGACCAGGAACGTCACCACGGCGGGCAGCCGCTCCCCCGGATCGTCGATCGCCTGTTGCACCGCCGAGCCGAACGCAGCGAACAGCGCCAGCCCGGCGACGGCGGGGATGACCGCCTCCGGGGCGAGGAGCACGAGCGCGGCGAACGCCGCCGACGCGGCGCCGAGCACGAGGCTCGAAGCGCCCGTCGACACCCCCGCCACCCAGCGGCGCCGAGGGTCGGCGTCGGCGTCGGGTGCGGCGGCGAGCGCGGCGCTGATCGCCGCGAGGTTGATCGCGTGGCCCCCGGCGGGTGCGCCGAGCGCCGTGCCGATGCCGGTGACCAGCATCGCCGGGCGCCAGGGCACCTGGTACCCGAAGCTGCGCATGATCGCCACTCCCGGCACGTTCTGCGAAGCCATCGTGACGATGTACAGGGGCACGGCGATGCTCACCAGCGCGCCGACGGTGAACGTCGGCATGGTCAGCTCGACGCGCGGCAAGAGGAGAGCGGGGTCGATGGTCGCGCCGTCGGCGGCGAGCGAGACTCCCACCACGATCGCCGCGGCGACGAACGCGAGCGGCACAGCCCATCGCGGCGCGAGACGCACGAACACGAGCCACGTCAGCACGACGGGCACGACGCCCCACGGGTTGACGACGATGCCGGTGATGGGGGCGAGGCACAGCGGCAGCAGCACGCCGGCGAGCATCGCCTGCGCGATCGAGGGCGGGATGCGCGAGATGATGCGCCCGAGGTGCGGCCAGAGCCCGGTCAGCACGATGAGCGCGCCCACGACCAGGAAAGCCCCGACCGCGGCCGGCCACCCTCCTTCGACGACGCCCGTCGCCGCGAGCAGTGCGGCCCCCGGCGTCGACCATGCGACGGTGATGGGCATGCGATAGCGCCACGCGAGCACGAGCGAGCCGAGTCCCATGAGGACGCACACCGTCAGCAGTCCGCTCGCCGCCTGCGCAGGGGTGGCGCCGACCGCCCTGAGCCCCGCCAGGACGATGACGAACGAGCTGGTGAATCCGACCAGCGCCGTGACGATGCCGGCGGTGATGGGCCGGGAGAGCGGATCGCCTGCGGCCGTCGCGTTCACGCCGGCACCTCGGTGGGATCCGGGGTGAGCGCGGGCATCGCCCGAGTCTAGTGGCGGCTCCGGCGGCCGCCCGTCTCGCACCCCGAGCGCCTACCCTGGAAGCGTGACGACCCTCCTGCTCACCGGCTTCGAGCCCTTCGGCGGCGACGCCGTCAACCCGTCGGGCGATGCCGTGCGAGAGGCCGCCGCGAGGTGGACCGGGCCGGAGACGCTGGTGACCGGCATCCTGCCCGTCACCTTCGAGGGTGCACCTGCACAGCTGAACGCGCTCATCGAAGAGCACTCCCCCGACGTCGTCATCGCGACGGGCCTGGCGGGCAACCGGTCCGTCATCTCGGTGGAGCGGGTGGCCGTCAACCTCCTCGACGCCCGAATCGCCGACAACGACGGCGCGCAGCCCGTGGACGCCCCGAGCGTTGCCGGAGCGCCGGCGGCCTACTTCGCGACGCTGCCGGTGAAGGCGATCGCACGGGGCATCTCCGCCGCAGGGGTCCCGTCGGAGGTGTCGCATTCGGCGGGGACCTTCGTGTGCAACCACGCGATGTTCGCCGCGCTCCACGCGGCCGCCGAGCGCTCGGGGCTGCGCGCGGGGTTCATCCATGTTCCGTGGGCTGCCGAGCAGGCGCCGTCGACGGATGCCGCGTCCCTCCCTCTGGCCGACATCGTGCGTGCACTCGAGATCGCGGTGCGCACCAGCCTGGGCGTGCACGAGGACCTTCCGGTCAGCGCCGGCACCCTCTCCTGACCCGGAGAAGCGTCAGGTCGTGACGACCTGGGCGGTGCCGACCGGTGCGTCCGGCCCCATCTCGTCGGCGATGCGGTTCGCCTCTTCGATGAGCGTGGCCACGATCTCGGCCTCGGGCACGGTCTTGATGACCTGGCCCTTGACGAAGATCTGGCCCTTGCCGTTGCCCGACGCCACGCCGAGGTCGGCCTCGCGCGCCTCGCCGGGCCCGTTCACGACGCAGCCCATGACGGCGACGCGGAGCGGGACGGTCATGTCCTTCAGTCCCTCGGTGACATTGTCGGCGAGGGTGTAGACGTCGACCTGCGCGCGTCCGCACGACGGGCACGACACGATCTCGAGCTTGCGCTCGCGCAGGTTGAGCGACTGCAGGATCTGGTGTCCGACCTTCACCTCTTCCGCAGGCGGGGCCGACAGCGAGACGCGGATCGTGTCGCCGATGCCCTCGGAGAGGAGGATGCCGAACGCGGTTGCGCTCTTGATCGTGCCCTGGAAAGCGGGACCCGCCTCCGTCACGCCGAGGTGCAGCGGCCAGTCACCCCGCTCGGCGAGCATGCGGTACGCCTTCACCATGACCACCGGGTCGTTGTGCTTGACCGAGATCTTGAAGTCGTGGAAGTCGTGCTCCTCGAACAGCGAGGCCTCCCACACGGCGCTCTCGACCAGGGCCTCCGCGGTGGCCTTCCCGTACTTGGCGAGAAGTCGCTTGTCGAGCGAGCCGGCGTTGACGCCGATGCGCAGCGAGACACCGGCCGCCTTCGCGGCCGCCGCGATCTGCCCCACGTTTCCGTCGAACTCGCGGATGTTGCCGGGATTGACGCGCACGGCGCCGCACCCCGCATCGATGGCGGTGTAGATGTAGCGCGGCTGGAAGTGGATGTCGGCGATGACCGGGATCTGGCTCTTCAGGGCGATGATCTTCAGCGCGTCCGCGTCGTCCTGGTGAGGGACGGCCACGCGGACGATCTCGCAGCCCGATGCGGTGAGCTCGGCGATCTGCTGCAGCGTGGCGTTGATGTTGGTGGTCTGCGTCGTCGTCATCGACTGGACGCTGACCGGCGCATCGCCGCCGACGAGCACCTTGCCGACGCGGATCTGGCGGGTCTTGCGGCGGGGGGCGAGGACTTCGGGGACCTTGGGCATCCCGAGATTCACAGCTGGCACGCCCCCAGCCTACGCGGGGCGACCCGCGGTCGGCTGGCCGTCGGCTGAGCGGATGCCGTGACCCGGCCCGCCCGCCGGGCGGTGTAGTTTTCCCGCATGAGCTCGAGCCACCACGTGCGCCGCATGACGGGTCGCGACCCCCACGAGGCGCATCGAGCGGCGACTCCGCTCGAGCTGCTCTTCGATCTGACGTTCGTGGTCGCGTTCAGCCAGATCTCGTCGCAGAGCGCCCATTTCCTCGAGCTGGACCACGTGGGGACGGCCCTCATGGGCTTCGCGTTCGCCACCTTCGCCGTCACGTGGGCGTGGATCAACTACTCGTGGCTGGCGTCGGCGTACGACACCGACGACGTCTACTTCCGCGTGGCGACGCTGGTGGTGATGGTGGGTGTCCTCGTCGTCGCGCTGGGCGTGCCGCCGCTGTTCGCGTCCATCGACGAAGGCGTCTTCCTCGACAACACGGTGATCGTGGCCGGATACGTGATCATGCGCATCGCCACGATCGCCCTCTGGGTGCGCGCGGCCGTGCACGACGAGGCCCGTCGGAGGACGTGCATCGCCTATATCGTCAACATCTCGATCGCGCAGATCGGGTGGATCGCGCTGATCTTCCTCAGCATGCCGGTGGGCATCACGCTCATCTTCACGACGCTGCTCATGCTCTTCGAGCTCGCGGGGCCGCTGTTCGCCGAGCTGCGGTTCGGCCGCACGCCATGGCACGCGCACCACATCGCGGAGCGCTACGGCCTGCTCGTCATCATCACGCTCGGGGAGGTCATCCTCGGCACCATCCTCGCGATCTCGGCCGTCGTGACCGAGGGCGGCTGGACGCTGGAGGCCGGGCTCGTCGCGATCGGCGGCACGGCGCTCGCGTTCGGCATGTGGTGGATGTACTTCGCGATCCCGTTCGGAGCGGTGCTCGCCCGGCACCGCGAGCGGGGCTTCGTGTGGGGTTATCTCCAGATCGCGCTCTTCGCGTCGCTGATCGGCGTCGGGGCGGGGCTGCACGTCGCCGCCAACGTCATCTCGCACCACGCGCACGTCGACGCCACCTTCGCGATCCTCACGATCGCGATCCCCGTCCTGGCGTTCGAGACGCTGCTGTTCGCGCTGTACGCCCTGCTGGTGATGCAGTGGGACTGGTTCCACCTGTGGCTCTACCTCGGCGTCATCGCCTTCCTGACGGCGGGCGTCGTCGCCGTCGCGCTCGGAGCCTCCCTCGGCGTGGGGATCATCATCGTCGCCGTCTCGCCCGCGATGGTCGTCGTCGGCTACGAGACGATCGGCTGGCGTCACGGCGCCGCGATGCTCGAGCGCGCGACGAGCTGAGCGCCACGTCATCGAGCGGATGCCGCCAGCACCCGTGTGGTAGGTTCGGCCCATGTCCGCGACCCTCACCTGGTGGCTCACCGCATAGGCGGTGGGTTCGCGCGACCTCAGACCGCCCTCGTGGCGGTCTTCTTTTTCGTAGGGCGACCGCCCCCACGACGAAAGACCGATCATGACCGGGCCCGCTCCCCTCTCCCTCCGTGAACTGGCTGCGCAGGGCGTCCCGTTCGCGCTCATCGCCCGCGACGGCGTCACCGTCGAGGTGCTCCTCGGCGAGGTGGCCGACGTCGGCGCCCTCGCCGACATCCCGCTGGCCGACGATGCCGGGCGGGCCCGCGAAGTCCTCGCGCTGGTGCCGTTCCGGCAGGTGGTCGAGCGCGGGTTCGAGTGCCACGACGACGGCGCGCCCCTGCGCTGCCTGATCGTCACCGAGCGCGCGCAGCTCCGCCGCGAGGACGCGCTCGACCAGCTCCCGACCGAGCCCGTGCCGCTCGCGGACGCCGGCTTCGACATCGCCGACGAGGCGTATGCCGACATCGTCCGCCGTGTCATCGCCGACGAGATCGGTCGCGGCGAGGGTGCGAACTTCGTCATCCGCAGGGACTTCACCGCCGGTGTCGACGTCGACCCCGCGATCGCGGCGCTGACCTGGTTCCGCGCATTGCTCGAGTACGAGCGCGGCGCGTACTGGACCTTCGCCGTCGTCACGCCCGGCCACGTCGCCGTCGGCGCGAGCCCCGAGGCGCACGTGAGCGCGCAGGACGGCGTCGTCACGATGAACCCGATCTCGGGCACGTTCCGTCACCCTGCCGGCGGCGCGACCGCCGAGACGCTCAGCGAGTTCCTCGAGTCGACGAAGGAGACGGAGGAGCTCTTCATGGTCGTCGACGAGGAGCTCAAGATGATGTCGGCCGTGTGCTCCGACGGCGGACGCATCACCGGACCCCACCTCAAGGAGATGTCGCGCCTCACCCACACCGAGTACGTGCTGCGCGGACGCAGCCGTCTCGACCCGCGCGATATCCTCCGCGAGACGATGTTCGCGCCGACGGTGACGGGTTCGCCGATGCAGAACGCGTGCACCGTCATCACGCGCCACGAGCGCTCCCCGCGCGGCTACTACTCGGGTGTCGCCGCTCTGTTCACGCCGAGGGACGCCGCAGCCGACGGCGAGCCGACGCACGACCTCGATGCACCCATCCTCATCCGCACCGCGTACCTGCGGGACGGCCGGCTCCGCGTGCCGGTCGGCGCGACGCTGGTGCGCCACTCCGATCCGTACGGCGAGGTGGGCGAGACGCACGGGAAGGCCGCGGGCGTGCTGGGCGCGATCGGCGCGATCGCGCGCGACATCGCCGCCGAGCAGCCGGTCGCCATCGACGAGGACGCCCCGGCATCCGAGCCTCGGCGCCTGGCCGACGATCCGGCGATCGCCACGCTGCTCGCCTCGCGCAACGCGCGCCTCGCCGCGTTCTGGCTCAACCCTCAGGCCTCAGGCGAGGCGGGGCCCTTCGCGGGGCGGTCGGCCCTGGTGGTCGACGCCGAGGACCGCTTCACCACGATGCTCGCGCACCAGCTCCGCCACCTCGGCCTCGATGCGCGCATCGTTCCGTGGAGCGAGGTCACCGACGCCCAGATCGACGACGCCGAGCTCGTGGTGTCGGGGCCTGGGCCGGGCGACCCGCGCGACGCGTCGAGCGCGCGCATGCGACGCATGCGCGAGGTGGTCGCGCGTCGCCGTGCGTCGGGCCGCCCGATCCTCGCCGTCTGCCTGAGCCATCAGATCCTCGCGGACTCGCTCGGCATCGAGCTCGCGCCTCTCGCCTCTCCGCACCAGGGGCTGCAGAAGACGGTCGACGTGTTCGGCGAGCCGGCCTCGATCGGCTTCTACAACACATTCACCGCGCGCGTCCCCGCCGGCACGGCCACCGTCGACGAGACCGCTGTCGCCGCCGACCCCGTCACCGGCGACGTCTACGCCCTCCGCGGACCGGGTTACGCCTCGGTACAGGGCCATCTCGAGTCGATCCTGTCGCGCGACGGCATGACGACGCTCGAGCGGCTGATCTCGCACGCCCTCGCCCCCGTCGACGCCTGACCGGATCGGGCGTCAGCGCACCCGCGCCGCGATGAGGCGCCGCTCGGCCTCGTTCGCGGTGAGCTCGAGCGCGCGCAGGTCGGCCGCGAGCGCCTCGTCCTCGCGACCGAGATCGCGCAGCAGTGACGCCCGCACGGCATGCCAGAGGTGCGACCGCGCGAGCGCACCCTCGAGTGCGTCGACCTCGGCCAGCGCAGGCTGGGGGCCGTCGACCCGGGAAAGCGCCACCGCCCTGTTGAGCCGGACCACCGGTGAGCGGTCGTAGGCCAGCAGCATGTCGTAGAGCGTGATCACCTGCAGCCAGTCCGTGGTGGTCGCGTCGACGGCATCCGCATGGCACGCTGCGACGGCCGCGTGCAGCTGCCACCGCCCCGGACGGCGCAGGCGCGCGGCGCGCTCGAGCACCGCTCGCGCCTCGACGAGGAGCGCGGCGTCCCAGCGCGTGCGGTCCTGGTCCTCGAGCAGCACGAGATCGCCGTCGACGGCGCGCGCCGACTCGCGCGCGCGGTGGAAGAGGAGCAGGGCGAGCAGCCCCAGCGCCTCCGCTTCGCGCGGCAAGGCTGCTGCGACGACCCGTGCGAGCCACACGGCGTCGTCCGCGAGATCGCGGTCGGCCGAGGCATCCTTCCCGGCGATCAGGTGCGCCTCGCTGTACATCACCGACACGGTCGTCAGCACGAGGTCGAGACGCTCGGCCCGCTCGGGACCCTCGGGGATCCGCAGCGGGATGCCCGCGGCGCCGATCTTCCGCTTCGCCCGCACGATGCGCTGCCCGACGGCGGCGTCCGCGCTGAACGTCGCCCGCGCGATCTGCGCGGTCGTCAGGCCGCACACCGCGCGCAGCGTGAGCGCGAGCTGCGCGTCGGGCGACAGTGCGGGGTGGCAGCAGCCGAACAGCAGCGGAAGCCGCTCGTCCGCGTCGGGCTGAGCGACGTCGGGCTGATGCACCCCGGCGTCGACCGGGGCGATCAGCGCGAGCTTGTCGCGCAGTCCCTTCTCCCGGCGGATCCTGTCGAGAGCGTTGTGCCGGGCGGCCTGCGTCAGCCAGGCGCCGGGCTTGGGGGGGATCCCGCGCTCCCTCCACTCGCGCAGCGCCTCCTCCACCGCCTGGGCGACGGCGTCCTCGGCGACGTCGAGGCTCCCGAACGAGCGGGTGAGGGCCGCGACGATGCGGCCGGACTCCTCGCGGACCACGCCCGCGAGCAGGAGATCGGATGCCGCGACCCCGCCGCGCTCGTCGCGCGGGGCCGCGGCATCCGATCCGCTCACTGCTCGAACTGGCTGTAGTCGACGACCATGGGGCGCACCTCGACGGCCACGCCGGGCAGCTCGAGGGCGGGCCAGGTCCGGGCGATCGCGATGGCGGCGTCGAGGTCGGGCGCGTTGATGACGCTGAAGCCGCCGATCACCTCCCGGGCCTCCGAGAACGGGCCGTCGGCGACGACGGGGCCGCCCTCGCCCCCGTGCTTGACAGTGGTCGCGGTGGTGTGCGGCTCGAGCTCGGCGCCGGAGTCGTCGATGTGCGCGGCGTTCTCGCCGAACCACTCGTAGATCCGCCCGTAGACGGCCTGGGCGCGCTCGGGCGGCACGGCGGCGTCGAGCTCGGGGGTGCTGGTGAACATCAGGACGTACTTCACGGTCGTGGTCCTTTCGTCAGTGGAACCGTTTCATCCCGACAGCGAATGGACAAGACCGATTTCGACAGGTCCGTGAAGTTTCCTACGGGCCGAAGAGCGACACCGGGTTGACGATGTCGGCGAGGATCAGCACGGCACCCATCGTGATGAGGGCGATCACGACGACGAACGTGACGGGCACGAGCTTCGTCGCGTCCACGGGCTTCGGCGGCGGGCGGTGGAACACCTTCGCCCACACCCGCTTGATCCCCTCCCACAGCGCGACCGCGATGTGTCCGCCGTCGAGCGGCAGCAACGGGATGAGGTTGAAGACGAACAGCGCGATGTTGAGCGCGGCGAGCAGCTCGAGGAACCCCGCCACCCGGTTGAGCACAGGAGCATCCGCCGCCGCGACCTCGCCCGACAGACGTCCGGCTCCGACGATGCTGAGCGGCCCGTTGGGGTCGCGCTCCTCGCCCGTGACGAGAGTGGTGCCCGCCTGCCACACCTTGACCGGCATCTGCCACATGACCCCTGCCACGGCGACGACCCGTTCGCCCGTCGCCTGGGCGGCGACCCATACCGGCTGCTTCAGGTACTCGACCTCCTGCCGGATGCCGGCGATGCCGACCTCCTCGGTCCGCGGCTCGCCGTTCTCGTCGAGCACCGCCCGGCCGCGTTCGTCGGTCACCGTCTGCTCGACCGGCGCGGGGGTCACGGTGAGCGTCTGAGTCGCCCCGTCGCGCTCGACGGTGACGGCGATCGCCTGCCCGGGGGACGCCTGGATGAGGGTGGCCGCGTCGGCGAAGGTCGAGGTCGGCTCGCCGTCGATCGCGACGATGACGTCTCCGGGACGGATACCCGCCGCGGCGGCCGGGGCGGCCGGATCGGACGCCTCGCAGGCGGTGCGGTCCGACCCCGACGGGATGATGCACTCGCTCACGCTCGACACGGTGGTCGTCGCGGTCTGCACGCCGATGCCCGACAGGAGGATCGCGAAGAGCACGACGGCGAACAGCAGGTTCATGACCGGGCCGCCGAGCATGATGACGACGCGCTGCCACACCGGCAGCTTGTAGAAGACGCGGTCGTCGTCCTCGTTCAGGAGCGTCTCGTCGTTGGCGGCGCGGGCGTCCTGGACCATCGTGGCGAAGAATCCGCCTCCGGCACGACCCGTGCGGTGACCGGATGCCGCGGCCTCCCGCTGCTTCGGTGAGGGCGGATACATCCCCGCCATCGAGATGTAGCCGCCGAGCGGGATGGCCTTCACGCCGTACTCGGTCTCGCCGATGCGCCGAGACCACAGGGTGGGTCCGAAGCCGATCATGTACTGGCCGACGCGCACACCGAACTTCTTCGCCGGCCACAGGTGGCCGAGCTCGTGGAGGGCGATCGAGACGGCGAGGCCGACGACCATGAGGACGACGCCGATGACGAACGCGAGTGCTTCCACAACCCACACGGTACCCGCGTCGGGCTTTGAGTTGGCCGTGACCGCTCACGTCGTCGCCTAGGCTCTGACGGAGGAGGCTGCCGTGACCCCACGCCATGTGCGCGCGCTGCGCGGTGCCACGGCTGCATGGATCGCGACCGTCCTGGCTGCGACCTCCCACACGCTCGCGGGCGGCGGAGCACCCCCGCCCCTGCTCGTCGGCGTCCTGGGCATCCTCGCCTCGCCGGTCGCCATCGCGCTGATCGGCCGGCGCCTGTCGGCGTGGCGCGTCGGTGCGGCGGTCGTCGCCAGCCAGGCCCTCTTCCACGTCGCCTTCACCCTGACGGCCGGTGTCGGGACCGCCGGCGTGGCCGGCCACGTGCACCGTCCCGTCCTCGAGGGCTCCGCGGCCACGACCGCCCTGCTGCCCGACGCACCCATGCTCGCGGGGCATCTGATCGCGGCGGCGACGACGATGATCGTCCTCCATCAGGGCGAGCGGATGCTGCGCGCCCTCGGCCGCGGCATCCGCTCACTGCTCCGTCGCGCCGACGCCCCCGCGCCCGCGCCGTCTGTGTCGCCGCGGCGCATCACCGTGCTCGTGCGAGAGCCCGGTGCCACCGGAGTCGTCCTCTCCGACCTCTCCCGGCGCGGACCCCCGTCTTCCGTCATCGCGGTCCTCTGACCGCGGCATCCCACCGGTCCGGCGTCCGATGCGCCCGGGCCGCTGTTCCGTGCACCCGCGCGAGGACGACGAGCGTCGCCTCGTGCCTCTGACGAAAGACATCTCCATGAACACCGCCACCACCGCTTCCGCTCCCGCCCGCCGCACCGGCCGCACCGGCGGCCGCCTCGCCCTCGGCGTCGCCGCAGGCGTCATCCTCGCCGTCGGCGTGCCGCTCGCCGCATCCGCGCACGTGCACGTCGACCCGGGCACCGCCGCTGCGGGGTCGACCGAGACCCTGACGTTCTCGTTCTCGCACGGCTGCGACGGCTCACCCACGACCGCCCTCGTCATCGACATCCCGGAGGGCGTTGGCAACGCGACCCCGATCGTCCAAGGCGGGTGGACGATCTCCCGCGAGGAGGGCGCGGACGGCATCCCGACCCAGGTCACCTTCATGAGCGACACCCCTGTCGAGGATCACCTCAAGGCCACCGTCTCGATGGACGTGCTGTTCGACGAGTCGGCGGCCGATTCGACCCTCGCGTTCCCTGTGACGCAGACGTGCGTCGAGGGTGAGACGGCATGGACCGAGGTCGCCGAGGACGGCCAGGACCCGCACGACCTGGACGCACCGGCACCTCTCGTCGTGGTCGGAGCCGTCGCCGCCGAGGGAGAGCACGGCCACGGCTCTGCCGCGGCGGGCGCCGATGAGCATGCCGAAGCGGATGCCGGTGCCGACGCGGCCCCGGCATCCGACCCTGTCGCGCGCTGGCTCGCCGCCGGCGGACTGCTCGCCGGCATCGCGGCCCTCGTGATCGTGCTCGTGCGCGGCCGGGGCGCCAAGACGTCCCGGAGCTGACCCGCGGAGGAGGGCGCCGCGCGGGCGCCCTCCTCCCCCGCTGTGGACGGCGTGGGGCTGTCGCCCTCCGGATGAGAGGATGGAGGCGCCATGCCGACCGACGCGCCTTCGAACCTTCCTCCCGTCCTCCGACCGGACGCGCCGCCCGTTCACACCCTCGACGAACTGGCCGCCCGCTTCGGCGTCGAGGTGCGCGGCGCCTCCGCCGGCGTGACGCTCACGGGGCTCACGCTCGCCACCGCCGACCTGCGCCCCGGCGACGTGTTCGTCGCCGTGCGCGGGGTGAACCGTCACGGAGCCGAGTTCTCGGCAGCGGCCGCCGAGAAGGGCGCGGTCGCCGTCGTCACCGATGCGGCGGGGGCCGACCTCGCCGCCGCGAGCGGCCTGCCCGTCGTGGTCGTCGACGACCCCCGCGGATTCCTCGGCGACCTGTCAGCGTGGGTGTACAGCACGGGGCGCGACGACCGGCTGCCGATCCTCTTCGGCACGACCGGCACCAACGGCAAGACGAGCGTCTCCCACCTCCTCGAGGGCATCCTCGCGCAGCTGGGCGCCGTGACGGGTCTGTCGTCGACCGCCGAGCGCCACATCGCCGGTCAGGTCATCGTGTCGCGGCTCACGACTCCCGAGGCGTACGAGATGCACGCACTCCTCGCCCTCATGCGCGAGCGCGGCGTCGAGGCGGTCGCCGTCGAGGTGAGCGCCCAGGCCCTCAGCCGCCGCCGCGTCGACGGCATCGTCTTCGACGTCGCCGGCTTCACCAATCTCACCCACGACCACCTCGACGACTACGCCGACATGCGCGAGTACTTCGAGGCCAAGCTGCCGCTGTTCCTGCCCGACCGCTCGCGCCGCGCCGTCGTGTGCATCGACTCCGATCAGGGCGCCGAGGTCGTCGCACGCAGCCAGGTGCCGACCCTCACGGTGGGCACGCCCGCCTTGGCGTCGGATCCGGATGCCGCGGCCGCCGCCGACTGGGTGGTCGAGATCCTCGATGAGCGTCAGGTCGGCACCGAGTTCCGGCTCACCGCTCGCGACGGACGCAGCCTCACGACCCTCGTGCCGGTCATCGGACGCCACATGGCCGCGAACGCCGGCCTCGCGATCGTGATGATCCTCGAAGGCGGCTACGCGTGGGAGCGACTGGTCGAGGCTCTCGACGGCGGGCGCATCGACGCCTACCTCCCGGGCCGCACCGAGCTCGTCTCGGGCGACAGCGGCCCGGCGGTCTACGTCGACTTCGGCCACTCCCCCGACGCGTTCGAGAAGACGCTCGCCGCGGTGCGGCGCGTCACGCCGGGCACCGTCGTGATGCTGTTCGGCGCAGACGGCGATCGCGACGCGACGAAGCGCCACGACATGGGCCGCACCGCCATCGAGGGCAGCGACATCCTCATCGTCACCGACCACCACCCGCGCCACGAGGATCCCGACTCGATCCGCGCGACCCTCCTCGAGGGCGCGCGCCGGGCGCAACCGGACGCCGACATCCGCGAGTTCTCACCGCCCGAGCGGGCCATCCTCGAGGCGGTCGCGCTCGTCGGCGACGGAGACGCGATCCTCTGGGCCGGGCCCGGTCACCAGGACTACCGCGACATCCGCGGCATCCGCACCCCCTACTCGGCGCGCGAGCTCGCCCGACGGGCGCTGCGCGGCGCGGGCTGGGCCGTGCCCGACCCGCACTGGCCGGTGCCGTATCCCGCGGACGAGACCCCGGCATCCGACCCGGAGCGTCCGGCGTACCCCGAGGCCTGAGCGCACTCCGCGCAGTCAGGCAGCCGCGGCGATCGCCTTGTCGGCGGTCTCCCTCGCCCACCGCTCCGCCTCGGCGAGCGACTCGCGGGTGAGGGCGCCGGGCGCCTCGTGGGCGTCGACCACCCGGTCGACCGTGTCGACGATGCCCGGGAAGCTGAGCCGACCCTCGTGGAAGGCGTCGACGGCCTGCTCGTTCGCCGCGTTGAACACCGCCGGATAGGTGCCGCCGGCGCGGCCGACCCGCTTGGCGAGCCGCACGGCGGGAAACGCGTCGTCGTCGAGGGGCTCGAAGGTCCACGCCGTCGCGGCCGTCCAGTCGAGCGGTCGTCCGACGCCGGCGACCCGGTTCGGCCAGTCGAGGCCGAGCGAGATGGGCAGCCGCATGTCGGGAGGCGACGCCTGGGCGATGGTCGACCCGTCGGTGAACTCGACCATCGAGTGGACGATGGACTGCGGGTGCACGACGACGTCGATCTCGGCGTATGGCACGCCGAACAGCAGATGCGCCTCGATGACCTCGAGCCCCTTGTTCACCAGCGTGGCGGAGTTCGTCGTCACGACTCTGCCCATGTCCCACGTGGGGTGCGCGAGCGCCTGGTCGGGCGTCACATCGGCGAGTGAGGCGCGCGACCGCCCGCGGAACGGGCCGCCCGACGCCGTCAGGACGAGCCGGCGCACCTCGGCGCGCGACCCCGAGCGCAGCGCCTGGGCGATCGCCGAGTGCTCCGAGTCCACCGGGACGATCTGGCCCGGCTGCGCGATCGCCGTCACGAGGTCGCCGCCGACGATCAGCGACTCCTTGTTGGCCAGCGCGAGGGTGCGACCGCATTCGAGGGCGGCGAGGGTCGGTCCGAGGCCCACCGAGCCGGTGATGCCGTTGAGCACCACGTCGGCCTCGACGTCGCGCACCAGCTGCTCCGCCTCGGCGGCACCGAGCGCGACGTGCTCGACGCCGAACTCCTCGGCCTGGCTCTGCAGCGCGTCGCGGTTCGAGCCCGCGGACAAGCCCACGACCTCGAATCGGGCCGGATTCGACCTCATGACGTCGAGCGCCTGAGTGCCGATGGATCCGGTCGAGCCGAGGACGAGGACGCGTCGCATCGGATCAGCCTACGGGCGGACCGCCTTACGGGCGGGTCGCCTCGATGATGTTCACCACGAAGACCAGCGTCTCGCCGGCGAGCTCGTGCTCGCTCGACCCGGCCTCGCCGTAGCCGCACGCCGGCGGCATCGACACGAGGACGGTCGACCCGACCGTCTGACCCTCGAGCGCACGCTGGAAGCCGGTCACGACACCGGTGGTCGTGAAGGTCGCGGGCGTGCCGCTCTCCCAGCTGGAGTCGAAGACGCTGCCGTCGCTCCACTTGACGCCGGTGTAGTTCACCGTGACGCTGTCGCCCGGCTCGACCACGTCGCCGTCGCCCTCTTCGAGCACCTCGAGCTGGACGTCGGCGGGGGCGTCGGCGTCGGGGATCGTGACGGTGGGCACGCCCTCGCCGGAGAACTCGACGCTCGGGAAGTCGGGACCGGGCTCGGTCACGGCGCACCACTCGTCGGCCGGCGTGACCTCGAGCACGTCGATCACGTAGATCTGCGCGGCTCCTTCGCCGCTGGCCGGGACCGTCATCGCGATGCGCGAGCCCTCGGTCGCGCAGCCGAAGTAGGCGTCCGCGCCGGAGCCGATCGTGATGGGCATGGCCGGGAGGGGCGCGTCGCCGAATCCGGCCTCCTGGAGGGACTCCCCCGTCGACGCGTCGAAGACCGCCAGAGCGTACGAGACGTAGTCGCCGTCGGCGATGGCGGTGCCGTCGCCCTCGACGACGACGGTGCGCTCGGCGCTCTCGACCTCGAGCGGAGCGGTGAACTCGGCCGTCGCGGACTCGCCCACCTCGCCGCCGACCGTGATCGTGCCGACGACGTCACCGTCGGGCGCGGCGGAGGCGCACAGGTCGGCGCCGGTGGCGTCGGCCGTGGGGGTCGCTTCCGGCGCGGCGCTCGAGCAGCCCGCGAGAAGAAGGGCCGACAGCGCGGCGACGGACAGAGCGGCGAGCGGGCGAATGCGCACGGTGGAACCTCTGGTCGAAAACAAGGGGAGGTCCCATCCTTTCGCATCTTTCCTCTGACTGCGCTGAGAACCTGCCATGCCGATACCGGAATGGAATGAGGGGTACCCTCTACGGGTGACTTCCGACCTCGTGCCCGACGCGTCCGAACCGGCCGTCGACGCACCGGAAGACCCGGCGGCGCCGGTGACGCGGATGGGCGCGACGTACTTCCTCGGGCGCTTCGTGCTCACCCCGCTCGCGCGCGTGCTGTACCGGCCCCACCTCGAGGGGCGTTCCCTCGTGCCCAAGTCCGGTCCGGTCATCTTCGCCAGCAATCACCTGTCCTTCCTCGACTCGATCGCGATCCCCGTCGCCGCGCCGCGGCCCGTCCACTTCCTGGCGAAGGCCAGCTACTTCGACGGCCCGGGCCTCAAGGGCTGGGCGTCGAAGGAGTTCTTCACGGCGATCGGCGCGATCCCCGTCAAGCGCGGCGCCGGCCAGGCGGCCCTCGACGCCCTCGATCAGCAGCGAGTGCTGCTCGAGCAGGGAAAGGCCGTCGCGCTCTATCCCGAAGGCACCCGCTCGCTCGACGGCCGTCTCTACAAGGGGCGCACCGGCGTGGCGTTCCTGGCCCTGCAGACCGGCGCGCCGGTCGTGCCGGTGGGCCTGATCGGCACCGACGCCGTCATGCCGGTCGGCGCGAAGCTCCCGTCGGTCAAGCACCGGGTGACGGTGAAGTTCGGCGAGCCCCTCGACCTCGCGCACCACGGTCCCGCGACCTCGGGCAGGGCGCGGCGCCTCGCGACCGACGACATCATGGCCGCGATCCACGCGCTGTCGGGTCAGGAGCTCGCGAACGCCTACAACGAGGCGCCGGCGCAGAACCCGATCGACCGCATCAAGCAGGTCCTGCCTCACGAGCGGCGCTGACCCGAGCGTCAGGGAGCGGCGACCTCGATCGTCGGCTCGTGGCGCACCGGGAAATTCACCGAGTTGGCGATGAAGCACCATGCGTTCGCCTGCGCGTGCGCGGCGGTCGCGGCATCCGTCATCGATGCCTCGGCGACGGTCACGCGCGGCCTCAGCACCACCTCGCGGAACGCGCCGCCGCCGTGACCGTCCTCCACCATGAGCCCCGACGCGTCGTCCTCGTAGGCGACGACGACGACGCCGGCCTGGACGCACGCGTGCAGGTACGACAGAAGGTGGCATTCGCTCAGGGAAGCCAGAAGCAGATCCTCTGGATTCCAGCGGCTCGGATCGCCGCGGAACGGCTTGTCGGACGAGGCGAGCAGCTCGGGCTTGCCGTCGATCCGTATCGTCACCGCCCGGTCGTAGTCACGGTACCCGGAGGTGCCGGTGCCCCGATCTCCGGTCCACGTCGTCCGGACGGAGTATCGATGCTCTCCCCACATGTGCACAGTCTGTCATGCGGTGGCGCCGAGCCGCGGCGGTAGGCTTGCCGGGTGCCGCAGACCTTCGCCGCAGCCGACGCCGTCGAGCTCGCCGTCGTCGACCGCAGCGGATTCGTCGAGTCCCGTCACTCCGGGATCGCGGTCGTGCTCGCGCCCGACGGAACGATCGCCGCGAAGCTCGGCGACCCCACGTCGCTGGTCCTCCCCCGCTCGAGTCTCAAGCCCCTCCAGGCGCTCGCGTGCCTCTCGGCCGGCGCTCCGCTCGAGGGGGAGCGGCTGGCCCTTGCGACCGCGAGCCACTCGGCACCGACCGTCATGTGGCCGTCGTGCGCGACATCCTCGCGGCGGCCGGTCTGGGCGAGGAGGACCTCGGGTGCCCGCCCGCATGGCCGGGTGACACCGCGACGCGCGACGAGCTGGTGCGCGACCGTGCCGAGCCGTCGCGTGTCCGCATGAACTGCTCCGGCAAGCACGCGGCGATGCTCCTGACCTGCGTCACCAACGGCTGGGACCCGGCGGGCTACCTCTCGCCCGAGCATCCGCTCCAGCTCCATGTCCGCGAGGTCGTCGAACGCCTCCTCGGCGAGAAGACCGCGGCCACCGCGATCGACGGCTGCGGCGCACCGGTGTACGCCACGACCCTCTTCGGTCTCGCGCGCGCGATCCACCGCATCGGCAACTCCTCGACCACCTCGCCCTTCGCACTGCACCGCAGCGCCGGAGCCCTCGTTCAGGCGGTGCGTGAGAGCCCGTGGACGATCGACGGCCCCGGACGGCCCGACACGATCGCGATCGAGAGCCTCGGCGTATTCGCGAAGGGCGGCGCCGAGGGCGTCATGGTGATGGTCGCGCCGGACGGCACGACGGTCGCCTTGAAGATGCTCGACGGCAGCGGTCGGGCGGCGACGGCGGTCGCGTTGCGGCTGCTCGAGCGGGCCGGGGCTCTGCCGGCGTCCGACGTGACCGCGACCATGCAGAAGCTTCCCCTGTCGATCAGCGGCGGCGGGCAGGATGTCGGGGCGATCCGCCCCGCTTTCTAGAGGCGCTCCCACAAGGAGCCCGAGCGCTCCAACGGCGGAGCGGAAAGGATCACACGATGAGGATCAGCGTCCCCACCGAGGTGAAGAACAACGAGTACCGGGTGGCCTTGACCCCCGCGGGCGTCCACGATCTCGTCGCGGCCGGCCACGAGGTCTTCGTGCAGCGCGGCGCCGGCGTCGGCTCCTCCATGCCCGACGCCGAGTACGAGGCTGCGGGAGCGACCCTGCTCGACGACGCCGCCGACGTCTGGGCGCGCGCGGAGCTGCTGCTCAAGGTCAAGGAGCCGATCGCGAGCGAGTACCAGTACTTCCGCGACGACCTGGTGCTGTTCACCTACCTCCACCTCGCCGCCGACCGGCCTCTCACCGACCGGCTCGTCGCCGACCGTGTGACGGCCATCGCATACGAGACGGTCCAGATCGCCGGCGGCGGCCTGCCGCTGCTGGCTCCCATGAGCGAGGTCGCCGGCCGGCTCGCTCCGACCGTCGGCGCTGCGACACTCATGCGCTCCGCCGGAGGCCTCGGGCTCCTGATGTCGGGCGTGCCCGGCACCCGCCCGGCGCGCGTGACCGTCATCGGCGGCGGCGTGGCGGGCGCGAACGCCGCGGTCATCGCCGTCGGCATGGGCGCCGACGTGACCGTGTTCGACACCAACGTTCAGCGCCTCCGCTACCTCGACGACCACTTCCAGGGCCGCATCAAGACCGCGGCGTCCAACCCGTTCGACCTCGACAAGGCCGTCGTCGACTCCGACCTCGTGATCGGCTCGGTGCTGATCCCCGGCGCCAAGGCGCCCAAGCTCGTGACCAACGAGATGGTGTCGCGCATGCGCCCGGGCAGCGTGCTCGTCGACATCGCGGTCGACCAGGGCGGCTGCTTCGAGGACACCCGGCCCACGACGCACGCCGACCCGACCTTCCCTGTGCACGGCAGCGTGTTCTACTGCGTCGCCAACATGCCCGGCGCCGTGCCCAACACGTCCACCTCGGCGCTCACGAACGCGACCCTCCCCTACATCCGCCAGATCGCCCGGCGCGGCTGGCAGGAGGCTCTGCGAGCGGATGCCGCGCTCGCAGGCGGCCTCAACACGGTGGGCGGCCGGGTGGTCAACGCCGGCGTCGCCACGGCGCACGGCATGGACCTGGCGCCGCTCGAGGCGGCGCTCGCCTGACACCGTCGACGCTCGTGGCCCGGCTCACCAGAGCTGGGCCACGAGGTTGGCGAAGAGCGTCTCGGAGTCGGCATCCGCTCCCCTGCGCCGGAACCACGTGCACACGTTGACGACGTCTCGGTAGAGGAAGTCGAGCCCGCCGGGGTTGGCGGCCAAGTCGACCAGCTGGGGCAGATCGATCACCACCACGCGGCCCTCGTGGAGCAGCAGGTTGTAGGCCGACAGGTCGCCGTGTGCGTGGCCGCTGCGCGCGAAGGAGGCGAGGATCGCGGCGACCTGAGCGAACGCGTCGTCGCACTCCCGCTGCGTGAGCCGCACCTGCGCGAGCCGAGGGGCGGCTGTGCGTCCGTGCCCGATGAACTCCATCAGCAGCTCGGTGCCGCTCAGCTGCACCGGGTACGGGACCGGGATGCCCGCCGACCACGCGGTGCGGAGCGCTGCGAACTCGCTCGACGCCCAGTGCGCCGCGGCGACGGTCCTTCCGTAGGACGACCTGCCCGCGACGGCGCGGGCATCGCGCGTGTTGCGCATCCGGCGGCCCTCCTCGTAGCGGTGCGAGCGCTCGAAGTCGGAGTGATCGCTGCCGTGATAGCGCTTCGCCGCGATGAGACAGCCGTCCTGACCGGGCAGGGCACGTTCGAGCAGGAAGACGTCCGCCTCCTTGCCTGTCTTGACGATGCCGAGCTCGGTGTCGAAGGCGGCGGCCGACGTCTCGAGCCACGTCGGGTGCGGCAGCGGGCCGCGCTCGGTCGGCGAAGACGACGGCCACGTGGACCATCGCTGACCGGGGCCGGGCTCGGCGTCGAGAAACTGCAGGGACTCGGCGGATCCGCCGAAGGGGTCGTATGACATGTAGGGATGCTCCGGAGCGGAGGCCACCTACTGCGTCAGACGGTGACCTCGGGGAAAGGGATGCGGGCAGGGCGCGCTGCAAGAACGGCCATCACGGTCTCCCTTCGTGTTCCGGTGGGTGTCGGGCGCTGTCATCCTAGGGCGACGGGCCGAGCCGCGCGGCGAACCGTTACCGGATCGTCGCCGCGGCCCGTCCGCGCTCCGTTCAGGCCAGCCCGCCGTCGATCGATCGGCTGAAGTCGGCGGGGTCCTCCGGCACCAGGACCGGCGTCTCGCGATTGAGGCTCTCGCCGCGGAAGAACGGCTTGGCCCGCGGGAAGAAGAACCACAGGAACATCAGCAGCACGCCGAAGGCGAGAGCGCCGATCCCCATGAGGAAGGTGCTGCCGATCCCCCACAGCCCGCCGCCGTAGCCGTAATCGAGGTCGTACATGTCGATGGCCGACTGGACGAACGCGTAGGTGAGCATGAGCGCACCGAGCAGCGGGAAGAGGAACTTGTAGAAGAAGTTCCGCGGGGACGTGAACAGCTCGCGACGGAAGTACCAGACGCACGCGTAGCCCGTGATGCCGTAGTAGAAGGCGATCGCGAGACCGAGCGACAGGATCGAGTCCTGGAGGATGTTGTCGCTGATGAGCGTCATGCCCACGTAGTAGACGATGGCCACGACTCCCATGACGATCGTCGAGAACGACGGGGTCTTGTAGCGCGGATGAACGGTGGCGAACCGCCGTGGGAGCGCCTTGTACGCGGCCATCGCGAGGGTGCCTCGCGCCGTCGGCAGGATCGTGGTCTGCGTCGACGAGATGGCCGAGATCATCACGGAGACGACGAGCACCCACCCGAGCGGGCCGAGGAGTCCGTCCTTGATGGCGAGGAAGAAGTCGTCGGCGTTCGCCTCGTTGCCGAGGCCGGTGCCCGAGTCGCCCAGCCCCGCGTACATCATCGCGGCGACCGTGACGCCGACGTAGGTGACGAGCAGGATGACGGTCGTCAGCAGCGCCGCCCGGCCGGGGATGCGCTTGGGGTCCTTGGTCTCCTCGTTGAGGGCCAGGCAGGTGTCCCATCCCCAGTAGATGAACAGCGCGAGCAGGATCGCCTCGATGAAGCCGGACCACTCCGTGAAGGCGAACGGGTTGAACCACGACCAGTCGAACGGGGTCGCGTCGGGGGCGGACCCGGCGAAGAAGTGCCACAGCGCCGCGACCACGAAGAGGGCCAGTGCCGCGTACTGGATGGCGAGAAGCACGTTCTGGATGCGCTCGCCGATCTCCACCCCGCGCCAGCTCACCCACGTCATGGCGGCGATGAACACGACGCCGGTCGCTGTCACGACGGAGACGTTGTCTGCCAGCAGCGCCTCGTCGGGCGAGCGGACGATCCCGTCGACCAGCGCCCAGAAGTAGATGCCGGCGATCTGCGCGAGGTTCGCCAGCACGACCATGCCGGCGACGGCGACTCCCCAGCCGCCGAGCCAGCCCACCCAGGGACCGAAGGCCTTCGTGCCCCAGGTGAACGTCGTGCCGCAGTCGGGCACGGCGTTGTTGAGCTCGCGGTACGCGAAGGCGATGAACAGCATCGGCACGAAGGCGATGACGAAGGCGATCGGCGCCTGAGCGCCGACCGCGAGCACGACGAAGCCGAGCGTCGCGACCAGCGAATAGACGGGGGCGGTGGAGGCGAGGCCGATGACCGTCGAGCCCCAGAGTCCGAGCGTCCCTGCTGCGAGTCCTTTGCCTGCCGGCCGTTCGAGATCGATGGGGGTTGTAGACACAACTGCGAAGCTATGGCGCGCCCGGAAGAGGGTCAAGGGCGCCACGGATGACGGTTCGGCCGGACTTCCCCGCGGGGAAGGACGATGCGCACGGCCTCGGCTCCGCCCGACACCAGCCACGCTCTGCCGCTGCCCGCCTCGCAGTGCGGCGGCAAGGAGCGCGTGCCGGTCAGCAGTCGGAACTCCGCGGCGCAGGACGTGTCGATCGCCAGGTCGTGGTCACCGCGGATGTCGGCGAGGAGCCGCCAGTGCCGCTGCCAGTCATCGGGCTCGCCCACGAGCACCACGGGCGCGTCGGCCGAGACCGATGGGTCGGCCGTGTACCCGTCGACCGACGCGGTGCGGATCCCGCCCGACTCCCACACGGCGAGAGCGGCGCGTGCGACGGGCGATCGGCGGGTCACGAAGCCGGTCAGCCGCGCGCGCGGGTGCCATTCGGCGGCTTCGCGCGTGGGCGAGACGCCCAGGGCGGGCGAGAGGACGACCTGCAGGTCGACGCCGTCGAGGACACCGCGCCCGGCGGGAGCGCCCGAGACGAAGCTCGCCGGGTCGCCGCCGGCGGCGAGGTGGTCGGCTCGGGCGGGGAACGGGAGCAGGAGCCGCCGCGGGAACAGATCGGCCAGGCGGGACGTCGCCCCCGCCAGCCTGTGCGCGCCGGCGACGACCAGGATGCCGAGGGCGCCGGCGCGCCGCAGCAGCTCCTCCACGCGCTCGAGCACCACCTGTGCGTGGTCCGGAGGAAGGCGCGTGGCCACGGCGTCGAGATCGTCGATGCAGACGACGCTCCCGGGTGGGGGCGGCTCGGCGGCGAGCGCGGCGAGGGAGTCCCACAGTGCTTCGGGTTCAGCGGGGACGCGTATCGCCCGCGCGCCGGCCTGCGCGGCGACGAGGGTCACGGCGTTGGTGGTCCCCGACCCTGCGCCGCCGAGCACCAGAAGACCCCGATCAGTCGTGTCGATCGTCGCCACCCGCTGGCGCTGGAACGCGGGTTCGTCGGCGAGTCCGAGGATGAACCCGCCCGACGACGACCGCGGAACGAGCTCGTCGAGCGTGATCCGGGACGGGAGAGCGGGGAGCCACGGCCGACGCGGCGCACCGTCGCCCGCGCGGGCGATCGCCGCCGCGACGTCTCCTGAGTCGGACATCGCGATGCGGACGGGGCGGGGCCTCGTGTCGCCGGCCCGGCGCACGTACGCCGAACCGCGACCGTCCGCTCCCCCGGGCAGCAGGGCGGCATCGTCTGTGCCGAGCACGCTCCGGCTGTCGGCGGGATCGGTCACGCGCAGGCTGATCCGCAGTGGACAGTTGGCCAGGAGGCTGTCGCGGATCACGCCGGACGCCCGCTGCGTGCCGAGCACCAGATGGATGCCGAGGGCGCGCCCGCGCGCGGCGACGTCCGCGAACACCGCGTGCAGCTCGGGATGGTCGCCGAGCAGCGCGGCGAACTCGTCGACCACCACGACCAGCCGCGGCAGCGCCACCCGCGGATCGAGGATGTCACGGGCCCCCGCTCCGGCGATGGCGGCTTCGCGCACGCGCACCTCCGCCCGCAGGCTCTCGATCGCCCGGCGTGCGCCCGCGCCGTCGAGGTCGGTGATCACGCCGGTGACGTGGGGCACCTCGGCGAGCGCGTCGAATGCGGTGCCGCCCTTGAAGTCGGCCAGGAGGAAGGTCACCTCGCTCGTGGTGCGGGAACGGCACAGGGAGAGGATCCACGTGATCAGCAGCTCGCTCTTGCCCGAGCCGGTGACGCCTGCGACGACTGCGTGAGGCCCGTCGGAGACGAGGTCGACGACCGCCGGCGTGTGGCCCTCGACCCCGATCGCGGCGGCGAGCGTGCCGGCGCGATCGGCCGGCGCGTCGCCGACGATGTCGGCCAGCGCGATCGGGCTGTCGCTGCGCGCGCGGATGCCGAGCACGCGCTCCGCCCGTTCGGCGAGCATGACCGCGAGCGCGGCCGCCTGTTCGGCTGCGAGTCCTTCGACGCTCACGCTCGCCGTCTCGCCGTTCTGCTCCACGGTCGCGGCGCCGGGCGCCCGCACTGTCAGCACGGCACCGCACTGCGGCGGCAGCGGCTCGCCCGGCGCGCGCCGCGCGATCACCACGTCGGCCTCCGGCGGGACGGCGCCGCCCGGCTCCACGAGCCCCAGCCGACGAGGAGCGCCGACGGAGCGATGCGGGAGAGCCTCGGCCCACGCGAGGCCGGCGGGCAGCGCCCCCACGATCGCCAGGTCCCCCGGCGGCGTCGCCATGCACAGCTGCACGGCGAGGGCGCGCTGCACGGCGCCCGCCACGGCATCGCCGCCGACCACCACGACCCCGCGCGTCGCCGAGACGGTCACCGGCGCATGCGCGAGTCTGCTCGCGCGGGCCCGGAGGGACGCGGCATCCGGATCCCCCTCTCCGCCGCTCACGCGCACGGCGCTCGACGTCTCGCCCTCGCCGATCACCAGCGCGTCGGAGCGGCCGGGCGTACCCCGCCAGATCTCGTCCTCGCGTGCGAGGAAGGACGCGACATCCGGATGCCGCGCCCACAGGCGCCGCCGCTCGGCGTCGTGGCGAGCGGTCACCGCACGCGCGACCTCTCCGCGGACACGTGCTGTCTCGGCGTCGTGGCGGCGCCGATCGCGGCGCGCGCTGCGCGCCGCGTCGGCCATCGTCGCGAAGGCGATCAGTGGTCCGAGCGCCGCGAGCCACAGCGACAGCACCGAACCGGTCACGAGCCACAGCCCGATCGCTCCGACGACCGGCACGATCGCCGCCACCACCGGCAGAGGCGGGCGGGGAGGCGGGGTCCACGCGGCGGGAAGGGTCAGCGTCTCGGCGTCGAGGGGGCTGTCGACGGCGGCGATCGGCGGGGCGGACTCGGTCAGACGCGGGGCGAAGGGCACACTTCAAGTAGAGGCGCCCATGCGGCCCGGGCGAGCGGGTCCGTCGAGAGCCGTGGACGCGGGCGTGTCAGTCGGAGGCTGTGGAGGAGCCGTCGGCGTCGGCAGCCTCGTGGTCGTCCGCGGCAGCCCGCGGCGTCGCGGCGCGCGGATCGGTGTCGGGGTCGGACGCGGCGGGAGCCGTCCCGACGTCGAGGACGATGATGGTGATGTTGTCGCGGCCGCCGTTCTCGAGAGCGGCGTCGAGCATCGCCGTCACCGCGTCGGCGGGGTCGGCATTCTCGTCGAGGAAGTGACGGATGCCGTAGTCGGTGAGCTCTTTCGTGAGCCCGTCGGAGCAGATGACGAAGCGGTCGCCCTCTGCCACGTCGAGCCGCACGTAGTCGGGCGTGACCCCCTCGCTCGGCCCCACGGCGCGCGTGATGACGTTGCCGTAGGGGTGGTTCTCGGCCTCTTCCGGGCTGAGGCGCCCCGAGGCGATCAGTTCCTGCACCACCGAGTGGTCTGTGGTGATCTGCACGATCGCCCCGTCGCGCACCAGGTACACCCGGGAGTCGCCGATGTTGAGGGTCACCCAGTGCGGCGCCTCGCCGGCGGTGTCGAGGTAGACGCCGGTCAGCGTGGTGCCGGTGCCGTCGTCGGTCGCCTCGGGGTGCGAGGCGATGTCCTTGACGGCGCGCACGAGGGCCTTCTCGATCGCCTTGGGCGTGACGGTTCCGGCATCCGTCATCATCTTGAGCCGGTCGATCGTGCTCGCGCTGGCGATCTCGCCGCCGACGTGCCCGCCCATGCCGTCGGCGACGACGAAAAGCGGGTACGACGCGAACATGGCGTCCTGGTTGACCTCGCGGCGACGGCCTGTGTCGGTGACGGCGGCCCATCTCAGCTCGAGCGGCTGGCCCGACAGGGTGACCGTGTGCGACTGGGTGGAAACCTCGGGCACGCCCCTGTCCTCCCGGTCGAGTTTCGCGCGGCCCGGCGGCCTGGCGCGTCCTCACATACTAGTGGGTTCGTCCCCCGCACCCTCGGCGGCGGCCGTCGCCGACGCGCCGGGAGCGGGCGCTCCGACGGCCACCGGACCGTCGAGCACCTCCTCGTCCATGGGCGCCTCGAACTGGGCGTTGTACAGCCGCCGGTACGCGCCGCGCGCAGCGAGCAGCTCGTCGTGCGTGCCCTGCTCCACGATCGACCCGGACTCCATCACGAGGATGAGGTCGGCATCGCGGATGGTGGAGAGGCGGTGCGCGATGACGAATGCCGTGCGGTCGGCGCGCAGGCGCGACATCGCGCGCTGGATGAGCAGCTCGGTGCGCGTGTCGACCGAGCTCGTCGCCTCGTCGAGGATCAGGATGCGCGGGTCGGCCAGGAACGCGCGCGCGATCGTCACGAGCTGCCGTTCGCCGACGCTCAGGTTCGTCGCCTCGTCGTCGAGCACGGTGTCGTACCCGTCCGGGAGCGCGTGCACGAACCGGTCGACGTACGCCGCCGTGGCGGCCTCGACGATCTCCTACTCCGTCGCATCCGGCCGCCCGTACGCGATGTTCTCGCGGATGGTCCCGGAGAAGAGCCACGTGTCCTGCAGCACCATGCCGGTGCGCGCGCGCAGGTCGTCTCGGGTCATGCGGCGCGTGTCGACGCCGTCGAGGGTGATGCGCCCGCCGTCGACGTCGTAGAAGCGCATGATGAGGTTGACCAGCGTCGTCTTCCCCGCGCCGGTGGGCCCCACGATCGCGACGGTGCTGCCGGGCTCCGCCGCCAGCGACAGGTCGTCGATGAGCGGCGTGTCGGCGGCGTAGCGGAACGAGACGTCCTCGAACGCCAGGTGGCTCGCCGACTCGGGCGCGGACTCGGCGGGATCCGCGTCGGGATCCTCCTCCGACTCGTCGAGCAGCTCGAACACCCGCTCGGCGCTCGCGACGCCCGACTGGAGCAGATTGGCCATCGAGCCGAGCTGGCTGAGCGGCTGCGTGAACTGGCGCGAGTACTGGATGAACGCCTGCACGTCGCCGATCGACAGCAGGCCGGCGGCGACCTGCAGCCCGCCGACGACCGCGATCGCGACGTAGACGAGGTTCCCGATGAACATCATCGACGGCATGATCACGCCCGAGATGAACTGGGCGCCGAAGCTCGCCTTGTACAGCTCGTCGTTCTCGGCGCGGAAGTCGGCCTCTACCTCCTTCTGGTGGCCGAACACCTTCACGATGGAGTGCCCCGAGAAGGTCTCCTCGACTCGGGCGTTGAGGGTGCCGGTGTGCTTCTACTGCGCGACGAAGAGCTTCTGCGAGCGCTTCGCGACCAGCACCGTCACAACGAGGGTGAGAGGGATCGTGACGAGTGCGATCACCGCCAGCAGCGGCGAGATGAGGAACATCGCGACCAGCACTCCGATGACGGTGAGCAGCGAGATCACGACCTGAGACAGCGTCTGCTGCATCGTCTGACCGATGTTGTCGACGTCGTTGGTGACGCGACTCAGCAGCTCGCCGCGCTGGACCTTGTCGAAGTACGACAGGGGCAGACGATGGACCTTGTCCTCGACCTGGAGGCGAAGGCGGTGCATCGCTCGCTGCACGACGCCGTTGAGGATGCGCGCCTGCAGCCAGCCGAAGACGCTCGCGAGCACGTAGACGGCGAGGACGGCGGCGAGGATCCACGCCAGCTGCTCGAAGTCGACGCCCGCGCCGGGCACGAAGTCGGTCGAGGCGATCAGGTTCGCCCGGTCGACGTCGCCCTCTGCGGTCAGGCCGTCGATGATCTGCTGCTTCGTCATGTCCGGCGGGACGTTGAGCGAGACGAAGCCCGCGAACACCACGTTCGTCGCATCGCCGAGCAGCTTCGGGCCGACGACGGTGAGCACCACCGACATCACCGAGAACACGAGCACGACGATGAGCGCCGGCATGTCGGTGCGGAGCGTGTTCAGCAGCCGTTTCGCGCTCGGACCGAAGTTCTGCGCCTTCTCGCCGCCGCCGACCTGTCCCATGGGGCCGCGCTGCATCGGCATGCGCCGGAGCGCGCTCTGCTGGCCGCTCATGCCGCCTCCGCCGCGAGCTGGGACTCGACGATCTCGATGTAGGTCTCGCACGTCTCGACGAGCTCGTCGTGGGTGCCGAGGCCGACCATCCGTCCGTGGTCGAGCACGACGATCTGATCGGCGTGACGGATCGTGGAGACCCGCTGCGCGACCACGATCCTCGTCGCATCGGGCAGCTGCATGTCGAGTGCGCGCCGGAGCGCGGCATCCGTCGCCAGATCCAGCGCCGAGAACGAGTCGTCGAAGATGTAGACCTCGGGCCGCTTGACCAGCGCTCGCGCGATCGCGAGCCGCTGCCGCTGCCCACCGGAGACGTTCGTGCCGCCCTGTGCGATCGGCGCCTCGAGGCCCTCGGGCAGGGCCGCCACGAATTCCTTCGCCTGGGCGAGGTCCAGCGCATTCCACAGGTCGTCGTCGGTCGCCTCGCCGTTGCCGTACCGGAGGTTCGACGCGATGGTCCCCGAGAACAGAAACGCCCGCTGCTGCACGAGGCCGATCCGCTGCCACAGCTCGTCCGGGTCGTATGCGCGGACGTCGACGCCGTCGACCTTCACCGACCCCTCGGTGACGTCGAACAGGCGCGCCACCAGGCCGATGAGCGTGGTCTTGCCTGCTCCGGTGGAGCCGATGATCGCGGTCGTCGTGCCCGGCTCGACGGTGAAGGTCAGGTCGTGGAGCACGGCCTCGTCGGCGCCGGGGTACGCGAAGTCGACGCCGTCGAACTCGACCCGGCCCGCGGGGACGGGAGCGGATGCCGCGACCGTGGGAGCCGAGACCGACGGCGCCGTCTCGAGCACCTCGCCGATGCGATTCGCGCAGACCGCCGCGCGCGGGATCATCACGAACATGAAGGTCGCCATCATGACGCCCATGAGGATCTGCATCAGATACTGCAGGAACGCGAACAGCGTGCCGATCTCGACGCCGTTGTCCTGCACCTGGAACGCGCCGAACCAGATCACCGCGACGCTCGAGACGTTCATGACCAGCATCACGGCCGGGAACATGAGGGCGATGAGGTTGCCGGCGCGCAGCGCGGTCTCCTGGACGTCGGCGCTCGCCCGCTCGAACCGCGCCTGCTCCTCGCGCTCGCGCACGAACGCGCGGACGACCCTGATGCCGGTGAGCTGCTCCCGCATGATCTGGTTCACCCGGTCGATGCGCTTCTGCATCTTCGTGAACGCCGGAACCATGCGCCAGACGATCAGCCCGACGATCACCAGCAGCACGGGGATCGCGACGGCCATGAGCCACGAGAGGCCTGCGTCCTGGCGCACCGCGAAGATGACGCCGCCGATGGCGAGGATCGGCGCCGAGACCATCAGCGTCGCCGACACCTGCACGAGCATCTGCACCTGCTGCACGTCGTTGGTGTTGCGGGTGATGAGCGACGGTGCGCCGAACTGGCCCACCTCGCGCTGCGAGAAGTCGACGACGCGGTGGAAGAGGTCACCGCGCAGGTCGCGCCCCATCCCCATCGCGAGGCGCGAGCCGAAGTACACCGCGACGATGGCGCACACGACCTGCACCAGGCTGATCCCCAGCATCACGCCGCCGGTCTGCCAGATGTAGGGGATGTCACCGGTCACGACGCCGTTGTCGATGATGGCGGCGTTCAGCGTCGGCAGCAGGAGCGACGCGGTCGACTGGGCGAACTGGAACACCACGACGGCGATGATGAGCGCCCACGCTGGGCGCAGATACCGCACCAGGAGCTTGCCGAGCACCACGGTCCTTTCGGTGCGCCGTCGGCGCCGCGCGAGCGGCCTGCGCACAGAGAGCGACGCTACGCCTGGCCGCGCGTGGGTGACAAGCGTCCTCGTACGCCCTCGGCGAACGACCGGACCGTGCTGTCCGCGCCCGCGGGTCAGACCTTCGCGCCCGGGTCCTCCGGCAGAGGGAACAGCTCGTCGATCGCGGCGACATCGGCGGCGGTCGGCGACCAGGCCGAGGCGGCCCGGGCATTGGCCCGCACCTGCTCGGGGCTCGTCGCCCCGGCGATCACGCTCGCCAGCACGGGCTTCGCCAGCAGCCAGCCGAAGGTCGCCTGCAGCATCGTGATGCCGCGCGCGTCGCAGAACGCCTGGAACGCCTCGAGCGCATCCCACGGCGCCTCCGCCCACACGTGCTGCCGCTGGCGCATGATCCGCGAGTCCGCGGGCGCGTGGTCGCGCGTGAACTTGCCGGTCAGCAGCCCGTTGTGCAGCGGGAAGTACGGCAGGAAGCCCAGCCCGAAGCGCTCCGACGCGGGCAGCACCTCGCGTTCGGCCGCCCGCGCGAGCAGGCTGTAGTGGTTCTGCGCCGACACGAACGGCACGCCGGCGCGCTCGGCCGCGACGTAGTGCGCCTCGGCGATCTGCCAGCCCGACAGGTTCGAGTGGCCGATGTAGCGCACCTTGCCCTCGCGCACGAGGTCGGCGAGCACATCGAGGGTCTCCTCGATCGGTGTCGCGGGGTCGGGCGTGTGCAGCTGGTAGAGGTCGATCCAGTCGGTCTGAAGGCGGGAGAGGGATGCCTCCACCGCGCGTCGCACGTACGACCGCGACCCCTTCGCTCCGGACACGCCGTAGCCCATGTCGCGTCCGGAGTGGCCGAACTTGGTGGCCAGCACGACACTGTCGCGCCGGCCGCGGAGCGCCTCGCCCATGAGCGTCTCGGAGAGCCCCGGATCCTTCCCGTACATGTCGGCCGTGTCGAGGAAGGTCACTCCGGCGTCGATCGCCGCGTCGAGCACCTCGCGGGTGCCTGCGAGCGTCTCGGTGCGGGTTCCCGCCCGCCCGAAGTTGTTGCAGCCGAGGCCGACGGCGGACACGAGCAGACCGGAGGCGCCGAC